>NZ_JBNTQO010000022.1:0-72665 GCF_050630465.1 Bacillus basilensis | reverse complement strand
ACAGAAAAATCCCCTCCATAGTAAACAGGTTAATGTGCTTTCTTTTTCCTGTCTACTATAAGGGGATCATATCATACGAGTAGGCTCTTTCTTTTATGTATTCATTTTCTATGGTTAATAATTTGGCTGAATATACCCTAATTTTATTCCCTTTGTGACAGCTTCTAAAGAAGAGGAAACAATGTTACAAGAAGCATCACCTTCAAAAATTTCATCAGCCGATAAAATAAGGGAAGTTCAACATAATGGACATAAACGGTGCTTATACATGTAAAGTAAGATGTCACGAAAATGAATAAAGCCTGATAATTTTTGTGCGCTTTGATTATGTAGAAATAGGGGGAAATGACATGAAAGGCAATACTCCTAAGAAAATTTTATTTATTCAATCGGGAATTCCTTTTTATTATCCAATGATCGAAGCAGCAATTTTGAATAGTTTACAAAAGGTAAACAGCGATACAAGTATGGTGAGTCCGGAAAAAGCTATAAAAACCGCGTTAAAAATGAGACCAGATTTTATTTTGGTACTAAGCGGTTTAAGTGAAGAATTTTATCATATTATGCCATTCTTAAAAAAGGCAGGGTTTACTACTGGGCTTTGGCTAACAGATGATCCTTATTATACGGATGTAACACAAAATCTTGTTCCGTATTATGATTACATATTTACGCAAGATTTAAATTGTATCAAGTTTTATAGGGCGATAGGATGTAAGAATGTGTTTCATCTTCCTTTAGCAGCGAATCACGAGGTATTTAAACCTTCTCTTAAAGAAGATACATATAAGTATGATCTTAGTTTTATAGGCACAGCATTTGAAAATAGAATTAACTTTGTTGATTCTATTTCAGAGTATTTAGCAGAAAAAAACACAAAAATTGTAGGGTTCGGTTGGGAGAAGTTAAAGAATTATGAAAGGTTAAAGGATAAAATACAACTCTTGCCACTTGCAAAGTATGAAGATGCGTTACAATTTTACGTATCTACTAAAATCAATATAAATTTGCATCGTTCACTAATTGATCAGGAATTGAATTGTAACTCTGCAAATATCCAAGCATATTCAGTAAATAATAGGACGTTTGAAATTAATGCCGTAGGTTCTTTTCAATTAACTGATATACGCCCAGATGTAGCAAAGCATTACATACCAGGTGTTGAAATAGAAACTTTTAATAGTGCATCGGAGTTTATACAAAAAGCGGAGTATTATTTGGAACATGTACAAGAAAGAAAACGTATAGCTGAAAAGGGGCTGGATAGGACTTTGAAATATCACACATATGATAAACGAATCATACAATTATTAAACTATATTAATTTGAGGGGCATGAAGATGTAGTTTAACCATTAACTTAAATGAATTATCATCGGTATACATGAAATTAAGCATTTAATGCACTGGAATAGACCAGAAGAGATTGCTGAAGATGTATTAAATTGGTTCATATAAAAAAGAGTGATAGGGGATAAGCAAAAGCATTACAGTTCTATCACCAATTCATTTTTTGCTATAATGGATGTGAAGCAGAAAACAGATAGAAAGATACTGCTAGTAATTTATACTTAAAATGTAGGGAGATTGAACAGAGTTATGGGGACAGAAAAAGAAATTAGTTCCGCTAAATTAATATGGAAGATGACGCGCCCGCATACGTTAACGGCGACGTTTTCTCCTGTAATTTTAGGGACAGTCGCATCACTTTATGTTGCCAAAATTGATTGGCTTTTATTTATTGCGATGATGCTTGCATGTTTAGCACTGCAAATTGCAACGAACTTATTTAATGAGTACTATGATTTCAAACGTGGATTAGATACCGCTGATTCTGTTGGCATCGGTGGCGGAATTGTCCGTCATGGATTGAAACCAAAAAATGTTTTAACAGTTGCGCTTTTATTGTATGTAGTAGCAGCAATTATTGGAGTTTATATTTGTATGAATAGTAGCTGGTGGTTAGTCGTCATCGGTTTAATTGGAATGGCGGTTGGCTATTTATATACAGGTGGTCCATTACCAATTGCGTACACTCCGTTTGGAGAATTAGTTTCTGGATTGTTAATGGGGACATGTTTTGTACTCATTGCTTTCTTTATTCAAACGAATACGATAACGACTGAAAGTGTATTGATTTCCATTCCAATTGGAATTTTAGTCGGTGCAATCAACATGTCAAATAACATCCGAGATATTGAAGAAGATATTAAAGGTGGAAGAAAGACATTAGTAATCCTCCTTGGGAGAGAAAAAGCAATAGTAACACTAGCTATAGCCTTTTTCATTGCTTATTTATGGATCGCTGTAATTGTATTGATGGGTTATATAAGTCCTTGGGCATTAGTGATGTTCCTAGGTTTACGAAAACCAATCTCTGCCATTCAAAGTTTCCAAAAAGGGGCAAAGGATCCCGGATATATGCGCATCGCCATGAAATCAACAGCGATGACAAATACGATTTTCGGCTTCTTATTATCAGCAGGATTATTAATTAGTTATTGGTTTTAAATGAAAAATATTGTTAAGTGACTTAACCCCAATTTCTCAATTTTACTATTGAGAGATTGGGGTTTTTATTTTGCTTTTGTTTAACGTTAAGAACATTTTCATTTGAAATGCAAATACCAATAAATTGCAACTTCATCATTTTCAATATCCAAACCTTTATAAACAAGAAAATCAAACCCACCAATTACAAATCCACATTTTTCATAAAATTTACATGCTGCGACATTATTATTTTGCGTTTCAAGCATGATACCGGGCATATTGCCTTCTTTTACCCACTTCTTTGCTTGGTCAACTAATCTTTTACCAACTCCGAGTGTACGATATTTTTTATCCACTGTTATATCTTCTATGTAAGCATAGTGATTCCAATTCTTTTTCAATATTATGAATCCAATGATTTGGTTATGTAACAGTGCTATGTAAATTACTTGATTAGGGTTATTAATATATTCATTGTACGCTAGTTCTTCATTCTCATTTTCATTTTGCTTTTGTAAATAACTTTTTTCATAACTCGGAACGTCTTCTACTGTATATTCTATGCGTCTATTTACTTTTGAAAGAGAAAGCATTAACCGAGCATTCACTATAAAGCTGTCATCAATCTCCGGGAAATTATCTAAATCATTTGTTTCTAACTCTCTAATTAAAAGGCTCATCGTGATACCTCCAAATCATATTATTTTTTCTGGTTCTTTATTTCATCCGAATTCATTCCAATTACAAAATTATAATAGAATTTCAATAGTAAGGCTATCATTACAAGCTCTTTCTGAAAGCATTAAA
Source organism: Bacillus basilensis (assembly GCF_050630465.1). NCBI lineage: Bacteria > Bacillati > Bacillota > Bacilli > Caryophanales > Bacillaceae > Bacillus > Bacillus basilensis. The sequence goes on along the minus strand of NZ_JBNTQO010000022.1, from coordinate 69,366 downwards.
TTTTATAAAGAGCAAGGGTATGAATTTGGGATATACAGTGATGAGAGTCATTTTTGTTTAAACTTCCAGAAAGATCAACGACTATAGTATAAGCTTATTTCTTTTAAAAAGTGTTTTTATTACTAAATCAATAACTAAGACAAAAGTCGATTTACTATTTTATAAAGAAATCGGCTCTTTCGTTTATGTATTACGTTACAAGAGCTTTCTTATTTTCTCCGGAATGTCCTTTTTAGAAATGTATGCAACAGAGTCTTTATAGTAAGAGTATCTTGTTTGGAATAATTGAGAAAATCTATATTGTAATATGAAAATTGCACTATGATACTAAAGGATACCTTGCAACAATTCCTATAAATTCTTCTCAACAATTGAAAATAAAATCAATCCAGATTATTATATTGTTATTGTAATTATAAATGTAATTACATTTTATTGAAGGAGGATACATAGATGAAAAACTCAAAAGGCTCTATTGAATCAGAGATAAGCAAAGCAATTACTCACTGGGAAAAGGACTACCTAGGACGCGGGTCTATATCTGTTAAGACAGATATATTACGGGATATGATTATCGTAAATTTACAAGGTATTTTAACGCCGGCTGAATATACTGTTTGCGAAACAAAAGACGGTATGCTAACGATAAAGAAAAATCGTTCGGAGTTAGTTGAATCTGGAATTGAAGATCTGAAAGAGATTATACTAGAATTAACTGGAGAAAAAGTGAAAAGCTTTCATACGGATATAAGCTCTCGTACTGGTGAACGAGTAATGATTTTTAAATTGTTCCATAATCTTGAGGAGAAATTTTAAAAATTAAAACCACTGTAGGGGTAGTGGAAGATACACTAAAAATGCAGTGAGATAATTAAGAAACCTACAAGTTGTGTACTTTGTTGTATATTATTAACATGGTAATGATTAGAAAACAAGAAAACTTAAAATTATTTATGTATAATGAATTTTGATTCGAAAAATGGATAAATAAATTGACAAACTGCTTAATATGGTTTATATTATAATTGTTTTAAAAATTAATAGATGCTTATTTTAACTGTTTGCTATAATTAAGGCTTTAGCATTTTTTTAATATGTAATATTGACTAAATGAAAAAGTTTCTTAATTGAAAGATAGCGTATAACATAAATTGATATATTGATTGCATAATCTAGGGGATCAGAAATATACTTTTCTTTTTAACAGGAGTAATACATACATTATTATCCTCTATAAAATGGGAGCTCTTCAAAAAACTTTATTGAAGTTAGTTGAAGTGAAACCGACAATCTCCATAATTCAATGATGATATAAAATCATTGAATTATGGAAGTTGTCGGTTTTTTTTATGGGAAAAAACGATGCACTAAAAAGAGTGAATGAAAATTGAAATTTAAAAAACTATCGTAATTAAAAGGAATTTTTATAGGTTATTTTCGTTTGGAAGGGAGTATTTTACATGTTAATTTCGCTGAGTTCATCAACACTGTTAACATTATTTTTTATGGCGCTTAGTGCTTCTTGGCTAAGTGGATTATTGTTTTTAAATGCAAGGATGCCTTTACGTTTTGTTCATATCCATATTGGTATCGCTGCTTTGCCTTCATTGGTTTCTTTACTCGCACTTGTTAATAACAATGGAGATAGAGTTGTGGGGCCTTGGCATCTAGATACATTAGCTTGGCTAATGGCTTTCTTTGTTCTTACAATTGGCTTAATTATTCAGCGCTTTTCTGTACGTTACTTAATGGGGGATCGCTCATATCGAAAATACTTTGCACTTTTTACATTTACTACAGGTGTATCTTCGGTTGCATGGTTAAGTGATGACCTTCGTTTCATGATTATTTGTTGGGGAGCAACTCTTATAGGATTGATTCTACTCATAGGGCTAAATAAAGGATGGAAAGTAGTTAGTGAAGCAACAAAAATTTCTAGTTATTTATTTGCAATAAGTTGGATTGCCTTGCTATCAGCTATAATCTGGCTGTTTCAAATAACTGGACAGTGGCAGTTAACATCAGTTTTAACGAATGAAAATTTAGAGCAACATGGAATATTAGAAAGAACAGCAATCAATTTATTAATTATATTAGCTGTGATGATTCCAGCAGCACAATGGCCTTTTCAAAGATGGTTAATTGAGTCAGCTGTTGCTCCAACTCCTGTTTCTGCTATTATGCATGCGGGTTTAGTAAATGCTGGCGGTATCATGTTAACTAGATTTTCGCCTCTTTTTCATGATGATATTGCACAAATCATTTTACTTATTTTCTCTAGTATTTCGGTCTTAATAGGAACAGGAATTAGTTTAGTTCAAGTTGATTATAAACGTCAGCTAGTAGGCTCCACTATTGCACAAATGGGATTTATGCTTATTCAATGTGCATTAGGCGCTTATTTAGCAGCCGTTATTCATTTAATTTTACATGGTTTATTTAAAGCCACACTGTTTTTACAAGCTGGTTCCTCAGTACAACGTGTTGAGGTAGTGAAGCAATCTAATGAAAAGATGTCCAATTTATGGATGATAGTCGGGCGTATTTTAGGATTATTTATAGCAATTGCTTTCTGGTTTATAACTTCTGGAGAGGGGTATCAATTAGTTAGTGCGATCATCTTAGGCTGGTCATTATACTTTTCATGGAAACAGCTTGTTGTTTTTGGAGAGGGAAGAATGGGACGAATTGCTGGCTTAATTGTTTTGATTGGGCTTTCTCTCATTTACTTTACCGTTCATAATTCTCTTTATAAATGGTTGCATACTGACATGTATCAAAGTGTTCAACCTTCAGCTCCAGCCGTTATCTTTGTTATATGTATCTTACTATTTAGTAGTGTTATTTGTACTTTCGTTACTCGTAATCAATCTTCTACTTTATTCGCTGTACTTTATCTTTGGTTAGTTCGAGTAGGTGAGGCGAGACGAAAGTCAGTAGAAAGTCATCCAAGCTATCTGAAATATTATGTATCAAAGGGAGGTAATTCGTGATGAGCATACCGTCAATATTAAGGAAAGAGACTTTAAAAAAGAAAGATACAAACATTGATCTACAAGAAAATAATATAAATGATTTAGTTGTATTTGCTAGCCGAGTTATTGCACCACTTTGGCCTATCTCTACATTTGCAGCTCATCACCCTTGGATGGGACTTGAAAAGCAATCATTTGAACAAGTTGCAAATTGGTTAAAAGAAGCTCGTAATGTGGATATTTATCCTAGTGCCTCCATAATTCATTCGGCAAAGGCGAAAGGTGAGATTGAGGAATCATTTTTACAAATTGGCTTGTCTCGTTGGCTTGATTCACAATCTTTTCATATTCCGCGAGAGACAGCGGAGCGTTTTTGCCAAGAAGCTTTAAAGTTAGAAAGATTACCTTCTAGTCTATTATCATCGCCAGAATTAAATAAATTAGCAGAAGAAATACGTTATGTAAATACAGGGAGTATGAAAGACTCTTCTTTGCAACCAATAAGCTCGCTTATAGAGAATCAAAATGGTGACAACCTATCTGATATTCTTAATTATCATATTATTAAATGGTGTAAATTATATCTTGATGACGCCGGGGCAAGTTGGACGATGCCAAATCGAGAGAAAGGTTTTTATCGTGCATGGCAACACCTTATTAAATTTGATCCAGCGCTCAGTAAAAATGAACGTAAAGTTTTAATAGATTGGCCACAAGATGCCAATGTAGCTTTAACAAAAGCATTATCTGAACTAGGAATTTCTGAATCTAACATGCAAGCTTACCTTGAAGGGCACTTACTTTCTTTACCTGGATGGGCAGGAATGATACTATGGCGCTCCCAACAATCAATTGAGGAACAGGAACTTCTCATAGAATATTTAGCAGTTCGAATTTCTATGGAGCTAGCCATTGTAAAAACTTATTTACCTTTAAAAAATCAAAAGGTTGAGAAAAAGGTTTCGGTTGCTCCACTTATAGCTTCTTGGATCTATTGGGGGAATATTTCAACCCGGGAATGGTCACAAATGTCTGCAGCTGAACAAAGTGAATTATTAGCATTTGCTTATCGCTTTGATGAAAATACTCGCAAGAAACTTTGGCTGGAAGCTTGGGAACAGACGCATGCAGAGCAATTAAGGGAGAAGATTGCTGCTAAACAACGTGCAACTAATGATAAAAAGCGTGTATTAGCTCAATTAGCATTTTGTATTGATGTACGTTCAGAACCGTTTCGTCGCCACCTAGAAAAATTAGGTCCGTTCGAAACGTTTGGAATAGCTGGTTTCTTTGGGTTACCAATTGCGACTAGTGAACTGGGCAGTAATGACAGCCATCCTTCTTTGCCAGTTATATTAAAACCGAAACATCAAATAAAAGAGCTAACAGATGAAAATGAATTTAAATCTTATGAGCAACGTAAGATGGTAGGAAGTTCGGTACGTTATACATTTAAAACGATGAAACAGAACGTACTGACAAGTATGTTACTACCTGAGGTAAGTGGTCCTTTACTTGGTTTACAGATGTTGACAAGGAGTTTTGTGCCAAGAAGAGTAGGTGGCTTAATTCGTAACCTTCGTAAAAATATGTTGCAAAAGCCTAATACAACTTTCTCGCTTAATCATGTTCATGACACGAAATGTGAAATACCGATCGGTTTTACGAAAGAAGAAAAAGTGAACTATGTGCGTCAAGCTTTAAAAATGGTGGGACTGACAGAAAAGTTCGCGCCTTTAGTTGTAATGTGCGGCCACAGTAGTCAAAGTACGAACAATCCTTATGCTGCAGCGCTTGAGTGTGGTGCTTGTGGCGGAGCAGCAGGTGGATTCAATGCAAGAGTTTTTGCTACTTTATGCAATCTTCCAGAGGTAAGAGAGGCGTTGTCTGTTGAAGGTATTAAAATTCCTGAGGATACCATTTTTGCAGCAGCTGAGCATAAAACAACAGTGGATGAATTGGAATGGATTTATGTCCCGGAACTTTCGGAAATTGCGCAAGAAGCATTTGATTGTATTGAGTCGATTATGCCAAATGTGAGCCAACATGCAAATAGAGAGCGTTTAATGCAATTACCTAATTTTAAAACGAAAATAAAAAATCCGAGTAAAGAAGCACACCGGTTTGCAGAAGATTGGAGTGAAATACGTCCGGAATGGGGATTAGCCCGTAATGCATCTTTTATTATCGGGCAGCGTGAATTGACTCAGGATTGTGACTTAGAAGGTAGGGCTTTCCTTCATAATTATGATTGGAAACAGGATGAAAGTGGCGATATATTAGCTAACATTATTGCAGGACCAGGAACAGTAGCTCAATGGATAAATCTACAATATTACGCTTCAACTGTAGCTCCTCATTATTATGGTAGTGGAAACAAAACAACCCAAACCGTAACAGCAGGTCTCGGTGTTATGCAAGGAAATGCAAGTGATTTGTTGCCAGGCTTACCTTGGCAATCCGTTATGCAGTCAGATAGTGAGACGTATCATTCACCACTTCGTTTACTAATTGTAATTCAAGCGCCTATTACATTTATAGAACGTTTGCTAAATAGTAATTTCACATTTCGAGAAAAAGTTCAAAATGGGTGGGTTAGACTTGCAAGTGTTGATCCAGAGGGACGTTGGAAAAACTGGTAACAATCATGTAATGAATCATCAACTATTGTTACTAGCTTAAAAGTTTCATAAATACAATCATGAAGAAGGAGTGCTATATATGAATGCAAAGAATAAAAAGGTTTTATTGTTAACAGACATTGAACACGGAATAGAGCCTATCATACAACAAGTAACTAACATTCAACGAGAAAATATGTTGACTATACACAGCTGCGATTCTGTAATTGTACATCCTTTTGGAGATATAATGAGGTCTATTATTATTGCTATTTATCAAGAAAATGTTGAAGAAATTTTTATTATCGGAATAGAGGATAAAGAAACTGATGCAGTTAATCTACAAATTCAACGTGATTCCATAAAAAATAACAGGGAACTAGACTATCTCTTTGAAAATTGTATGCCTGAATTTTCAAGTGGTAGCCTTGATGAATGGCTAAGCGGAAAAGAAAATGTTAGTGAAAATATTGAGAAGAGTATAGACATGATTCGTCATCATCCATTAGTACCGTCGGATGTTAAAGTTTATGGTTTCAAGATTGATAAAACAGGTGGAAAAGAAACGGTTATTAAAATTCCTACTAATAAAATAGTTGAAAAAGTTAACTAATTTATTAAGGACAAATAAATTCTTATGTATGAATTGCTGTTATATAATAAAATTTATTATGTTTTAAGAATCAGAAGGGGTAGCCATGCAAAATAAAATTATCGTTATGTTTCAAAAAGATTTTCGTTTATATGATAACCCAGCTCTATTTGAGGCTGCTCAGTCCGGTGAGGTTGTTCCGGTATATGTACATGACGAAACTTTTTCAATGGGAAGTGCGTCAAAGTGGTGGTTACACCATGCAATAATAGATGTAAAAAAACAACTTGATGTATTGGGTTCTACTTTAATCATTCGTAAAGGAAGTACGCAAGAAGAAATACTTTCTCTCGTAGAACAGTTAGGTATAACGGCTGTATATTGGAATATTTGTTATGATCCGGACAGATTACAATCTAATCAAAAAATGAAAATGATGTTAGAAGATAAAGGTATGATCTGTAAGGAATTTAATTCACATTTATTATTAGAGCCTTGGGTTATTAAAAAGAAAGATAACACTGAATATAAGGTGTTTACGCCTTTTTACAATGCATTTCAAAAGCAGGTAATATCTAAGCCTATTAGTAAAGTGCAGAGTATAAAAGGGGGAAGCTCTCTACCAGCAAGCTTATCTGTTTCAGAATTACACTTGCTGCCGACTATACCGTGGACATCTCATATTGAATCAATATGGGAGCCTACAGAAGAAGGGGCATACAAAACATTTAAGAAATTTTGCTCTAGCAAACTGGCCTCTTATAGTGAAAGAAGAGATTTTCCAAATCAAAATGTTCATTCGATGTTGGCACCTTATCTTTCATTCGGTCAAATATCAGCAAAGCTAATATATCATTACTTAATAAATAAAAGTATCGAAAGCCAATGTAGTCTTTTTGAAAAACAAGTAAATAGTTTTATACGTCAATTAATTTGGCGAGAGTTTTCTTATTATTTGCTATATCATTATCCGTTTACAGCATATAAACCTCTTAATAAGAGCTTTGAACATTTTCCGTGGAATAATGAAGAGGAGTTATTAAGAGTATGGCAGAAAGGTGAAACTGGTTATCCGTTTATTGATGCAGGAATGAGGGAACTGTGGCAAACAGGTTTTATGCATAATCGCACAAGAATGGCTGTAGCCTCTTTTCTTGTAAAGCATTTGTTAATTCCGTGGCAAGAAGGAGCAAAATGGTTTATGGATACACTATTAGATGCTGATATTGCAAATAATACAATGGGGTGGCAATGGGTTGCTGGAAGTGGAGCGGATGCATCACCATACTTTCGTATTTTTAATCCGATCACACAAGGAGAAAAGTTTGATAAAAACGGAGAGTATATAAGAAAATGGGTACCAGAATTAAAAGATATGCCTAATAAATATATACATAAACCGTGGGAAGCACCTGAGCATATTTTACAAAAGGCCAATATACAGCTTGGTCATACATATCCTTTGCTAGTCGTGGATCATAAGGCAGCCAGAGAGAGAGCACTTTGTGCATATAAAAGTATGAAAGAATTCGTATAAAATAGATTAAACAATATGTATTTAAAATATAAATATTAGAAATTTATCCATTACAAGGACATACTAATCATATAAAGTTTCTAAAACCTTCTATTGAAAAAGGAGAATGTTTATGAAAAAATCTAGTATTATAGTGTTCTTACTAACGTATGGTTTGTTTTATGTTTCTAGTATTTTATTTCCTATTGATCGTATGTGGTACGATGCGCTAGAAAAGCCGTCTTGGACACCTTCTGGCATGATAATCGGAATGATTTGGGCTATATTATATGGACTCATTGCATTATCAGTTGCAATTATTTACAACAAATATGGATGTAAGCCAAAAACATTTTGGTTTATATTCTTTTTAAATTACATATGTAATCAAGCATTCAGCTACTTTCAATTCAGTGAAAAAAATTTATTTTTAGCAACCGTAGATTGTTTACTAGTCGCTATTACTACGCTACTTCTCATTTTATTTTCTTCCAATTTATCTAAAGTATCGACATGGTTGCTAATTCCATATTTTGTATGGGCTACATTTGCTACATATTTAGCTTGGACCATTTATAGTATAAATTAAAGACGTAAATAAAAACTTGAGCATAATAAAAATGCTCGAGTTTTTATGTGTATTAATGATAATCTAAAATATAGAATATATATATCTTAGGGAGGTCACCTTTGTGAAGAAATGGATAAAAATTACGCTGTACTCTTTACTAGGTATTTTAATTATAGGAAGTATTACTTTTTTAACTTGGTCTCAGTTTACATACAAACCAACGAAAGAGGCTATGTCGTTAGTGGATGATAAAAAAGATGAAGATCATATAGTTTTTGGAGAGAAAGATGTAAAAATAGGGGTTATTTTTTATCAAGGAGCTAAAGTAGAAGCCGAGGCTTATAGTTATTTAGGAGAAGCTCTTGCAAGAGATGGACATTTTGTAGTAATGCCTAAGTTACCATTAAATCTAGCGATACTTGGAATCAATGAAGTAGACAGTGTAATTGAACAGTATCCTGAAGTTCAAAAATGGTATGTTGCAGGGCATTCAATGGGCGGAGCTATGATTTCTAAGTATGCCTTTCAACATGAAGAAAAAGTAGGCGGAATCATTTTCTTAGGCTCTTATCCCGCAGATGATTTCTCTAAGAAATCGATTCCGATGTTATCTATTTATGGAGAAGTAGATGCGTTAGCAACTGTAGAAAAAATAGAGAACAATAAAAAGTTCATGTCAAAGAATACAACTATGCACATGATAAAAGGCGGAAACCATGCTCATTTTGGCATGTACGGTGAGCAAAAGGGTGATAATGCGAGTTTAATTACGGCAAAAGCACAACGAGATGAAACAGTGAAAGTAATGGAAGAATGGCTATTAAAACAGTGATAATGAATGTAATAAATTGATCGAAAGAATTCTCCTTCCTCAAGATATCTTAATGGTAGGTTGGAGAGGTAATCAAGAGCCAGCTCAATAAGAGTAGGCTCCTTTATTTAATTTCTACCTCTAATTGCTTCCTTATTTTCTCCGGAATATCCTTTTCAGAAATAGCCTCGTACGAGTAAACATACCTACCTTTCACATGAATTCTCAAGTAAGTTTTTCTTATGAAATCATTAGGAGTATTCGTTCCTACTGTATACTCTTCTTCATTTCCAGATTCATCAATGCCTTTTAACGAGTACATAGCTCTACCGTTCGTATGGTAATCCGGAACACCATATCCTTCCGCAACGGCATATACATTTTTTTCTTCAGCAAGTGGATTTAATATGTCTAGATCCCCGCGTAACATGAAGGGGAGTAAGTATATAAGAAGGCCTATTCCTATTATGCAAAGTATAAATTTCTTCATGATTGTTTCTCCTTTTGTTCATTTACATGATTCAGTATAGAAAAAAATTCTTATGAATTTAGAAGTGAATTTCTTAAGTTTTTCTTAAATAGGTTTTTAAAGGAGGGATAACATTGTATGGTTATTCTCTTGTGCAAATCGTGTTATGAGCTTAGATTTGCAATAATAAATGTTTTTTTATTAGATAATTACTTTACCAATAATCGAGATGTTTGCGGAGACATTTATTTTGGGGATACATAATTATATTTAGAGAATACCCAGTTACAGTATTTGAATTTTTAATAAGAAGGGATGCGAAGGAATGAACTCACAGAGACAAGGCTATGCAGGCTGGTGGCAAGGCGGACACGGTGGTTGGCCGGGTGGACACGGTGGTTGGCAAGGCGGACACGGTGGTTGGCAAGGCGGACACGGTGGTTGGCAAGGCGGACACGGTGGTTGGCAAGGTGGACACGGTGGTTGGCAAGGTGGACACGGTGGTTGGCCGGGCGGACACGGTGGTTGGCAAGGTGGACATGGTGGTTGGCAAGGTGGACATGGTGGTTGGCAAGGCGGACATGGTGGCTGGCAAGGTGGACATGGTGGTTGGCCGGGTGGACACGGTGGTTGGCAAGGTGGACATGGTGGACACGGATATTAAAAAGATACTATAAAATCATTTTTTTATGCAAAGTTTGTATATTTAGTATCGTTGTATATTTCATTTGTATAGTAAGGATATAGTGAAAACAGCAAAAAAATCCTGTGAAATAAGGATTCTATCCATAAAATTAAAGCAGGGGAAATGTCAAAAGAACAAAAGACACCGCTTTTTATTATTCAAGGAGAAAGAGACTATCAAGTTCAATCGAAAATCGAAATCCCTCTTTGGAAAGAACAATTAAAAGAACGAGATAACATTGATTATCGACTATATCCAAAGTTAAATCCCTTATTTACAGAAGGTTATGGAGAAATAAGTAAACCGGATGAATATTATAATTCTGCTAATATCCCTGAGTATGTTATAAATGATATTGTTGCTTGGGTGCAAGGAAGATTGCAATTAAATTAGCAACCATATGTTTTAATAAAGACTTTCTTTCTGTAATCAAAATAGAAACATTGTTATTAGGTTATATGTTTTTTAAAAGCACTCTTTGAAAAGGAGTGTTTTTTTTATTTTTCTTTCGATTTAATTAACGAAAAAAGTATCTTGTACTCCTTTTGTAATTTTTTCTAAATAGAATTTTTCTATAAAATAAGAGGCTTGCCTTCCAAACAAATCGTTATTTGTAACACTTTTATCAAAGCAAAGTTCTCATGACATCTCTTTGATATTCAAAAACATTAATAACCTATTGTGTAAAGTTTTTTGAAAATTTAGGTTTAACATCTTTAAAATAGGTGTATTACATATTACATAACAACTAAATAAAAAATCTAAAGGAGGAAAAATACCATGCATAAGAATGAAAGAAAACCGGTGGTTCATGAATATCAAAATGAACAGGAAGTAGTTATGAAAGTAAAAGAGCTAGAATTGCAAGGGATTCGCCAAGATGACATTTATGTCTTAGCACATGAAAAACATCTAACAAAAAAGATTGCGGATGATACAAACACAAATACGATTGGAGTAAAAGAACAAGGATTGGGCACAAGTATTATCAACTTTTTCTCCAAAAAAGGGGACGAACTCCGAAATCAAATGGAGGAAATGGGGTTGTCGAAGGAGGAAGCTAACTTATATGAAGAAAAATTAGATCAAGGGAGAATTTTACTCCTAGTAACAGCTGAAACACCAACGGCGAGTGATAGGCAGCCACAAAACTATCATTCTCTTTAATAGATTGCAACATCTGATAAATAGGTAAGATAATGCTAACTTCCTATTTTAAGAAAAAATTGAAATAGACTACATTTTAGATTGTAGCATTGAAGAAAATAAAGTAGAGAAGGGTGAGAAAATGAAACATACAATATTTAAATATGCTGTGATTGGGATTACAACCGGAGTCATGGTCTCCCTATTAAAAAAAGAAAATCGAAATGCTATACAAACAAAAGGAAAAAGCATAAAAGACAAACTACAAGAAGGAAACATAAAGGAAACATTAGAGAAGGTAACTGAGACAAGTAAACAATTCTCTGTAACTGCAGCTAATGTTGCAAAACAAACATTACCACAACTGCTTACAGCCACACCGGTTGTCATTTCTACTATTAAAGATTTAACAGAAAACGAAAATAACAAAAAGAAAAAAGATGAAAAGGATAACGAAATAAATGAAAATAGTAAGGACATAGACGGAGAAAAAACGAAAAATGAAAAGAAATATAGGAAAGAAGGGAAAGAAGAGAGTGCTTAGATTTAATTCTAAAAAGAGAAAGTGAGGAAAAAAGTATGAAATCTCTGTATGCAATTGATGTAGGAATTGGTTTTACTAAGCGGGCATATCGACAGGATGTAGATTCTGAGGTAACGATTAAGAGTGAAGCTTCCACACTAGCCCCTGTACCTAATCATGCTGAAAGTGAAGATTTAACAAAGGTAAGTTTTATAGACTTAGACTTTGCATACTACATGGGAAATGAAGCACATCAATCTGACGCTTCATTTCTTCCTCCATTTGACGAAGAAATAGAAAATTATTATGAAAGCGAACAGTTTAAACAACAAATATTTGGTTGCATTGCAAAGGATTATAAAGAAAATGTCGTGTTACCTTTAGTTGTTACCGGGCTTCCCGTTACTTGTTTTGGTAGTCAGCATGAACAATTACAACGTGCACTAAAAAAAGAAACTTCCGTGCAAATTGATGGGAAATTTATTAATATTACAGTGGAAAATGCTTTGATTCTTCAGCAACCGGTCGCTTTACATGCCTATTTCTTAAAAGAGGGAATCATTCAGGAACGAGATCGCATCTTAATTATTGACGGTGGATTTCGTACATTAGAAATGACAGATATGAAACAGAATGTCATTTTAAATCATTATGAGACAGAACTAGGATGTAGCAAGCCTTTGAAAAATATTAAGAATATCGTGCAGAATCATGCGGGTGAAAGTAATCACTTGCATATTAACGACATGCCAAACATATTAGAAAAAGGATATGGAGATCGAGAAGAAAATCCTCAGACAAGTCAGGTTGATACTTTGATTCAAAAAGAGTTGGATGCACACTTCCAAGACGTCATGCGTGTATTACAAGAACAATTTAAGTTAGAGCAGTATGATACTATTATTTGGACAGGAGGAATAGTAGATCTCCACAAAAAACGAATTGAAAAAATACAAGGTGAAATTTCTTCTTTCCGTATGGTAGACGCTTCGAAAGAGGCTGCACTTCATGGATACTACATTATTGGAAGTCAAGTATTTGACGATATCACCAATCAATCTGTATATGAATCTAAATTATAATAACGACCGAAATAGAGTTCGTTGAATAGACGTGCCAAATTATGTAGCTTCTTTTCCATATATAATAAATTCTTTATAAGAAAAGATAAAAAGTGCTTGTATAGAGGAAATGTTTAAATTTGAGAATAAAAATAGCTAATATATAGGGGGTCTTCCTTTTAATAGAATAAGACCTCCTATGCCATTTATTGTGTAATCTAGTTGATCTAAAAACTTTTCCTCCAAGACATGAATACCTACATACAAATTTCATATTAAGAATATTATTCGATCAAACATAAAACTATTCAGAAAGGAAGAATAATATGGAATGCATAAAAATGCCAAAATGGAGTTGGTATCATGTGAAAACTAGTGAGCTTGAAAAACTTTCTTCTATAATCCCTCGTGATGTAACATCTTATTTCTCTCAATTTGTAAAGAAAATAAGTTCTCCTTGTGAAAATGGATTATATGTTTATACGTTATCACTAAGTCAAACTTGTGTATATGGTTCGTTTTTATATGATCAAGATAAAAAGGACGCCAAAATTCAAAAATTTCTTCATTATTTCGTAGCTCATGGAATACTGATAACGGTCCAAGAAAAAGAGGAAGAGGATTTCCAAAAATTAATACATACTTTCCCTATGGGTACAAAAAATTGTAATAGTTCCGCTGAAGGATTATGTGCTATCTTGTCAATGTTTATATCTCACTATTTGCGAAAGGTTGACTATTTCGAAAACAATTTCAGAAATGTATTATGGGATTTTTATCATCATAATAACATAGCAGTTTTAGAAAAAATTTATCATATTCGTCATGAATTATTTATGAACACACATGTGTTTCGCTTAATACAAGAAGTGTTACAAGGCATAGAGGAAGCTTGGTTAGAAAATATAACAAAGACTCTTTGTTATAAACAAACATACTTGAAATTAGAGCGTGGATTACAACTTGTTAAAGAGTACCAAGAAGAATTAGACACGATGATTCATTTACAAGAAGTTGTCTCTTCTCATCGTGGAAATGAAATTATGAAAGCTCTTACTGTATTAACTGCTGTAAGTACGCCTTTGACGGCCTTAGGAGCATTGTGGGGGATGAATTTTAAATATATGCCTGAACTAGAATGGAAATATAGCTATTTAATTGCTCTCTTATTTATTATTTTCACAACAGGAGGTATGTATATGTATATGCGATTCAAAGGATGGACAGGTGATTTATTACGAGTAAAGAAAAAGAAATCTTTTTTTAAATCCAATTAATCCTGTTTATAAAAAATATGATAGATATTAATCTAGATATAGGGTTAGTAATATTTATTAATTGAGGTAGTATCATATCCCCATTAAGTTAAAGTTTTGATGTCCTCGCAATGATAAAAATGGTGAATATTTATATGAAAGATTAGAGCTCTCCTTCTTGTAGGAGAGCTCTAATCTTTGTTTAAAAACTATATCATATACATGGGCAGACTCATTATCTGAAATTTGTCCGGATTCAATTTAGAATACGACAAAAGAGAACTTGTGTTAGAAAACAAGCTCTATTTAAAAGAAATAACGTAATTGAGATACTTATATAGTAACAATTGTTTTCTTCTAATTCCATATGTCTTATGTTGAGAAATAAATTATAAGTGGCTTGATAAAGCTAAAATGAATGATTGACATAATATTTTGACGATAATATAATGAATCTCGAATTCAAGATAAGTTGTAAAGGATTGGTAATTACGAGGGTGATTAACGATGAGAGTCTATCTTTAAAGTTATTTGTTATATTATCAAAGGAATTACAGTCAATCACTAAACGTATTGAAAAGGATATAAAAATTTATGGACTTAATCCAACTGAATTTGCAGTGCTTGAGCTATTATACAGTAAAGCCGATCAGCCTATAAAAAAATTGGGGACAAAATATTACTTGCAAGTAGTAGTATCACGTATGTAGTGGATAGGTTGGAAAAGAAGAGGTGAAAACCATGTCCTAAAGACCGCCGTGTCACGTATGCGTCAATTACTTCAGAAGGTATTGAATTGGTGGATACTATTTTTCCTCAGCATAAAGAGGGGATTCGGCAAATATTTGGTAGTTTGGACTATATTGAGAAAAAATGATAATGAAACAGTTGAAAAAGTTAGGATATTACGCACAGAAATTGTAAGTTTGTAGAGGCTATTTCTGATTAGTAATATCCTAATTAAATATAAATTAAATAAATAGGAGGAAAAATTAATAAGTGGTAGTAAATGTATTATAATACAAAATGAATAAATCATATAATTTCAATTAGTACAGTAGGGAATAAAGTTGTTATGTTAACGTATACATATCGTCCTTTTCATTATAAATCTTTCATAAAGCGGAGAGTGGGTATCAAGAATGGAATTACGTCATTTAGAGTATTTTATTCAAGTTTGTAATAATAATAGTTTTACTAAAGCTGCGGAAGTTCTAGGTATTTCACAGCCGACTTTAAGCCAACAAATCCGTGTGTTAGAAGGTGAACTTGATACACCCTTGTTTCATCGAGTTGGAAGAGGTATCAAAATGACAGAAGCGGGTAAGCTGCTATTTGATAAAGGAAAATTTATCATGCAACAATTTGATGACGTTTATAATGAAATTTTTGAATTAAAGGGGGTAAAAAGAGGTGTAATTACTATAGGAGGTTTATTAGAGGATCTCACTTATTTAACACCTTATATTATGAAGTTTCAACAACATTATCCTAACATCGTAGTAAAAATTATAGAATCTGAAGTTGCTGTAAATCAAATCGTTGATAAAAATATTGATATAGGCATCACGCGTAGTGCTCAAATTCCAGATACATTAACAAGCACCCTTTTGTATAGCGAAGAGCTTGTCCTTGTCATTCCAAAAAATCATCCTTTGAATGAAACATCATTTGTTTCTTTTCGAGAATTAGTAGGACTGAGTAGAATAATGGTTTCATGTAGTTGTCGTGAATCTATTAAAATATATTGTGAGAGTTTAGGGTTATCTTTATCTGAAGCAAATATAGAAACAAAATCTTCTATTTCTCTATTGAGCCTTGTATACAATGGACATGGGGTTGCCATAATACCTCTTTCACTGGTTAACTTTGTTAATAATGATACTTTGAGCATAGTTCGTATTATTGACCCAACACCAAGTCAAGATATTAATCTTATTCACTTTGATGATAAATTTTTAAGTTTTGCAGCACGTATCTTTATGCAGAAGTTAAATAATCCTGAAAAAGTATTAGTATAATAAAAATAATAATGATTATAGTGTGAGAATTAAACATGATACATAATTCTTGGGAGAAGACCTAAATTACAGTCAAAGGGCAAGTAGATTTATATGTGTGGTGTAGTCACTTCAAAAGGGAATACCATGGACTTTTATTTAAGGGAAAAGGGCAGACTTTGCAAGGAGATAAGGCTGTTAAAAACAAGTCAAGTTAATCAATTAACTCTTCGGTCTTATCGCATAGTAATAGATTCCATTAGGGATATATTGCTATTTCTTTTTACGTATCCTTATTGCATAAAGAAAACCACCGGCATTATACCGGTGGTTTTGACTTAGAAAGCAAAGCAAGTACAACCAATACCCCATTTAGTTCCATCTTTTCCTATTACGGTATGAGTGTGTTGATGGAGAGGGTTACTGCAACTATGTAACTTGTGATCATGGGCATCGTGAGAAAGTATAGTGTGGGCTAGGTTAGCACCACCATAACCATAAACTCCCGTCGGTGACCAATCAGGTGATGCTGGCGGCAATTCAGGTGATAAACTTTTAAATTCATCATTTCCATAAACAACCTGCCCACCCATAATGGTGAGTAATGATTCAAGGTTCTTGATTTCTTCTTCTGGCACAGTAAAGTAGTCAGCAGACAATACAGCAATATCAGCAAACTGACCTACTGAAAGGGTTCCCTTTTTACCTTCATCACCAGAGAACCAAGCACTTCCTTTTGAATATAATTCCAGGGCTACTTTTCTATCAAGTTTATTTTTTTCATCGTATATCGAAAGACCACCAATGGTTTTTCCGGCAACCATCCAGTAAAGAGCGACCCAAGGGTTATAGCTGGAAACCCTGGTTGCATCACTACCAGCGCCAACAGGTATACCTAGGTCTAACATACGGTAAATTGGGGGAGTACGCTTTGCAGCTTCCTTTCCGTATAAATCAACAAAGTATTCACCTTGAAAAGCCATGCGGCCTTGGATGGCGATACCACCATTTAAAGCCTTAACACGTTCCATACTACGATCTGAGATTGTTTCTGCATGGTCAAACCACCATCGTAGACCATTAAAAGGAATTTCTTTGTTGACTTCCTCAAATACATTTAAGAATCGTGTGATTGACTCGTCATAAGTTGCATGTAAACGGAATGGCCAACGGTTTTCTACCAATAGAGAAATTACTTTCTTTAAGTCAGCTTCCATCATCGTAGCTAGTTCGGGCTGTGGCATTTGAAATTTTTCAAAATCGGCTGCCGAGAATACTAACATTTCTCCGGCACCATTCATTTTATACTTATCATTTCCTTGACCTGGAGAAACAATTTTTGCCCATGAAGCAAAGTCTTCATATTCATGATTTGGATTTTGTGTAAATAGATTATAAGCAATACGCAAAGTTAATTGTTCCTTCTCGGCTAAATGTTCAACAACTTTGTAGTCATCAGGATAATTTTGGAAACCACCACCTGCGTCAATGGCACTTGTAATACCTAATCTATTTAATTCGCGCATAAAATGGCGAGTTGAGTTAATCTGGTCGTCAAAATTAAGTATTGGAGCTTTACCCAAACTTGAATAAAGAATAGAAGCGTTAGGATTGGCAATTAAAAGGCCCGTTGGATTACCTCGTTTATCCCGCTCAATTAAACAACCTGAAGGGTCTGGGGTATCTTTTGTGTATCCCAGTGCACGCAGCCCTGCACGATTTACAAGTGCTCTATCGTAAAGATGTAGCACAAAGACAGGTGTGTCTTCAGAAACAGCATTAATCTCTTCCAAAGTTGGCATCCGTCTCTCTTTAAATTGAAATTCAGACCAACCTCCAACTACTCTTACCCACTGAGGAGCAGGTGTACGCCTTGCCTGTTCTTTGAGCATTTCGAGAGCAATGGTAATTGAAGGCACACCTTCCCATCGTAATTCCATATTATAATGAAGACCGCCACGAATAACGTGTATATGAGAGTCATTCAGGCCTGGAATAGCTCTCTTTCTTTTAAGGTCTATTTTTTTTGTTTTTTCTGTGGCACTATCAAGAAGCTCATCTCCACCTACTGCAGTTATTAAACCATCAGTTATGGCGATAGCAGATACCTCTGGTTGAGAGGGATCAAGGGTAGTAATTTTTCCGTTATATAAGATCATATCCGGTAAATTCATATTTACACCTCGTTTACTTCCTATTTTTTTGTAACCATGGATGAAATAATTTACCGAAAATCGGCATAACTACCCATGATAGCAAGGACACTATACATACAGAAACAAAAAAAGCGGACATAATAGGATTCATATGTTTTATAATAGGTCCTATCAATTTAGGAACTAACATGCTAAGAGGCCATACACCCAGAAGGGTAACAATAGACATTTTCCATTTTGGCGGTGGAACTGGTGTTTTCGGAGTAACAAACCAATAAGCCAAACTGCTTTCAGTTTTGTAAGTTGGATTAGTAACTTGAAATTGCTCTGCCGTTTTTAACAAATCTCGGCGAACATCTGATTCTTGCCAAGCACGTAGATGCTCATATGTATCAAAGCGAAAAATAACAGTATACTCTCTGAATTCGTTATTTGGGACTATTAGGTTTACGCCTAAATGCCCTGGGAATTTAGTAGCGGCAGCTTCGATTTCATGTCTCCATGTTTCAAACTGTTTTTCTTTACCTTGTTGAATTTCCCATGTAACAATCGTTGTTACTGGATCAGCAGTATCCATCGTGTTCCCTGTATAAGTCTCTTCGACAGCTACTCCTTCTTGTTTCATATTTTCCTGCTTGGAAGCGCGCCATGCACCATGGTATATGCGTATTCTACACCTTGACCATAAGCGCCAGTGTGTTCCTTTACAATCTCCATTACAGCATCATAAGTATCTTTGTGTGCCCAGTCACGTTGGTATTCAAGTAAAACTTGAATTGCTGTTACTGGAATTGCACCAGCTTGTTCTACACGACGCATAGCAGCGTTATGTGCTGTCAAACTAGTACCACCTGAAGCATCATCAACTGCATATACCTCATAGCCAGCTTTAATTGCTTCAAGCACAGGGAATGCAAGGCAAACTTCAGTCCAAAGTGCTGCAAATATTAATTTCTTTCTACCGGTTGCTTTAACCGCTTCAACAAATTTTGGATCTTCCCAAGAGTTCATTGAACTGCGTTCTATAATTTCATGGTTTGGGAATATGTCAAGAATTTGCGGCCAAAAATAACCAGAAAAGCTGCGTGTCTCAACTGTAGTAAGAATAGTAGGTACGTTAAAAGTTTTTGCTGATTTAGCAAGCAGCATAACGTTATTAATCAATGTTTGTCTATCAATACTTGCAACTCCAAAAGTCATTTGAGGTTGAAAATCAATCAAAATTAAGGCACTGTTCTCCGGATTTAACAATTCTAAATTACTCATAATAAAACGCTCCTTTTTTAATTGTTTTTTTGAAAGCAATTTGTTTTTTGTTAATTGAAGTTGTAATCATAAAAATAAAAGCTCTGCTATACTTTTTAATTTAAAATGTAGTGCTGATTTAATCAGCACTACATTTATACTATCCACTTTAAAAAAAGTGATTTAAAGCTATTTCTTTGGAATACATTTATACATTTTGTTTACTAAGATCTCGTTGAGCTCCTAAATAGCTTCCAATTATATTTTGATAACCTGGAAGATTACTAGCAAGTAAATTGCCAAAACCTTCAACATCGTTTCGCCAATCGCGTTGTAATTCGCAAGCTACGCTAAACCAGTTCATAAGTTGTACGCCATTATGTGCCATACGCGTATTGGCAGCATCTGCAACTTGTTTGCTGAAAGTTCCTGAAGCATCAGTAACAGCAAATACTTCATATCCAGCTTTTATAGCGGAAAGTGCCGGGAAAGCAACACAAACGTCCGTAACTACGCCCGCGATGATAAGTTGTTTTTTTCCAGTTTCTTCGATTGCTTTTACAAAATCATCATTATCCCATGCATTAATTTGTCCAGGTCGAGCTATTTTTTGTGCGTGAGGAAAGAGATCAACCAATTCTTGCATTAAAGGTCCGTTAGGTCCGTTTTCAAAGCTAGTTGTTAAAATAACTGGTAAATCAAAAAACTTAGCAGTGTGAGCAAGAGCTAAAACATTGTTCTTAAATTCATCAACACCATAGTCACGTACTAGTCCGGACATAAGACCAGTTTGATGATCTACTAAAAGAACGACAGCATCATCTTTGTTAATACGAGAATAGAGATCAGTCATTATGTATTCCTCCTAAAAATTAAGTAATCGAAGAAAGTTTAAACAGTAGAATATTATCCTAAATTTCTTCGTTTGTTACGATTAGTTTTTAAATAAACTGACCGTTAATATGAGTGATAGCAGCATTCACGGAACATGAAGTGCTATACAAATTTATAGTATTTGAAAACGAATTGGTTAATCAATTCTAAATTATCTATAATTTGTATAGGTCATAACTATAGTTGTTTTTCACTATAAAATAGATTGATTTTACCTATACATTCTATAGATAGAACGATATTGATAGTCACCTATTTTTGTTATTAGAATTGAATATGAGGAATGTTTAGCAAATACTTCGTGATGGAAAAGTATAAGATGAGGAATTGTTCCATAACCAGAAAATGAATTCATCAGAACAATAGAGTTTCAAGCTTAGTGTTCACAATATAAATGTGTATAAATAGGTTATGAGATTTATCCGAATTATTGAAGAAAAGGATACATATTAAAGGAGGTAGGACAATGGCAAAAATTACTGTAGGAACCGAAAATCAAGCGCCAATTGAGATATATTATGAGGATTATGGTATAGGAAAACCAGTTGTACTAATTCATGGTTGGCCGTTAAGTGGTCGATCTTGGGAATACCAAGTTCCCGCTCTTGTTGAGGCTGGATACAGAGTTATAACATATGATCGTCGAGGCTTTGGAAAATCATCTCAGCCGTGGGAAGGGTATGAATATGATACCTTTACTTCTGATTTACATCAACTATTAGAACAGTTAGAGCTTCAAAATGTCACACTTGTTGGTTTTTCTATGGGTGGAGGCGAGGTAGCCCGATATATTGGAAAATATGGAACCAATAGAGTAGAGAAGGTTGTATTTGCAGGAGCTGTACCACCATACCTTTACAAGTCAGCAGATCATCCTCAGGGTGTATTAGATGATGTAGCAATTCAAGGATTTGAAAATGGAGTAAAAAGTGAGCGCCTAGCATTCCTTGATGAGTTTACGAAAGGATTTTTTGCTGCTGGAGATCGAACTGACTTAGTTAGTGAACCATTTCGACTTTACAATAGGGATATCGCTGCGGGTGCATCACCTAAAGGAACGCTAGATTGTATAGCTGCTTTCAGCAAAACAGACTTCAGAGGCGATTTAGCCAAGATTAATATACCTACCCTTGTTATTCATGGTGATTCAGATGCAACTGTACCATTTGAATATAGTGGGAAATTAACACATGAAGCAATTCCTAATTCTAAAGTAGCGTTAATAAAGGGTGGTCCACATGGGCTAAATGCAACGCATGCCAAAGAATTTAATGAAGCACTCCTATTATTTTTAAAGGACTGATTACAACTATATAATTGTTAATTGATACATTATAAATAAGTTGCAATTCTATCATATTTTTTCTAATAAATGGAAATACCTAAAGGTGAATAATTTTGAGGAGGTTTTCAATTATGGCAGAAAACCAGGACAAGAATTCTCTAGAGGAACAAGACGTGAAACGTGAGACATTGACAACACGACAGGGGCACCCTGTGAAGGATAATCAAAACATCCGAACAATTGGGAATCGTGGTCCAGCAACACTTGAAAATTATCATTTCATCGAAAAAATTTCTCATTTTGATCGAGAAGAGGTTCCGGAACGTGTAGTACATGCGCGAGGAG
This sequence comes from Bacillus basilensis, assembly GCF_050630465.1. Taxonomy (NCBI): domain Bacteria; kingdom Bacillati; phylum Bacillota; class Bacilli; order Caryophanales; family Bacillaceae; genus Bacillus; species Bacillus basilensis. Next base: position 47,215 of record NZ_JBNTQO010000022.1, on the reverse strand, counting down.
CTGGAGCATTTGGGTATTTTGAAACCTATGGAAAAGTTGGAGATGAGCCGGCAGAAAAATATACTCGTGCGAAAGTATTTTCAGGGGCTGGTAAAAAAACACCGTTAATGGTTCGTTTTTCTACAGTAGCTGGAGCCAAGGATTCACCAGAAACAGCAAGGGATCCACGAGGTTTTGCAGTGAAAATGTATACGGAAGATGGTAACTGGGATTTAGTAGGGAATAATTTGAAGATTTTCTTTATTCGTGATGCGATGAAGTTCCCAGATATGATTCACGCATTTAAGGTTGATCCAGTTTCAAATGTGTCGAATCCTCAGCGGATGTTTGACTTTGTTTCTCGTACCCCAGAGGCAACGCATATGATTACATTTTTATTTTCTCCATGGGGTATTCCAGCAACATATCGCCATATGCAGGGATCTGGTGTAAACACTTATAAATGGGTAAATGAAAAAGGCGAAGCTGTATTGGTGAAATATCACTGGGAGCCGAAGCAGGGAATTCGAAATTTAACACAAGAAGATGCAAACAGTATTCAAGCAATGAATGTTAGTCATGCAACACAAGATTTATATGAAGCAATTGAGCGCAAAGATTATCCAGAGTGGGAGCTATTTGTACAAATTATGGAGGATGGTTATCATCCAGAACTCGATTTTGATCCTCTTGATGATACGAAGCTTTGGCCAGAGGAGCAATTCCCGTGGTTACCAGTAGGACGTATGGTTCTTGATCGTAATCCAGTTGATTACCATTCAGAGATTGAACAAGCTGCTTTTGGTACAGGAGTACTTGTTGATGGCATGGACTTCTCAGATGATAAAATGCTACAAGGTCGTACTTTCTCTTATTCAGATACTCAACGTTATCGCGTTGGTGCAAACTATCTGCAATTACCTGTAAATGCACCTAAAGCACCTGTTCGTACAAATCAACATCGTGGTCAAATGGATATGCGTAATCCGAAAGAGTCTGGAGAAAATCCGCATATTAACTATGAGCCATCTATGCTGGGTGGTTATAAAGATGCAAAACAAGAAAAGCATCACCCACACCAACCAACTTACAATGCGGCTGCTATGAGTGCACCAATCGATCGTCCTAATAATTATGGTCAAGCAGGTCACACATATCGTAGTTTTGAGGAGTGGGAACGAAATGAATTGGTTAAAAATCTATCTGAAGCACTTGCAGTATGTGACAAAAGAATTCAGAATGCGATGATTGAACACTTCACGCAAGCTGATGAGGATTATGGCCGTCGTGTCAAAGAAGGTATTGAAAAGAAAATGAAAGAAGCTAAAACGGAAGCCAAACTTCCAGGCCACGAAGTAAGTAAATCAAAATATGGCCAAGGTTCATTAGCTGCAAACGAAGCAACAAAAGATGCAGTAAAGGAAAGCAATGAATCAGATCCTTATTAATTAGACGTAAGCACAATAGGAGATACTTAGGAGTGCCGTAAAAATGGTTAGGTAGTCTTTCATACGATTAGTAAATTAGTTTTATTTAAAAATATGAGAGGTACTAAATATCATAAGATAGTTGATAAACAAGTAAAAAATAAAGCATTTAAAAAGATGCTCTTGGATAAATCCAGGAGCATCTTTTTAAATGCGGCATAGTGCACCACTGTAATCAATTTAAAGAATCGAAATCTTCTTAACAGCTAAAATGTATGGATTAGAGTTTTTTTAGGTCTCTTAGGTGGATTACTATATTACTATCAAGATAATATTTTGAATAATCCTCAAAACAAAGAAATGCACATTTTCTTATTTTGGGTAGTGAAGTTTCTTAAGTTGATTTGGAGCCTTTATATCCTAAGTAAAAAGTGTAGGCTACAGCCTACAAATATTCATCTCCCACTTAAAATTGTCGTTTTACACCTTCACATTTTTGAGGAAGAAATATCTTGTCAGAAAACAATAAAATCTTATTAATTTTTATAATTGGTAGAATTTTTATAGAAATAATTCTCTTAATATATTAAAATAACATTGTATTATGTCAAATTTTAATTAGGGGAGAGAAATTTTATGTTGAAAAAAATCATTCCAGTTGCTTTAGCATTAAGTACAGTTACTTTTACTAGTGTATTCGCTGTGCCTTCAGCCCAAGCAAGTACAGAACAAAACCGCTACATAGATGTACAAATGCTCGGTATTAACGATTTTCATGGGCAACTAGACACTGTAAAAAAAATTAACAATAAAGATGCAGGGGGAATTGAGTACTTAGGGGCTTATTTACGTGATCGTGAAAAACAAAATCCGAATACATTAAAGGTACATGCTGGCGATGTTGTTGGAGCAAGTACTCCTGTTTCAGCATTATTACAAGACGAACCTACGATTGAATTTCTAAATGATTTGAAATTCGATGTTGGAACTATAGGAAATCATGAATTTGATGAAGGTGTTGCGGAAATGAACCGCCTTATTTATGGTGGATACCATGAGAAAACAGGAAATTTTAAAGGAGCAAAATTCCCATATGTTGCCGCAAATTTCTATAATAAATCCACGGGTCGATTATTTTTACCACCATTCACTATAAAAAAGGTACAAGGAGTTCCTGTTGGATTTATCGGAGTCGTAACAACGGATGTTCCTAACCTTGTTATGCCTACTATGCTAAAGAATGTAGAAATTACAGATGAAGTTGAAGCTATTAACAAATCCGTAAAGCAATTAAAAAAACTAGGCGTTAAATCTATCGTTGTTCTTGCGCATAACGGAGGTACAACAGATGGGAACGGCGTAACAAATGGTGATATCGTCCGATTAGCAAATCAGACTGATCAAGAAGTCGATGTTATTTTTGGTGGGCATAGCCACACCTATGTAAATGGAACTGTCAATAATAAACTTGTCGTACAAGCAAATTCTTATGGTATGGCTTTTGCTGATGTTGATGTAAAGATTGATCGTAAAACACAAGATATTGTTGAGAAAAAAGCAGAAATTGTTACAACTTACCATGAAGGCATGGAGCCTGATAAAAAAATAAAGAAGAAGATGGAGAAATATCAAGCAAAAATCGCACCTCTTGTCAATGAAGTTGTAGGTAAGTCTATTGCGCCACTAGATCGCAAACTCAATATGGCTGGTGAATCTACTCTTGGAAATTTAGTTACTGATGCCCAGCGTACAACAATGCAATCCCAAATTGCACTTATGAATCCTGGTGGTATTCGTAATGACTTAGATGCTGGTGATATTACATGGGGAGAAATATATGGTATTCAACCATTCGGAAATCAATTAATAAAAGTAAATTTAACAGGTCAAGACATTCGTGATATTTTAAACCAACAATGGCAAAAAGACATAACAAGAATGCTTCAAATTTCAGGGATCCAATACACTTGGGATGCAAACAAACCTAATGGAGAAAAAGTAACAAGTATTCGCTTAACAAATGGAGAAGAAATTATTCCTTCTAAAACTTACAGCGTCGTTGCGAACGCATTTCTAGCTTCAGGTGGAGATGGATTTGTATCCTTTAAAAACGGTAAAGATGCTGAAACAGGACCAACTGATTTTGAAGCATTAGTAGATTATATAAAAAAATCAAAAGAACCAATTCAGTCTATTATTGATGGAAGAATTCAAAAAATAAATTAGTTTTTTATTAATCTCACAAAAAATAGATTACCTATACTTTTTAGTGTACAGGTAATCTATTTTTTGTGGGTTTGAAATAAATTATTACTGTGGCCAATTAATAGTGGCGGTGAATTTGGCCCCTATGGAACATTAAAATCAGATGATCCAAACTGTTAAAACTACATCTTTGGACAAGTTAAAAAAGATCAATTTTTTATTGATTTACGTAAGGCAAACGGAGTGACAAAAACTTGGTTAAGTGAACAACATCCAATTTTCGCTGGGATAACTACCGAAGGGCCTGATATACCAAAAACTGTTGATATATCATTAGGTAAATCATTTGATATACTTGTTCAAATTCAAGAATTGAGTCCATCTCAACTTTTTGCTGTGTAACAGTTTGTATTACGAAGCTATTAACATTGGAAAAAAGGAGAATGTAACTAGTTATGCAGATAAATCTTGGCACATGCGCTATGTAGGAGCAGCATTTGCAAAATTAGAAATTGAACTAGTTGTAACTATAGTCTTAGATAATACGAAAGACATAGTGGGTTAGATTAAGTTGATTTTTCTTTAATCTGTAATAACAGTTATAAATTAATTTTAATTATCATATGAAATAGGAAAAATCATTATAAGTTATAATTATTACTTGTTTTTTTGTTTTACTTGTTCTTTTAATTCATCAAGGGTCTTACCGCTAATATTATCAGTAATAGTTTCATGTATTTCATTTTTTAATACAATTGTCTTTCCTGCAAGTTGTGCTTTGGAAGACATTTTACTTTCATTAATAGTTTCTATGTTTGTCTGAAGATCTGCTTTGTTATTTTCATCAAAGGTAATTGCGAATGGTTCAATTGCTCCGTAGTAGTTACCAAATAATTGATCTTTCTTCAAAAACATCATATATTTTTTATTAACTTTAGGTTCGATATATAAAGGATCCTTATTTTGCACCTCTTTAGTAGTTACTTTAGTAGCTTTTTTTGTAACTGTGCCATCTGGTGCAACAACTGCATTAGAATCTTCAAGTTTTACAGTTTCAGCGAAACGATGATTGATTTTTATTTGTTTATTTTCAGTCATACCTTTAATTGTTTCGGAAATTTTGAAATTATATAGATGTCCTTCAACATAATTTTCTTTGTCTTCTTCCAATGGATTACTTGGATTACGTGCCATATTCCATTTAGAGTCAAGACCTTCATATTCACCGATTACAACTAGATCTGCTTCATTAATCATTTGATTTAAGTCACTTGTAGCAGGGAAATCCTTACTGAGAATAACAGTTTCAGTATTATTATCTTCACCAGCAACAGGGGAGAAGTGACTATTAAATACTGAATATCCTCCAAAACCAATTACTGTAGCCAAAGGTATTGCAATTATTATAGTTTTTGTTTTTTTACTTAACATTAAGAAACCATCTCCTTTTTCTGTTAATAGATTGCATTTACGCCATTTTTATCGTCAGTTTGAGGGACATGCATAGTAGTACGATTACGATTGCTGTTCATAATTGAAGTACCACTGTTGTGACCTATTCCTATTGCATGACCAAACTCATGGACTCCTGTACTTTTAGCAACATTTGATTTTGTAATATTTGTATTACCTGCGTTAATATCACCAGCAAATTTCGTTACTTTTTTAGTAGATGTATTATAAGATGTCTTCATTCTTCCATAATAAGTAGAGGAACTTTCAAACCAAGAGTTTAATGTGTTCACAGAAGAAGCAGAAACTGTAAAATTAATACGAGAAGCAGTGTACCAGGCTGAATCGGCAGCTTGCCAACCGGATTTGATGATACTTGAACCATCGTCTAATCTGTCTCCCCATTTATATGTAGCTGATTTTGAAGGTAGCTTCCATCCTTCTTTTACATAAGCCTCTGAAACTCCAACGCTTGAAAAAACAAACACAGTACCTAATAAAAATGCAGTAATCCCTTTTTTAAAATTCATATTATCCCTCCAAAGATTATTTTTAACAAGAGAATTATAGCACCATTCTCTTCTTTTGGATTAATATTTCATTAACATTTAGAATATTTTGTATTGAGAAAATATAATTTAGGGAGACTTTATTATAATGTATAAATATAAAGCAATGAAATGGTGTCTATGTTTATTCATATTTACTTTTTTAATTATTATTGGTAAAACAATTTGGTCCAGTATAGATGTGGCAGGAGTGTCTAGCGTGTCATCGAATTCTGAAACTATAGTATTAAATAAGACATTCAAAACTACAAATCATTTAAGCGAAATGGTTGAAGAAGCAGACGTAATTGTACTAGGTGAATATGACGGCTTATACTCTAAATGGAATATGGCAAACAGTTTATCACATGAGATTCAAAGTGAAGATGTTGAAGGCCATTTGTTTAGTTTTCATGTCAAAGAAATCTTAAAAGGGGACTATGTAAAGAATGAAATCTTAATAAATCATAGATATTCAGAAAATCTCGTATTAGAGGAAAGTAATGAAATCATTGATAAAAATGGAGTCATTCTGAAAGGTGCTACGAAAGTGTTTACTAAAAAAGTAGAAAATAAAGATCCATTGTATATAAAACCAAAATCCGAGGAGACATATATAGTTTTTTTAAAAGAAAATAATAAACTTGGACATTTTTATCCAGCTTTAGAACCTTTTATGATTGAATTTGATTTAAGAAATATTGCACACCTAAAGAGCAATCTAATAAATTGGGATAAAAATAAATATAAATTTGAAACAAAGGTTAAGGATAAAACTTTTCATATTGAAAATGAAATAGATTCAACCATCAAAGATAATATTAGCGGAAAAAAATTGAGGGACATTAAGGATTTTGTGAAGAGGACTTCAAAAATGAAATAACATTGTCGTAAGCTATATTTCTATTATTAATTGAAAGTTATTACCCTATAAATTCAGTCATTTATTATATAACTGAGTGCATAAAAAATGAACTAAAATCTAATAAATAACGTAAAAGCTAAAAGAGTTTCGCTTTGAGAACATCTCAAAATATTAAATTGATGGTAACTTTGTTGTATCTCTTTAAACATACCTATATTAAAACCCAAATTTCTCAATTTAATGCTGAGATATTTGGGTTTTTCTAAAGCAATCAATTTTTCAAAAAATTTTTAGAAATTTAAAGATAAAGTATTGTATACATGTAAGTATGATTAAAAATGAAAAGTTGTAAATGCTAAATTTAATTAAATATGCCTTACTCTCTTTACCATTGGCCTGAGTGAATAGTTTATAGGAAATTACACTGGCTAAAGATGCGATAATTGTTCCAAGCCCTCCAATATTTACTCCTAGTAATAAAGCTTTCCAATCAGAAGTAAAGTTTGATAGAAGAATTGAAGTAGGAAAATTGCTAATCAATTGACTCAAGAATATGGAACTAAAGAAGACTGAAGTATCTCCTCTTAAATTAGCGCGAGCAAATGTCTCCAGCGCATCGGAATGGGAAATGTTTCCGATAAAAATAAAAAAACAGACAAAGGTTATTAGAAGAAAGTAATCAATCTTAAATAGTAAGTTTCTATCTAACGTAAATGCTGCCATCAATGTAACTATTAGCGCAATGTAATAATTAATGACACCAAAAATAGATGCAATGATAGTGATAAGTATCAAAATCCAGATGGTAGCTTTTTTTCGATTTTTCACGGTAATAACAGGTAGTTCTATTTTCAAATCTGTTTTTTGAAGTTTTTGAGTAAATATAAATAACAAACTGATTCCAAGTACAGCTAAAAGTAGGATTGAACCTAAAAATGGGATGAGCTTAATTCCATAGTAAGAATATAAGTATAAATTTTGTGGGTTTCCCATAGGCATCAAGCTACTGCCGATATTTGCCGCAATTGTTTGCAGGATGATTGTATCCATCATGTTCATTTGTGTTTTTTTACTAATGACAAGTGTTATTGGCACAAAAGTGAGGAGAGCGACATCATTTGTTACAAACATGGAGCAAATAAAGCATAACAAAATTAGAATAATAGATATTGATCTGCTGTTATTGCATTTATTTAAAATGGCAACGGCAAGTTTGTCTAATATCTTTAGCTGTTCAAAGGCCTTAATGGCCACCATTAGATTAAATAAGCTAATTAACACTTCAAAGTTAATATATTCGATCTTTGGCGAATATATAAAGCAGCTTACAATTGCTAGTATCAGTGAAATGGTAAGTACTATATCCTTTTTTAAAAATCCGAATTTCATAAGGAGTCTTTTTTTATTTTGAACGAATACTATTTCTTTCACAATACACCACCTGTAATCTATGTTAGTAGAATGAAACGCAAGGGAAATATACATTTAATAATAGGTATTCAACAAATTTTTTTATATTGCAATAAAATTAATAGCTTTTCTTATCAATTGGTTGTTCTAACATTTGAAACTTAAATGGAATAATATTAATAACGTTTTCAAAAAATAATAATATGAGTAGTTTTTTATTTGTGGAGCTGCCAAAAATCATATTTTTGGTTAACTCGATATTGCTAGAAAAGAGGATATCATAAGGTCCTAAATAAGAGTTTTGTAATGTTTCATCCCTTCAACAAAATCCTTTTTTGCTTAGTGTCTTTAATATTGTAAATATGTACAATATAGACGAATCCCACTAGGGGATTAATTGAGAAAACAAATGTTTTTTGTATGATACCATAAATAAATTAAATGTTTTATTTTTAAAATATTCTTATAATACCCTATCGATTCTTGATTTCAAATACTTTATATGAAGTTCTAAAAGAGAAAAAGTATGCATGTTTTTATGAAGAAAATAGAGGCTTGTCAAAGGTTAGGTAGAACGGAATCCGCGACGTTTGGATACTGTATAAAATTCACAAAATCTCAGTGTTTTTTAGATGAAAAAACCTTAAAATATTTTTTGTTTTTATAAAAATCTGTACTTTTTCGTAACATTCTGTACTTTTAATTATAAATTAAAGACAAGGTTCTCTTAGTTGAATATTGAAAGCGCTTAATAGATTTTTCGTGAAGTTTTTACCTAGCCTATTTTTGAGATTAGTAGTGAGAAAGGAGATATTTCCATGTTCTTGAGAAAATTAACAAAAAACCAGTTAATCACTATTGATTATTATGATTTAAATGTAAATCACCGGTAAACGAAACAAACATAATAGTACAACAACATTAGTGGATAAGAATATTAGTTTTACAGAAGGGGATAGAGCACCGTGTGTATAAACGTTAAGTTTTTCAAAATTCCAGTTTTACAGTTACATGTTGTGACGTTTGCTTAAACAGGCCAACCCTATTAATATAGAAAATTTTTATCCTTGTTGTATTTGAATATGAATGAGGTATTTATGCCAGGGAATATAGGTGATTTTATATAGATTATGATAGATAAATTTGGGGTATGGAGTGATAATATGGAAAGGTTTTTTGTAGATTTAGTCGGATCAACGAATGATTTTTTGTGGTCTAAATTGTTAATTATTATGCTTGTTATTTGCGGAATTTATTTTACATTTAAATTGAATTTTGTACAGTTTCGAATGTTAAAAGAGATGGTCCGTGTATTAATGGAGGGGAAAAGTGGTTCTAAAGATCAAATCTCTCCTTTTCAAGCGTTTTGTATTGGTATGGCAGCTCGCGTTGGAACAGGGAATATTACAGGAATTGCAATTGCGATTGCATTAGGAGGTCCTGGAGCTGTATTTTGGATGTGGATTATTTCTATTATTAGCTCGGCATCCAGTTTTGTTGAAAGTACATTAGCACAGATATATAAAGTAAAAGATAAAACTGGCTTCCGCGGTGGTCCATCCTATTATATGGAAAAAGGATTGAATAAACGTTGGATGGGAGTATTATTCTCTATTTTAATCACAATTACTTTTGGTCTTGTATTCAATTCAGTACAATCAAATACAGTTACAATTGCTTTTCAAAACTCATTTGGTACAGATCGTCTAACAGTCGGGATAATCATGGCCATTGCTTTCGCTGCGATTATCTTTGGTGGTGTACAACGTATTGCAAAAATGGCTGAATACAAAGTGGTATTTTTAGCGGTATTATACATTGGAGTTGCATTATTTGTTGTAGTTACTAACATATCAAAAATGCCGGAAGTTCTTTCTCTTATTGTTCAAAACGCATTTGGTTTTAAACAAATAGCAGGAGGTTCAATTGGTGCAGCACTTATGAATGGAGTTAAACGTGGTTTATTTTCAAATGAAGCTGGTATGGGAAGTGCACCAAACGTTGCTGCAACAGCAACAACAAGTCATCCGGTGAAACAAGGACTGATTCAAGCATTTGGTGTATTAACGGATACACTGATCATTTGTACTAGCACTGCCTTTATTATTTTGCTTTCTGATGCATATAAACAACCGGGGTTAAATGGTATTGCACTTACACAAGCAGCATTAAGTGAACACATCGGTTCTTGGGCATCGGGTTGTCTTGCTATCTTTGTTTTTTTATTTGGATTTGGTGCGTTAATTGGCAACTATTATTATGGTGAAACAAATATTCGCTTCTTACATACAAGTAAAGTGTGGTTAATGATATACAGAATAAGTGTGTTGGCTATGATTGTATTTGGTTCTGTTGCAAAGATTCAAATTGTATGGGATTTAGCGGACTTATTTATGGGCTTTATGGTTATTATTAATTTAATTGCTATTACCTTACTTTCAAAAGTAGCATTTGCGGCGTTACAAGATTATATAAACCAGAAAAAAGCTGGTAAAGATCCTGTTTTTTATAAAGAAAACATTAAAGGGCTTGAAAATGTTGAATGTTGGGATAGTTATGAGGAAACTTCAAAAAAGAAAAGTGTGTAATAAGAAAGATATTCAGACTGCAATATGTCTGAATATCTTTCTTGGTTCTAGTGCAAATATTATTGATGATATTAAAGAAAAAATTATTCTATATAAAGTTAATAGTACGGGGGAATATTGTTAAATGATAAAGGATTCTATCGTTCAAATTGAGGGTCAAGAAAAAGTTTGCTTAGATCAATGGGTAGCTCATTATCGAACGTATGCAGCTAAGGGACGAAGCGCCAGTTATATTCCCGCTCTGGGAGAAATAAATGTATCGCAGTTAGGTATTTGTATAGTAAAGCCAGATGGAACAATGATAAAGTCAGGAGATTGGGAGGTACCTTTCACATTACAAAGTATATCAAAAGTAATCGGATTTATAGCCGTTTGTTTAAGTCGCGGTATTTCTTATGTATTAGAACGAGTTGACGTAGAGCCAACTGGAGATGCCTTCAATTCGATTATTCGTTTAGAGATACATAAACCAGGAAAACCTTTTAATCCTATGATTAATGCTGGAGCGATTACGATAACTTCACTTTTGCCAGGGATATCGGTGCAAGAAAAATTAGAATCTCTATACGTATTAATTGAAAAAATGATAGAGAAGCGTCCTGCTATTAATGAAATAGTATTTCAATCAGAATGGGAAACGGCTCATCGTAATAGAGCTTTAGCATACTATTTAAAGGAGAATGGTTTTCTAGAATCAGATGTGGAGGAGACACTAGAGGTTTACCTAAAACAATGTTCGATTGAAATAAATACAGAAGATATTGCCTTAATAGGGCTTATACTAGCACATGATGGATATCATCCTATTCGCAAAGAACAAGTGCTCCCTAAAGAAGTAGCTAGGTTAACAAAAGCTTTAATGCTTACTTGTGGAATGTACAATGCTTCTGGAAAATTTGCTGCTTTCATTGGATTACCAGCTAAGAGTGGGGTATCCGGCGGAATTATGACACTTGTTCCCTCAAAGTCTAGGAAGGATTTATCGTTCCAAGATGGATGTGGTATTGGTATTTACGGACCAGCCATTGATGAATATGGGAATAGTTTACCAGGAATTATGTTGTTAGAACATATTGCAAAAGAATGGGATTTAAGTATATTTTAAAAAGGAGCACAGATATTTTGATGTTAGAGCGAGTCCAAAAGTGTTCAGACCTTATATTGTGTCTGAACATTTTTGAGTTATAAAGTATCTTTCTAAAGTAGAAGAGTGTAATGAATACTCACAATCTGTAATGCTTTCGTTTATATCTTATTTATCAGTTTTTGAAAAAAATAGAGTAAGTGTTGTATTAATGCAAATAGGTTTGTATACTGACTGTTAGGCGAAAGTGAGAAGTGATTATTTTGAATCTTAGTAATTTAGTAAAAAAAGACATTTATATTCTCGTTTTAATGATACTTACAGTACCCTTAGTAGGTGAAATAAAGTCATTTCCCTTAAATGAAACATTTAGAATGAGCTTTGGTGCACCAACATTTTTCTTTTTTTTGTTATTGTTTCGACGAGTTCCAGCATTTTTACCGGGTTTTTTAACAGCGATAGTCGTTGTAGTATTTCGTATCTCAATGGATGTCATTATAAAGGGAAATATGGATTGGTTAGCCGCTTTTCATACTCACTATCCTAGTTTTTTCTTTTATTTTACGTATTCGTATCTCTTTCATTTAGCAAAAATCAAACGTTTTTATCATCAACCACTAATGATTGGTTTGATTGGTTGTATTATTGAAATATTGTCAGACTGTGTGGAATTAATGATTCAATATTTCGTATTAAAAACATCGATCACATCCGAGGCAATAAATGAGATCATTGTTATCGCATGTTCCCATAGTTTTATAGTTCTAAGCTTTTTCAATATGATGAAATTGTATGAAGCACAATCAAGGGAGAGACACATAAAGAAACAAAATGAACATATGCTTATGCTCATCTCTAATTTATATGAAGATGCTGTTCATTTAAAAAAAACATTACAAGATGCTGAGAATATAACAAAAAAATCCTATGATTTATATAAAACCTTAGATTCTTTTGAGCATAAACAGATGGATTTTCAGTTTCAGGATTTAAGGCAACAGGCATTACAAATTGCTGGTGAGGTCCATGATGTTAAAAAGGATAATCAACGTATTTTTGCGGGGCTTTCAAAACTAATTTCTGATGAAAGTTTTACAGATTATATGTCTGTACATGAACTGGTAAATATCATTATACGGGCGAATACGAAATATGCACAGTTACTAGAGAAAGACATTCAATTTGTGTATAAAATTGATGGTGTACATTCTCATTATCATATTTATACAATCTTATCTATTATAAATAATATCGTTACAAACGCTGTAGAAGCTATCCAAGGTATGGGAACCATCACAATTGACATTAATAAAGACCACCATTTTGTTGAATTTCAAATAGGCGATAATGGTCCCGGTATTTCTTCAAAATATAAAGATTCAATTTTTGAGCCTGGTTTTACTTCTAAATATGATGATTTAGGCAATCCATCGACAGGCATCGGACTATCGTATGTTAAAGAAATGGTCGAACAACTTGAAGGTGATGTTACGCTTGAGGACAGAACCGAAGGAAAAGGATCAATTTTTATAATTAGATTAGGGATTGATCATATAATTTCGAAAGGGTGATTCTATGTATTTTTATATAGTAGATGATGAAAAAGCGGTTCGCTCAATGTTGGCTCAAATTATCGAGGATGAAGATCTTGGAGAGGTTATAGGAGAAGCTGAGGATGGTTTATCTTTAGAGCAATACATGCCAATCCTTAAAAATATAGATATTTTATTTATCGATTTGTTAATGCCGATTCAAGATGGAATAAAAACAATTCGTCAAATAAAGCCTTCGTTTAAAGGGAAAATCATCATGGTCTCTCAAGTAGAATCAAAAGAATTAATTGCTGAAGCTTATTCGCTTGGCGTTGAATACTATATTATTAAGCCAATTAACCGGATTGAAGTATTAACAGTTGCTCGGAAAGTCATTGAAAGAATTCGTTTGGAAAAATCGATAAAAAACATTCAAGAATCGCTTAATACGGTACTAAAATTGGATAGTAATTCAAGTGCGCAAGAAAAATACCGTAATGAAAAACATTTAAATACTTTTAATCATTTTCAAAATTCCATTCATTTTCTTTTGTCTGAATTAGGAATAGCCAGTGAAAGTGGAAGTAAAGATTTAATGGATATGCTAGATTATTTATATAAATATGAACAAGATAACACGTTGGAACAAGGGTTTCCCTCACTAAAAGAGATTTTTATGAATTTAGCTCAAAAAAAACTTGGGGATTCAGCTGAAGATACCGAATTAAAAAGGTTCATAGAAGCTTCCAAACAACGGATTCGGAGAGCAATTTATCAATCATTAAACCATTTAGCATCCCTTGGACTTACTGATTTTTTAAACCCGAAGTTCGAAAATTATGCTTCTAGATTTTTTGATTTTACTACCGTAAGGAGAAAGATGACAGAATTGAATAATGAACCAACATTACCTGCTCGTATTGATACGAAAAAATTTATTCAAGTTCTTTATTTTGAAGCAAAACGAATACACTTGGAATTAAGATGATAAACTCTTGCTCATTATTACTTTCAATTAATAGATTGATAGTTGTTTTAATGTTATTTGTTTTATATAGTTTTTCTAAGAGAGTATTTTCCTTAATTTCATATTGGTTTTAAAATCAGAAAATTCCGTATCGATTCGGTAGAAATGTACTAACTTAGAACAAAAGAATATGTATTTTTTAAACATTAATATTCATTTAAAAAAATGAGTATTTCCAAAATAAAATATAAATACATAGTAAGTTGAATTTTAAAAAAGATGCTATCTTCTAGCATCTTTTTTCTTTAAGAGGAAATATCATTAATCCTTATATTATTTAAAATTCAAATGCGGGCATATAAATAAGGGAAAAGGAGATAATATTTAACAAATTATAATTGGAAATGATATTTTAGGTCAGAAATGTTTTTATACTAACTAGGCTATTGGTACTAAATAAGTATAATGTCTTGCTTTTCTGCTCTTTAATCTTATAGTTATTTTTTATTAAGTACATATCGTTCTTTAGAAATCTCAATCCTAGCAGAGTATATAAATTGGGTGATAAAAATGTGGAACATAATTACTTCTTATCTTCCAGATTGGAAAGTCTTTGTACAAGCTTTTATTTTGTTTTTAATTCCGTATACTATCTCAAGATTTTTTCATTGGGTTCGTATGTCAGAGAAAGAGTGGGAAGAATGAGTTGGTGGAAGTCAAGAGACAAACAAGTGAAAAAAAATAATATTCAAAGTAAAACGAAACAAGGGTATAAACCTTCTCAAAATGCAACCGTTCATTTCACAAATGATTTTGCCTCTAACTTAGAACTTATAAAGCAACAAATCGGACATAATTCTGATGTTCGCTTTCGGAAGTTTAATATTGGACGCACAGATATTCAGGCTGGGATCATTTTTGTTGATGGTCTATCAGATAAAGAGATAATTGACAAACATATTATGAAATTACTAATGGATGATTTTTCTGACGAATATAAAAATGAATCTTCTTATGTGGAGGGGACTGTTTCAAAAGAATATATTAAAAATAAAGTTCTTACAATTAGTGAAGTAGCAGAAGTCCATTACATAAAAGATTTGATATCCAAAGTATTGATAGGTTCAACAGCTCTTTTAATTGATGGTTTAGCAGATGTGTTTATTCTTGGTACAACAAAAGCAAATAAACGAAACATGGAAGAACCAGTATCGGAGGCATTAGTCAGAGGTCCACGGGTAGGGTTTACTGAAGTATTAAGTGACAATACCTCACTTTTGCGACGGCATTGTGCGGATGAGAACTTATCATTAGTAAAGCTACCAGTAGGAGAGCGTGCAAAGAAAGAGCTAGTTGTCGCATTTATTAAAGATCTTGCTAGTACAGAATTGGTGGAAGAAATAAAAAACAGGATTCAGAAAATTGACATAGATAGTGTACTCGAATCTGGTTACATAGAGCAACTCATTGAAGATAATTATCTCAGTCCTTTCCCGCAGATTCAAAATACAGAACGACCTGATCGTGTTATTAGTGCTTTGATGGAAGGCCGAGTAGCTATTTTGTTAGATGGAACACCATTTGTTTTAATTGCTCCAGTTACATTTAGTATGCTACTGCAATCACCAGAAGATTACTATGAAAGGTGGATTCCTGGTACGCTTCTCCGCTTATTACGCTTCATGACAGCTTTTGTTTCATTATTTGCCCCAGCACTGTATATTTCTTTCATTTCATTTCAGCCAGGATTAATTCCCACTAAGCTCGCTATTTCTATTATCGGATCGCGAGAAGGAGTGCCTTTTCCCGCTCTAATAGAAGCATTGATTATGGAAGTGGCTATTGAAGTTTTACGGGAAGCAGGTTTACGTTTGCCTAAACCTATTGGACCTGCAATGGGAATTGTGGGCGGGTTAATAATTGGTCAGGCTGCCGTAGAAGCAGGTATTGTTAGTCCAATAATGGTTATCGTTGTTGCGGTAACAGCTATTTCTTCTTTTACTATCCCGCAATATAGTGTGGGAATTACGTTACGCATTCTTCGTTTTGTAGCTATGTTTTGTGCTGCGATATTTGGCTTGTATGGAGTTATTCTCTTCTTTCTTTTACTTTGCAGTCATTTAGTGAAACTGAAAAGTTTTGGAGTTCCTTATACTAGCCCTGCTGTTCCGTATCGATTTAGTGACTGGAAAGATTTTATGGTTCGCATGCCATTAAAAATAATGAGACGTCGGCCAAAAATAATGCATACAAAAAAAACTATCCGCAAAAGGTAGCTGATGACGAAAGGAAGTGGCCTTCAGTGATTACTATACCTAAAGACCGAATAACAACTTCACAAGCAGTTGTTATTATTGTAAATTACATACTTGGAACAGGAATCCTCACTCTGCCCAGAGCATCTGTAGAAAAAGTGAAAACACCAGATGTATGGCTAAGTGTGATATTAGGTGGGATACTCGCAATGGTTTCAGGAGTAATTATGGTCAAATTAAGTCAGCAGTTTCCAAATAAAACATTTTATCAATACAGTCAAGATATTGTCGGGAAATGGATAGGCAGGTTGCTTAGTTTTCTTATTATAGGGTATTTTCTTACAACTTCAGCCTTTCAAATTCGTTCAATGGCAGAAGTAATAAGCTTTTTTTTGCTGGAAGGAACCCCCACATGGGCTATTGTTATGCCTTTTATGTGGATAGGTCTTTATTTGATTATGAGTGGTATTAATTCAATTGCACGGATGTTTGAAATAATATTTCCTATTACTATTTTTATTTTTTTACTCATTTCCTTTATGAGTATCGGAATATTCGAGATAGATAATCTCCGTCCCGTATTAGGTTTGGGAATTAAACCAGTGATAGATGGGATAAAAACAACGTCTCTCGCATATACAGGACCTGAAATCATGTTAATTCTTTTGGTGTTTATGGAACAACGAAATAAAGCAGTAAAAGCTATTTTAGTTGGAATTTCTATTCCGTTAATCTTTTATGTAATAACTGTTGTAATGGTCATTGGTGCATTATCAATTGATGGGGTTGTAACAAGAACATGGCCAACAATTGACCTTATGCGCAGTTTTGAAATTTCTGGTTTGATATTTGAACGTTTTGAGTCTTTACTGCTTGTAATATGGATTATGCAAATATTTGCTACATATACAATTAGTTACTATGCAGCTGCATTAGGATTAGCGCAACTCTTTAAAAAGAGTATTCATCCGTTTATTTTTGCTTTGATTCCAATCATTTACATCATTGCTATGACTTCGAAAAATGTAAATCATTTGCTTAAATTGGGGGATATGCTCGGTAATGCGGCTTTATTTTTATTTGGTTTACTGCCACTGCTCCTTCTTATTATTAAGCGATTAAAAGGAGGAATAGTGTGAAAACGAAATTTAATTATATGCGGTTCTATTTGGCTTTGTTAGGGACGCTTTTGCTTCTATTTTTAACAGGATGTTGGAGCAGTAAAGAAATAGAAGAGTTGAGTTTAACTGCAGGTATAGCACTAGATAAAGGGAAGGAGTCAATAATTGAGAAAGAGGATGAGGAAGGAAGGTATCCAAAAAGAAACCTCATAACAGCTACTTATCAAATTGTTAGTTCGCAAGCGCAAAGTAAAGGGAACGGACAACAAAAACGGTATATAAATGTTTCTGAGACCGGTGATTCCATTCATCAAATTATTCGTGAGTTTTCATTGAAAAGAGAGAGCACAATGTTCAGCCCACATTTAAAAAACATTGTTATTAGTGATAGTCTTTTACGTACATACAGTTTAGAACAATTACTTGAACAGTATCTCCGTGACAATGAGGTTCGGCTTAGCTGTATGATCTTAATTAGCAAGGGTCTAGCGAAGGAGGTACTGGAATCAAACAAAAACGGGGAAATCCCAGCATTTCGTTTGTCTGGAATTGCAGATAATCGAAATAGAACAACAAGGATTTTACCTCCTGTATCGCTCGCTAAATTAGGAGGAAAGATGCGGTCAGGATCCAGTTTTCTTTTGCAAAATGTAATCTCAATAAAGGGAGAAACAAAATTTGCAGGAGCTGCTGTAATTAAAGGGAAGACAAAAAAGTTGATGGGCTTTTTAAATGAGCAGGAATTGGAAGGAGTAGTATGGATAAACGGAAAAAGGAATGGTGGTGTGGTAAAAACTTTTGATAAAGAATCAAAGAAACTTATTATATACGAAGTAAAGTCAATAAAAAGCAAAATCATACCACATGTTAACGGAAATAATATTTCCTTTGATGTAAACATTGAATCAGAAGGACGTTTGTCTGAAAATTGGATGCAATCAGGAAAAGATTTTGAAAGTGAATTTTTAAAAAGAGAAGAAAAAGCTATTGAAAAAGAAGTAAAGTACTTAGTACATCATGTTACAAAAAAAATACAAAAAGAATATCAAGTCGATATTGTGGGTTTTGGTAACCAATTAAGAATTAAACACCCGAGAACATGGGAGAAAGTCAAAAAAGATTGGGATCGAACATTTAGTAAGGTACCGATTAAATATCATATAAATGTAACTATACAAGATTATGGAGCGTCAAGTTTAAAACGATGAGACGTCTTAATTGACCTTATATTTACACAAAAACAAAAAGTTACAAAAATTTTAATTTAAAAATTTTTGTAACTTTTTGTTTTTTTATGTCCTTCTTATTATAAATTAAAGAAATGATTTTATTAAAAGTTCATTATTTCTTTATCCTATGCATTTCTTTTGCGCTATAAAGAAGATCACAATAGTTACTATTGGCGTGTTATTTAACGTTAGGAAAGAGAAATCGCTATATGTCTTGAGTAGGAGGGAGTTTGAAGTGCAAGCGAAAGCAGTGCAAATAGAAGAGATCTATCAAGAAATATTAGACGGTAAAAGAAGTAGGTTTCCACCGAATACATGGAAAGAAGATAGCAATAGAGAGCTATCTAAAAGGGTCACAAAATATTTAATTGAAACAATTTTAAAATGGAATGAAGAAGATATTAAACAAAAATGGAATACGCCTTTAATTATAAAATATCGATTACTCGGCGCGCTCAAACATGGTTATGATAACAGTCCCTATAAGATGATTGAAGACTTATATCCTAATAGATTTAAAGAGTGGGAGTTTGGTATGGCACCATTAAATTTTTGGACTAAAGAAAAAGCTCTTGAAGTATTAAAATGGACTGTTGAAGAAAAAGAAAAGCTAAGTAAAGTAGAACTACTCAAATTCTATAGTAAAAAATGGTTAGAGAAAAATAAACTCAGTGCACCATTAGTTATGTATTGGAATGGTAGCCCTTATGCAATGATAAATTCTTTATATCCTAATAAATTTAAAGAGTGGGAATTTAGTATGACTCCTAACAAGTTTTGGACTAAAGAAAAAGCATTGGTAGCATTAAGGTGGACTATTGAAGAAAAAGAAAAATTAACTTCTTTTCAATTATTACAAGTTTACAGTGTAAAATGGCTTACTATTCATAAATTAATTTCTCCTTGTCAAATATTCTGGAATAACAGTCCGTACTCCATGATCAATGAGTTATATCCTGGTCAAAATAAAGAATGGGAATATAAATTCACACCTACCGGATTTTGGACTGAAAAAAAAGCATTAGAGGCGCTGAAGTGGACTATTGAAGAAAAGGAAAAACTAACAGAGGAGCAATTACTATCTATTTACACACAAAGGTGGTTAATTAAACATAAGTTATGGACACCATTAAGAAGATATTGGAAAGGAAGTCCATACAATATGTTAAATACTTTATACCCCAATCGTTATGCAAAAGATATGTTAAAAGGTTATAAAAATAAATAATGATTATATTAGAAGTCTTACTTATATCATGCAATATCAAGTTTAAGATAGAGTTAATAAAATATTGATTTAATTAATTCTTAACTTAATTATAGGAGCGAAATTATATGTCACCTTTACGGAATGAAGCATTAAAAATGCATAAAGAAAAACAGGGGAAGATTGGTGTTTATTCTAAAATTAAAGTACAAAATTCAACAGATTTAAGTCTCGCTTACTCACCAGGTGTTGCTGAGCCATGCTTAGAGATTTATAAAGATGAAAGCAAAGTATATGATTATACAATGAAAGGGAATCTAGTTGGGGTTATATCTGATGGAACTGCAGTATTAGGTCTTGGGAATATTGGACCTAAAGCAGCTATGCCAGTGATGGAGGGAAAAGCTTTACTTTTCAAATCATTTGCTGAGATCGATGCTTTTCCTATTTGTTTAAACACTAATAATCCGGATAAGATTGTTGAGGTTGTTAAATTATTAGAACCAAATTTTGGTGGGATAAACTTAGAAGATATTGCAGCACCTCAATGCTTTGAAATTGAGGAGCGTCTAAGAAAATCTTGTGATATTCCTGTTTTCCATGATGATCAACACGGTACAGCTATTGTAACGATTGCTGGCCTAATTAATGCACTTAAGTTAACAAATAAAAAAATTGAAGATGTACAAATCGTTGTAAATGGTGCTGGTGCTGCTGGGATAGCCATTGTTAAGCTGTTACTTCATATGCATGTAAAAAATGTTATTTTGTGTGACACAAAAGGGATAATATATGAACAGCGACCTATTGGAATGAATGCGCTTAAAGAAGAAATAGCTCGTATTACAAATATAGAACAGAAGCGGGGAAAATTAGCAGAGGCCCTTATTGATGCTGATGTATTTATTGGCGTATCAGCTGCAGATGTAGTTGATGAGGATATGATTCGTTCTATGAATCATAATCCTATTATTTTTGCCCTGGCTAACCCTACACCTGAAATTATGCCTAATAAAGCAAAAAAAGCAGGAGCACTAGTAGTTGGTACAGGACGTTCTGACTTTCCTAATCAAGTAAATAATGTACTAGCTTTCCCCGGAGTTTTTCGTGGAGCCTTAGATGTACAAGCAAAAGAAATTAATGAAGAAATGAAGCTAGCAGCTGTTTATGCAATAGCTGAGTTAATTTCAGAAGAAGAGCTTCATGTCAACTATGTCATTCCAAATCCATTTGATCCTAGGGTGGTGCCACATGTAGCATATGCTGTTGCACGTGCTGCAGTGGAAACCGGTGTTTCAAGAAAAAATATCAGCATGTCTGAAATTAAAAACAATCTATTCAGGTTAACAAAAGAGGTAAATATATTAAAATAAATATTTTTCTTAAGAAAATATTATGTAGTAAAGATTATATGAAATTGAATCAGGCTATCTCGCCTAAGGTAGCTTACTATATTCTTAAAGTTTTTTTAATTGTTTCATGTGTTTTTGATTGGATTTTGTAGTATTAGTTATCAAATTAAAGATACGTTTCTATTAGAATCAGCTTGAAAGTAGTTTGAATCCTTTACTGACAGGCTATTCATATAAGTTAGTTGTAAGAAAGTGAATAAATCTATGCTCTTAAGAAATTTAACAGAAAATCACTTAATGACTATTAATTATTATTAGAGTGGTTTGTTGCAACATGTAAAGGATTTGTTTACAACTTTGATTTAAAACAATAAACCCTTCTTTTAATAGATTAATAGTAAAGGTTCTCTACTTAGTTCTTAGCGTATAAAAAGTTAAATTATGTATATCTCCCTTTCTGATATTTGTAAAACGCATATATTTATTCCTTGTGAAGTATGAAAATTAACAAAGTCTTAAAAGGAGCGAGTTTAAATGATGATTGTTCTTCAGGTAGTTTTAGCAATTTTTATTGTAGTAGGGGGATTCATAAAAATTTTCCGTATATCTTTTCAGGTAGAACATTGGCGACAATATCAATATTCATTATGGTTTATGTCTATAATTGGTTTTGTTGAAATTATTGGAGCAATAGGTATAATCGGTGGTATTTGGAATCAATACTTAGCGCTAGGAGCAAATACATTATTAGCAGTTCTCATGGTCGGAGCTATTCATGCTCATATTTTTCGAGCAAAACAATCTATTTTAATGATAATCCCTGCATTACTTTGTTTCATGCTATCTACGGCGATAATTATTTGGAATTTAAATACATTTTATTAAGCGTAACTATAAATTTTGAAAATAAGTAATTATAAGAGGAATATGTAAGCTCTATTTAAAATGGTGAATAGTTAAAGAATATTAATTCCGAAAAATTATCGCCATTTTACTCTTGTTTTTAATAGTTCTATGAATAGAAAGTCTCTTCATTTTTTTAAATGCATGCTTGTAAAGTACATACAAAAGCATAGCTCATTATAGGAAGGAGAATTTTTAAATTCTATTGATAAACCCAGTAATTGTAATAGCCCTTATTTAGAATAATAATTTCAAAATCAATAAAGTTTAGAATAGAAGGAGCAAGATCAAATTATTATGAATAAACAAATAGGATTTATCGGATGTGGCAACATGGGTATTGCTATGATAGGTGGGATGATTAATAAAAATATAGTGTCTCCAAATCAAATAATTTGTTCAGATTTAAACGTCAGTAATTTAAAAAATGCTAGTGATAAATATGGCATAACTATAACTACTAATAATAATGAAGTCGCTAACAGTGCTGACATTTTAATTTTATCAATTAAACCAGACCTATACACATCGGTAATTAACCAAATAAAAGACCAAATAAAAAATGATGTAATTGTTGTAACTATTGCTGCAGGAAAAAGTATTAAGAGCACTGAGAATGAATTTGATAGAAAGTTAAAGGTTATTAGGGTAATGCCTAATACACCAGTACTTGTTGGGGAAGGAATGTCTGCATTATCTTTTAATGAAATGGTTACAGAAAAAGATATAAAAGAGGTACTAAATATATTTAATATTTTCGGCCAGACGGAGGTCGTAAATGAAAAACTAATGGATGTTGTTACATCTATTAGTGGTTCTTCTCCAGCATATGTGTATATGTTTATAGAAGCCATGGCAGATGCTGCTGTACTTGACGGTATGCCGAGAAAACAAGCTTATAAATTTGCGGCTCAGGCTGTATTAGGTTCTGCAAAAATGGTATTGGAAACGGGAATACATCCAGGTGAATTGAAGGATATGGTTTGTTCTCCAGGTGGAACGACGATAGAAGCTGTAGCAACACTAGAAGAAAAAGGTTTAAGAACAGCTATCATTTCAGCAATGAAACGTTGTACGCAAAAATCTATGGAAATGTCTCGTTTAACTAGTAAGTGAGAGGCTTTGTTTAGGCGTAACTTCACATCCATTAATGTAAGTAGTTATTTAAATTAAAAGTTTGTTGCTATTCTCTTATAGGGAGCGGGGGCATACATTGCCTTCCGCAACGGTGCTCTAGGTTATAATTAAATAGATTAATATATAAATTATAGAAAAACAAAAAGTGTATACAAATGTATAATCGGAGGAGTTGTTATGTCAAATAAAGTTCCTACTTCCTTTATCATTATTATAGGATTGATGCTGTTTGCATTGTTTTTTGGAGCAGGAAATTTAATTTTTCCACCTATGCTTGGTCAAATGGCTGGAAATAATGTATGGATAGCCAATGCAGGCTTTTTAGTTACTGGAGTTGGTTTACCATTGTTAGCAATAACAGCATTTGTTTTTTCAGGTGAAAATGATTTGCAATCTTTAGCTAGTCGTGTGCATCCGGTGTTTGGTATTGTATTTACGACCGTTCTCTATCTAGCAATTGGTCCCTTTTACGCCATCCCTAGATCTGGTAATGTATCGTTTGAAATTGGAATTAAACCTTTTTTATCAAATGATGCAAATCCTGTTGCATTAACTGTATTTACAATCTTATTTTTTACAGTTACATGCTTGTTATCCCTTAATCCTACAAAGATTATTGATATAGTTGGGAAAATTTTGACTCCTATCAAATTGACTGTTATTGGGATCCTCGTAGTTGTGACTTTTATTCATCCAATTGGAAGAATTCAAGCGCCTATTGAATTGTATGCATCAGATTCATTTTTTAAAGGTTTTCAAGAAGGATATTTAACATTAGATGCTCTTGGAGCTTTTGTTTTCGGAATCATTATTGTGAATGCAATTAGAGAAAAAGGGGCTACGACTAAAAAGCAGCTTATGATTGTTTGTGTAAAAGCAACGGCTATTGCTGCTACACTCTTAGCTCTTATTTATACTGCCCTTTCCTATATGGGCGCTTCTAGTGTAGAAAAACTAGGTCGTTTAAATAATGGGGCTGAAGTTTTAGCAAAAGTTTCGGACTATTACTTTGGTTCGTATGGTGCAATTTTCTTAGGTGTAATGATTATAGTAGCATGTTTAATCACAAGCGTAGGACTTATCACTGCTTGTTCTTCTTTTTTTCATAAATTATTTCCAAAGGTTTCTTACAAAAAACTTGCTATTATTTTGTCTGTTTTCAGTACACTAGTTGCGAATATAGGGTTAACACAATTAATTAAGATTTCAATCCCTGTATTAATAACTATGTATCCAATTGCTATTACCTTAATATTTCTAACATTTTTACACTCTGTATTCAATGGTAGATTTGAAGTATATCAAGGGAGTTTGATATTGACATTTATTTTTAGTTCGTTAGATGGATTAAAAGCTGCTGGAATAGAAAGTGAAATAATCCATAATTTTGTTGAGCACTTTCTTCCTTTATATAGTGTAGGTTTAGGGTGGGGATTTCCGGCTATTATAGGCGGTGTATGTGGGTATATTGTTAGTGTATTACGGAAGAAAAATACCTTAAGTTCTAGTGAAACTCAATTAAATAAATAAATTATTTTTGTTTATCATACCATTATCGGGCATACAAAACTAATTATCTCTTTGGAATGAAAAAATCTTTTATTTATATCTTTGGAGGTAAAGTGAATCAGCTATAACACATTATAGCTGATGTTTGTTGAACAGTGGATGAAAGAGAAAAAATAGAATGTTTCAAATTTATTTAACGTAAAAGAAATATTATAAGACTATCTAATAACTAAGTAAATTTACATACAACAATAAAGAGAAGAGCAAACCTTATTTTAAAGGGGATACAGAGAATATGAGTAAGTTATTAAAAAAGAAATCCGTTGCACAATTGTTAGAGCATAATCAAAGCAAGACCTTAACGAAAACATTAGGAGCATTTGATTTAATTATGTTAGGGGTAGGCTCAATAATTGGAACAGGGGTTCTTGTGTTAACTGGATTAGTGGCAGCAAGAGATGCTGGTCCAGCAGTTATTTTTTCATTTGTACTTGCAGCAATTATATGCGGATTCATAGCATTATGTTACGCAGAAATTGCTTCCACACTCCCGGCATCTGGTAGTGTATATACGTACTCATATGCAACAATTGGTGAGTTTGTTGCTCATCTAGTAGGTTGGTCTTTACTGTTAATATATATTGTGGCAACAGCGGCTGTCGCTGCTGGATGGACAGGCTATTTCCACAATTTAATAAAAGGGTTTGGATTAGAGATACCTAAAGCTCTAGTAACGATCCCTTCACATGGTGGTATTGTGAATCTACCAGCAGTAATCATTACATTGATATTAGCATGGATGTTATCCCGTGGTACGAGGGAAAGTAAACGAATCAATAATATAATGGTATTGATTAAAATTGGTATGATTTTGTTGTTTATTACGGTTGGTATATTCTATGTAAAACCAATGAACTGGATACCAATTGCACCATACGGTTTAAGTGGGGTTTTTACAGGTGGAGCAGCTATTTTATTCGCTTTCACGGGTTTTGATATATTAGCAACTTCAGCAGAAGAAGTAAAAGATCCGAAACGTAATCTTCCCATCGGTATTATTGCATCATTAATCATATGTACAATTATTTATGTTATGGTATGCCTTGTTATGACAGGAATGGTTTCCTATAAAGAATTAAATGTTCCTGAGGCAATGGCTTATGTAATGGAAGTGGTAGGACAAGGAAAAGTCGCTGGTGCAATTGCTGCAGGTGCTGTAATTGGCCTTATGGCTGTTATTTTTTCCAATATGTATGCGGCAACACGAGTATTCTTTGCAATGAGTCGTGATGGATTGTTACCGAAATCATTTGCGAAAGTTAATAAGAAAACTGGAGCACCCACTTTTATAACTGGATTGGCAGGAATAGGGAGCTCTATAATAGCTGGGTTTATTGATTTAAAAGAATTGGTTAATTTAGTTAATATCGGTAGTTTGGTGACGTTTGCGTTAGTTTGTCTATCAGTTATTATTCTCCGTAAATCACACCCAAATTTAAAACGTGGATTTATGGTACCTTTTGTACCTATATTACCAAGCGTTTCAATTGTATGTTGTGTGGTTTTAATGCTAAATTTACCGTTAAGGACATGGGTGTACTTTAGTATTTGGATTACTATTGGGGCAGTAATATATTTCCTTTATTCGATAAAACACAGTAATTTAAATGAGGAAACGATCTCGAAATTACATGATAAAATTGCGAGATAATAACGATAGAAAATTTTATTAATAATCATATTGATAGTTGAGCAACATAGAAACAGTTTTTTGACATTTAGTAAGAAATAAAATGAAAAATTCTAGGACAGCAGAGTGCCTTTTTTAGAAACCTTGCCTGTTTTTCATGATTTAAAACTAATAAGGAGAGGAAAGTATGAGTGAATTACATTTTATGAGTCTAGAAGAACTGGATAATGAATTAGAAAAAGATGACAGTGGTATTTATTTCATTAAAGATTATAATGACAATATTATTTATGTAGGCAAGGCTTTTAGTATAAAAAGTAGAGTATTAGCTCATTTTAATAGTTATTCCAATATTAAGGAATATGTACATTTATTTAATAAAGTAGCGTATCTCATTGAAGATAGTTTATTAAAACGCTCATTGTTACAAGTTACTTATATGATTAAATATAAACCAGTATTAAACAAAGAAGTTCAAAAAGAATTTCCAGAGTTATATACTCAATACATTAAGCAAACAAATAAAAAATCCATGTTGTTAGAAATTGATCAAGCTAAAGAAAAAAGGGATGAGTTAAAGAATAGATTAGTAAAATTAGTGGGTGGAAAAACTATGTTTTATGACATAATTTCTCTGTTAAACAATGGGTATAACTATCATGTTCTCGCAAAAGTATTGAGCATAGAACTTCAAACTTTAATTATAATGAAAGAACACCGAAACAAATTCCCGATACCACATAATTATAAGAGGACAATAAAGCATCAAGATATAATGTATGCTTTATCTGGAAAAAAGAATTTAAGTACGTCAAGGTTAAACACTTAACTTTAAAGTAGTAAATTCGTTGCTTTTGTAGCTTTTATTGTTATATTGAAATGCAATGTACATTTGTATTTCAAATTTAATTGGTGGAATATGGGGAGGGAAAGGGTTCTCATAAAAATACTAGAAGAAATTAGGTTACTCATGCATAAATATAGTGGAAGTGCAATTATAAATATTCAAAGATACGAAAGTAATACAAATGAAATTCTTATTTCTGCTACTACAAGTATTATTGAGCAAATGAAGTATGAAATTGCTCTTGAACTAGGAGTCACACTGGGACCTGATACATCATCATCTGCAAATGGTTCGATCGGTGGAGAGATTACAAAACGCTTAGTTCGAATGGCTGAAAAACAGTTAACAGGTCAATACAGATTACACTAAGAAAATAATCCGTATATATACGGATTATTTTTCCTTTAATTTACAAAAAAATAAATTTTGAAATTGAAAAAACACCTCAGATTCCTTTTTAATAACCTTTTGTAGTCGTGTTAATGGAATAGGTATCGAAAGAGGATTAATTCAATACAAACGATGTATGAGCTCTTAAAAGAGTTTTGTTGTTATTTACAATTTTAATTCCATAATACTTAAGCCAATATAATAAAATATTTATGTCTAAATCGATATAAGGTAATGATTATTAAGAGATATTTCTTTTTTTATAGAATAAGTAAAACCTGATATTGTAGTAAGTATTGTTTTGAGGTCAATTTACTGTGCACCTTAATTATTGAAGTTTTTTTGTTGATTAACAACTATTGTATTTGGAAATTAATAATAAGTTTATCCCGCTATTTGTGGGCAGTAAGACCCCCACCTCAAAATTCAGCGGAAGCAAAGAAGTTAGGTGGGGGATCAACTGTCCGTAAAAGCCTGATTGGTGTGGGCTAATAATCAGTGGGGGATGAAGAAAACCCCCACTGATTAAAGTTTCACTTTATGTGATGCGGTAATAAAACTATCTAGTTTGCTATTCTTAGTATTTGTAAAGTATATATATTTTTTCCTCTTTTGTGGAAATTAAAACTAATGTTGCGACCAGTAATATAGTGCCAATTAGATAAAACTAGTTGCCACTATATAGCCGATTTTTTGAATATTCCATTCGTTTTTTTATTCTTATTCTTTGTTGATGAAAAGACCTTTCTCTCAATTAAATGTTTAATTGAGTACTTGAAATTCCTCCACCTTGTATTTTTCAAAGTATAGTGCTTCAAAAATAGCCTTATCACTTTCAGCTGTTTCCAATTTTATGACTTCGTTATTATCTTTTTTTAAAATTTGGAACGAAGTGGTTTTTCAGTTTCACATTTAAATTAGCAGTATTTATTTTTGGAATTCAATTTGTATAAGTAATTGAATTGGAACTTTGACTGTTGTTTCTTGCGGTGGTACAGTATCTCCTGTAACTTTCGCTGCATTTTAAATCTTTTTCCAGCTTGGTCCTCGCATTGACTACCACTGTATTTTGTAGTACTTCACTGTTTTCTCAAGTTCAATAATTATATCTTGTAGAATTAAGAAAAGAACTTAGTGTATTTCATTTACTTATCTACTCTGATATTTAGATGCTAACTACAATTAAATAATATATGATTTTTATAAAAAAGATATAGTAATATTTTGTTGTGAATTGTACTAATTTGATATTTTATAGTATTATTTGTCGTGAATTATATCTAACAGAATATATTTTATGGATCTATAAAGGAGAATGTAATGAATACTTCCATCGATATACAACACTTGTGTGATCTTGCACATAAAGCATTTAATGCCCCTGTACATATTTTATCTGCAGACAGAAAAATTTTATATCATTCTACATCTGATAATGTTTGTAGTCCTTTTTATTCTTCAAAAGAAGAACATCTTAGTGATATTTATCAAGAAAACGATCCCTTTAACTTGCCACTTTTCCGAAGTAACAACTATCTTGAAAATTTTGTTCTAATTCATATAGAAAATCATGATGATATTAAAGGGACTATTATAATCGGTCCTACTATACATCCAAAAGATTCAGATGATATGATCATAAAATTTCAGAAAGAATTTAAATCAAATGATAACATTCAAGAAAGACTTGCCTATTATCAGTGTTTATCTGAGATTAAAAAAACTACATTAATTGATATGGGAATTTTATTACATTACATGATTTTCAATGAAAAGTTAGATGTAGATATTGTCTTGGAAAAAAATAAAGTACTAGAGGAAATTCCTAATAAAATTGTGAAACCTGATTTATATATTTTAAAACGCCGACAAAACAAACCTAAAACGCACAATATGGCATTAGTAAATGATTTCTTTTCGACTATCAAAGAAGGAAATAAAAAAAAGTTAGTACAGTATATGTATGCGGTTTCGCAAGAAGATGTTGAACTTATGCTAATAGAGGATCCGCTCAGGAATCAAAAAAACCTTGGAATTATTGCGATTACCTTAGCCACTCGATATGCAATAGAAGGAAATCTGCCACCAGATATTGCTTTTGCTCATAGTATTTTATATATACAAACCCTAGAACAATTAGATAGTGTAGAATCTGTAAAGCGTTTGTCAGGGGACGCTTTACGTACCTTTGCAGATCGTGTGAAAGAATACAATGCAAAAAAGTATTCTTACGCGGTTACTACATGTATAAAACATATTAATAAAAATGTTTACGATGGAATATCTCTGAATGAACTTGCTAATCATTTAGAAATTACGCCTACTTATCTGTCTAAACTATTTAAGAAAGAAATGGGAATCACTTTAAGCGAATATATTCAAAGGGAACGAGTGGAAGAAGCAAAAAAATTATTAACACTCACTACTTATTCGTTATCAGATATCTGTGCTTGGCTTAACTTTAATGACCAAAGTTATTTTATAAGAGTTTTCAAAAAAAACACTAGCATGACTCCTAGGCAGTACCGTGAAAAATATACAATAATATAAGCTTGTTATCTGCTGTCTCCAATGTAAAGACTTAAACATGGGTATAAGTATCCTAAAAAATAAAAATTCACTAACCATTATTTTGCTAAAGGAAACAAAAAGATAGAAGGCTGCAAAGTGTTTCAAGGAGGCTTTGCAGCTTTTTTGTAATTTAGAACCTACGTTTATAACGAAGATAAGTTTATAGATTAATATCTTCATATTAAATATTTAATAATAATGATATTAGGATGTTTTGTGAAAAAATCAAAAATATAACATATATTACTAAATATATCTACATTTTATGCAATTATACATAACTAAATAAAGGTAAAAAAGTATAAAAAGACCTATAATATTATTCTATAAGTATTTTTTCTAAAATAAAATTTCTTGGTTGAGATAAAATAGTTATTTTTAACCGTATACACATTAATTTGTAATCATTGCAATTACAGAAATGAAATTTACGAATAACTATATTTATATAATTTTTTTCAGGGCATATTTTTATTTAACAGTAAATTATCGAGCTTAATCGACAAAATTTTTCTATTTACGCATTAAAAATTTAATGTTTTAATGAACAACATAACTGGTATGACCAGACAGAAAGGAGAAGGTTACGCTAATAGGAATTATAGTGAAGTTGTAATTAACATTATGTCGTTAATAATTTTCTAAATAGTCAATTTATTAACAAAAGGTCAAGAATCAAATTTGTAATAAACGTGTTCTAAGTTTCTGCATAACAAAAGTGAAGTTATTCCGCAATAAAAGTATAAGCGATGTACAGCATAATTTCACCTTTTGTAGTCTAATAAGGAGTTTGCGGACAAAACTAAGAGATATATTATGAAATTAAAATTAAACAATGTTACGACAAGATTAACTGTAAGCATTGGTGTATTAATTCTCGCGGTTCTGTAAGTTAAACCGCAATTCTAGGGAAGAATTAATAATTTACTATTCATAGGGTGCTTGATTCAAATATATTTAGTAAATTTTTGTTATTTATATTTGAAAAATAGAGTATCGAATGAGAGATAAATAAAATCCTTACATCCTATTAGAAGTGAAAACTAACGATATTACCCTATCTGAAAGATTTCTCCTTCCTAACCAGTTTACAAAGAGAGAGATCGTACAAGTTATATGAATTAAGTTATAAAAACAATGGTAAAGGAGTGTACGGAATGAAAACTAAAATAATTACAGGATTATTAGTCACATCCATTGTAACTGGAGGAAATATTCCTATCAATACTCTCGCAACACCAATCGTTCAAGCGGAAACTCAACAGGAAGGCATGGATATTTCCTCTTCATTACGAAAATTAGGTGCGCAATCTAAATTAATTCAAACGTATATTGATCAATCTTTAATGAGTCCTAATGTACAGTTAGAGGAAGTCACAGCTTTAAATACAAATCAATTCCTAATCAAACAAGATATGAAGGAATGGTCATCGGAACTCTATCCACAGTTAATTCTATTAAATTCAAAAAGTAAAGGATTTGTAACAAAATTTAATAGCTATTACCCGACATTAAAATCGTTTGTAGACAATAAAGAAGATAGAGAAGGGTTTTCGGATAGACTTGAAGTACTTCAAGAAATAGCTATGACGAATCAAGAAAATACGCAACGGCAAATCAATGAATTAACAGATCTTAAATTACAGCTTGATAAAAAATTAAAAGATTTTGACACTGATGTGGCAACTGCGCAAGGCATATTAAGTACAGATGGAACAGGAAAAATAGATCAGTTAAAAAATGAAATATTAAATACCAAAAAATCAATTCAAAATGATTTACAGCAAATTGCATTAATACCAGGGGCTTTAAATGAACAGGGATTTGCTATATTCAAAGAAGTTTATAGTCTTTCAAAAGAAATTATTGAACCAGCTGCTCAAGCAGGGGTGGCAGCGTATAACAAAGGAAAAGAAATTAACAACTCTATTCTAGAAGCTGAGAAAAAAGCAGTGCAAGAAGCAACAGAGCAAGGTAAAACTGCTCTAGAGATTGAATCAGCAAAAAAAGCAGCTCGTGAAGCAATTGAGAAAAGCAAACAAGGTGAAATAGCAGCCGCAGCCGCAGCAAAAACACAAGAGTATGACCTGATGAAGGTCATTGATACCGAAAAGATTAAGAAAACATTTGGCGTTTTTGCTGAAGTAAATAAATTAACAGCAGAACAGCGAGCATATTTAGATGATTTAGAGAAACAAAATCAAAAAATATATGATTTAACAACGAAATTATCAATAGCTGATTTACAAAAATCAATGCTTCTTCTTACACAAAATGATTTGCATACGTTTGCAAATCAAGTAGATGTAGAACTGGATCTACTAAAGCGCTATAAAGAAGATTTAAATCTAATAAAAAATAGCATTACAAAATTATCTACTAATGTTGATACAACTAACGAGCAGTCTCAAAAAGATACATTAAGACAATTAAAAAATGTAATAAGTTACCTTGAAGAACAAGTATATAAATTTTAATATTGCGTTTTTTGGGAATTCATAAAGATTATAAGCATTTAGCGAAAGAAGGAGAATAGTCATGAAAAAATTTCCATTCAAAGTACTAACTTTAGCTACATTAGCAACTGTTATAACTGCTACTACCGGTAACAGTATTCATGCATTTGCACAAGAAACGACCGCTCAAGAACAAAAAGTAGGCAATTATGCATTAGGCCCCGAAGGACTGAAGAAAGCATTGGCTGAAACAGGGTCTCATATTCTAGTAATGGATTTATACGCAAAAACAATGATTAAGCAACCAAATGTAAATTTATCTAATATCGATTTAGGCTCAGAGGGGGGAGAGTTGCTCAAAAATATTCACCTTAATCAAGAGCTGTCACGAATCAATGCGAATTACTGGTTAGATACAGCGAAGCCACAGATTCAAAAAACTGCTCGTAATATTGTAAATTACGATGAACAATTTCAAAATTATTACGACACATTAGTAGAAACGGTACAAAAGAAAGATAAGGCAGGTCTAAAAGAGGGCATAAATGATTTAATTACTACAATCAATACAAATTCAAAAGAAGTTACAGATGTGATTAAGATGCTACAAGACTTCAAAGGGAAACTATATCAAAATTCTACAGATTTTAAAAATAATGTTGGTGGTCCAGATGGGAAAGGTGGATTAACTGCAATATTAGCAGGTCAACAGGCAACGATTCCACAACTTCAAGCTGAAATTGAGCAACTTCGTTCTACTCAGAAAAAACATTTTGATGATGTATTAGCTTGGTCAATTGGTGGTGGGTTGGGAGCAGCTATTTTAGTTATTGCAGCTATTGGAGGAGCGGTAGTTATTGTTGTAACTGGCGGCACAGCAACACCAGCTGTTGTTGGTGGACTTTCAGCTCTTGGAGCAGCTGGTATCGGTCTAGGAACTGCGGCTGGTGTTACAGCATCTAAGCATATGGACTCCTATAACGAAATTTCTAACAAAATCGGAGAATTAAGTATGAAAGCAGATCGTGCTAATCAAGCAGTTCTTTCGCTTACTAACGCGAAAGAAACATTGGCATATTTATATCAGACTGTAGATCAAGCGATATTGTCTCTAACAAATATTCAAAAGCAATGGAATACAATGGGCGCAAATTATACAGATTTACTGGATAATATCGATTCTATGCAAGACCACAAATTCTCTTTAATACCAGATGATTTAAAAGCTGCTAAAGAAAGTTGGAATGATATTCATAAAGATGCAGAATTCATTTCAAAAGATATTGCTTTTAAACAGGAGTAGAACTGAAATTTAAAACCTAAATTGGAGGAAAATGAAATGATAAAAAAAATCCCTTACAAATTACTAGCTGTATCGACGTTATTAACTATTACAACCGCTAATGTAGTTTCACCAGTAACAACTTTTGCAAGTGAAATTGAACAAACGAACAATGGAGATACGGCTCTTTCTGCAAATGAAGCGAGAATGAAAGAGACCTTGCAAAAGGCTGGATTATTTGCAAAATCTATGAATGCCTATTCTTATATGTTAATTAAGAATCCTGATGTGAATTTTGAGGGAATTACCATTAATGGATATGTAGATTTACCTGGTAGAATCGTGCAAGATCAAAAGAATGCAAGGGCACATGCTGTTACTTGGGATACGAAAGTAAAAAAACAGCTTTTAGATACATTGAATGGTATTGTTGAATACGATACAACATTTGACAATTATTATGAAACAATGATTGAGGCGATTAATACAGGGGATGGAGAAACTTTAAAAGAAGGGATTACAGATTTGCGAGGTGAAATTCAACAAAATCAAAAGTATGCACAACAACTAATAGAAGAATTAACTAAATTAAGAGACTCTATTGGACACGATGTTAGAGCATTTGGAAGTAATAAAGAGCTCTTGCAGTCAATTTTAAAAAATCAAGGTGCAGATGTTGATGCCGATCAAAAGCGTCTAGAAGAAGTATTAGGATCAGTAAACTATTATAAACAATTAGAATCTGATGGGTTTAATGTAATGAAGGGTGCTATTTTGGGTCTACCAATAATTGGCGGTATCATAGTGGGAGTAGCAAGAGATAATTTAGGTAAGTTAGAGCCTTTATTAGCAGAATTACGTCAGACCGTGGATTATAAAGTAACCTTAAATCGTGTAGTTGGAGTTGCTTACAGTAATATTAATGAAATGCACAAGGCGCTTGATGATGCTATTAACGCTCTTACTTATATGTCCACGCAGTGGCATGATTTAGATTCTCAATATTCGGGTGTTCTAGGGCATATTGAGAATGCAGCTCAAAAAGCCGATCAAAATAAATTTAAATTCTTAAAACCTAATTTAAATGCAGCGAAAGACAGTTGGAAAACATTACGAACAGATGCTGTTACATTAAAAGAAGGAATAAAGGAATTAAAAGTGGAAACTGTTACTCCACAAAAATAGGGAAATATTAATTCTGTTGTAAGGTGAACTAAAACATAGAAAGTCTATGATTACACTGTTAAACAGAAAAGTTATAATTAATAAATCCTTATATAACAGAAAGGCGGAGTCTCATTAAAGACTTCGCCTTTCAATTATATATAAGTATGATTCGAATAAAAAATAACCTTGTAGTTTATTTTTTTTTAAAATTTGCAACAGAATCGATTAATTTGAAGCAGATTATATAAATTTTCTTTAATACTTAATGATTTGAAGGCTGCTAAAGAAAGTTCAAACGATACTGATAAAAGATGTAGAACTCATTTTGAAAGACATCGCTTTTTAATAAGATTAGAACTTTAAACCATACCCTATAGAGGAGGAATACGAAATGATGAAAAAAATCCCTAATAAACTATTCGCTGTATCAGCGTTTTTAACTATAACAACTACTTATGCAGTCATACCACTAGAAACTTTTGCAATTGAAATTGAACAAACGAACAATGAAAATATATCTCTTTCAGCAAATGAAGAACAGATGAAAAAAGCTTTGCAAGATGCTGGTTTATTTGCAAAAGCTATGAATGAATATTCTTATTTACTAATTCATAATCCAGATGTGAGTTTTGAAGGAATAACTATTAATGGAAATGCAGATTTACCTAGTAAAATTGTACAAGATCAAAAGAATGCAAGAGCACATGCTGTTACATGGAATACACAAGTAAAAAAACATCTTTTTGATACATTGACAGGCATTATAGAATACGATACAAAATTTGAAAATCATTATGAAACATTAGTAGAGGCGATCAATACTGGAAATGGAGATACTTTAAAAAAAGGGATTACAGATTTACAAAGAGGAATTCAACAAAATCAAAAGTCTGCAAAAGCATTAATAGAAGAATTAATTCAATTAAAAAATGCTATTGGAGAAGATGTTAGAACATTTGGAAGTCATAAAGAGACATTGCAATCGATTTTAAAAAACCAAGGTGCTGATGTGGAGGCTGATCAAAAGCGTCTAGAGGACCTTTTAGGACAAGTAAAATATCAAAAAGACATAGAATCTAAGGGATTAGACATGGTGAAAATCCCCTTTATTCCAACCTTGATTGCTGGTGGCATAATGATAGGTGATGCAAGAGGTAAGT
The DNA here is from genome assembly GCF_050630465.1 of Bacillus basilensis. NCBI lineage: Bacteria > Bacillati > Bacillota > Bacilli > Caryophanales > Bacillaceae > Bacillus > Bacillus basilensis. The sequence continues at coordinate 10,882 of NZ_JBNTQO010000022.1, read as the reverse complement.
TAGGTTGGCTAGAACCTGAATTAGCAAAATTGCGTCAGACTGTAGATTATAAAATAACATTGAATCGTGTAGTTGGAGTTGCATTTCATAATATTAGTGATATGCATAGTATGCTTGATAATGCTATCACTGCTCTTACTTATATGTCTACGCAATGGGAGGATTTAGATTCTCAATATTCGGGTGTACTGGGACATATTGATAAAGCTGATCAAAAAGCTGATCAAAATAAATATAAATTCTTAACCCCTAGCTTGAATGCAGCGAAAAACAGTTGGAAAACATTAAAAACAGATGTTGTCACTTTGCAAGAAGGGATAAAAATTGCAGAGAAAAAAGAACAGGATTTTTTGAATCAGCTTCGTCCAGCAAACGTTTTCTACTTTTATAAAAAAATTCATAACGCCTACACATTTGAAATAAAGACTGGAACAAATGCGCCAAATGCGTCTTATAAACTTATGAATTTAACTAAAAACACTGTTCATAATATGTGGAGTGGAGGGGCTAATACTAACATGTGGGCTGATTGGCTTTCATTCAATCCAAATGATGAATTTGCGGTAGTAGCAGTAGTGGATGGCAAAGAATATGTTGTGTATAAAGACAAAGTACAAAATATAATGAACTGAATCTGAAAAGTAACAAAGTAATTGGAGCTGGACAATAAACTAGACACCAAGTTAATTGAAAAATCTCCTTATATCCTAGAATACTTTGCTCAAGCAAAAGAATTTGTTCAACGAAAAAGTAAATATTGAACTAAGGAGTTAGTTGTATTATGTGTATGGTTTTATCGAAAGATTTCAAGTACATTACTCATACAATTATGTAGTTATCCTGAAGCATCTACAGGTGTTCTTATCAACCTTGAAGAACTACTTAGCTTCCTAAGTGGAGTAATTTTATACAAAATTAAGTGAACTTTTTTGTACATAGATTAGTTGACATTTATATAGGCTTTTTCCATTTTTAAAGATAGTTTTGTTTTTTTGTGTTATTTTTCAAAAATTACAGATGAAATTTCTATATTCATGAACTCAGCGCATAATGATCGTTCGATGAAATGATATACCACGTCCCTTTAGAGTTTCAGACATATTACGATAACTTAAAGAAAAAAGATAATAGTAGTCAACGGTTGCTAATATCTTTTTTAAACTATTTTTCACTAAAATATCTTATCTGCTGTGCTCCTTATTTACTTTTCTAGATTTTATCCTAGTTTAAATTTTATGCATTTGAACTGTTTATACTATTTGTAGGATTTTTAGCTTTTTTGTCGAATACACTTAATGCAAGGAGGGACATTACATGATTATTAAAGATTATTTCATCAATCTTTCTATTTTTTCTTTATTAGTTAGCGCAGCAATATTTATTCAAGTGTTTACAATTAATTCTAGTCGATATTTCGAAAAGCTCTATGGAGGGATTATTGCAGTTACGTTAATGTTCTTTTCTTTTCCATACATGGGATTTTCCTACGATCTTCGAGTTGTTCCTCTTATTCTATCTTTTATTTACTTTGGTCGTATTGCTGGTTGGATTACGTTAATTAGCATAATTTTAATGCGTGTCTTTTACATTGGAGGGTATTGGGAACCTCCTGTGATTGCTTATTTAGGTATGGGGATTCTATTTTCTACTTTTAAAACTTATTTTAAAAAACTACATCCTTTTAAAAGTGCATCTTTCTATTTTTCTGTTTTTATTGGAATAAAGTGGTTAGTTGGCGTATTATTTAATACTACATTACTTTACACAGGAGGCTTATTATATATAGCGTTAGGACTTTTAATTGGGCTATTTCTTATGGAAGCCTACCAGAGATTGTATTATTTAACACAGGACTTATCTAAAATGAATCGAGAATTAAAAAAATCGAAGCAAGAACTTACAGATACCGTACATGAGCTTCAAGGAGGAATTTTTAAATTTAAAAAAGTGGGTAAGCACTTTATACACACTTTATGTGATGGACAGTTTTATCATCAAAACGGATTTTATTCTGAACAGGTGGTAGGAAAAAGCTTACGTACTATTGATGCTTCTATTATTCCTCCACATTTAGTTCCACAATTGATGAAGTACTATCTTCAGGCATGGGAAGGAAAAGAAATTATATTTGAATTACCTTGGCCAAATGATAAAACTATTATTCTTATTGCGCTTAGGCCGATTAAACGAAATGGACAAGTTATTGAAGTTGTTGGTTCTACAGTTGATATAACCGAAAGGAAAAAGGTAGAATCAGAATTAAGCGCTACCAAAGAATTATTAGAATCATTTATAAAGCACAATCTAGATGCTATTACCATTTCTGATCGAGAAGGGCATATTTTACAAGCGAATAAAGCTTATGAAAAGATATTTGGGTGGTCATCACAAGAAATCATAGGTAAGAGATTACCTTGTGTACCAGATTTTTTAATGGAAGAATCGCTTAATAATATTCAGAAAATTCTAACAGGTGAATCTGTGGTTACTAGATTAGAAACTGTTAGACAACGGAGCGATGGGAGTCTTCTCGATGTCAGTCTGACAGTTTCTCCTATACTAGATGTAAGAGGAAATGTGATAGCTTTATCAGCAATATGTAGAGACATCTCTGAAAGAAAACAAGCAGAAAGAGAACGGCATCGATTACACCAGCAATTAAGAGATAGTGAAATGAAGTACCGTGCACTAATCGAACAAGCGACTGATGCGGTATATGTAGTAGAGCTGAATGAAGATAATGCTCCAAGTCGATTTATTGAGGTAAATCCTGTTGGGTGTAGAAGATTTGGATATAGTAGAGAAGAGTTGCTCTCATTATCATTTTCAAATATAGTACCACAAGATTCTCAAATGATCGTAAGGTTATTAGAAAAAATTAAAAAGGGACAAACTTCCTTCACTTTGCAAGATGAATATGTTTTTCCAACAGGAAAAGTAATAACAACTGAGTTTAGTGTTCGTGTTTTTAACTTAAATGGTAAAAAAGTTTTCCTAAGTATTTCTCGTGATATTACTGAACGGCTAAAAACAGAAGAATTATTACGAAAATCTGAAAAACTTGCTGTTGTAGGACAATTAGCGACTGTAATGGCTCATGAGATTAATAATCCATTAACTGTAATGAAAGGGTTCATGCAATTACTAAAATCAACGGAAAATGAGAATAATCAGGGTTATATTAATATAGTATCATCAGAGATTGAGCGTATAGAGAGTATTACAACTGAATTTATGGTGGTAGCCAAACCACAGGTGCTAAAAATAAAACCTAATGATATTAGTGTGCTAATGGATCAAGTTTTAATGCTACTACAACCTCAAGCAATTATGAATAATATAAAAATTAGAATCGATCGTAACCCTGGTATTCCATTGATTTCATGTGAAGGAAATCAATTAAAACAAGTATTTGTTAATATATTAAAAAATGCCATTGAATCTATGCCGATGGGAGGGGAAATTCTGATTCAATTAAATATACTTGATAATAATCAATTAAGCATTCGTTTTATCGATCAAGGGTGTGGGATTCCAAAAGAACGTATACCATACCTCGGAGAACCTTTTTATAGTATTAAAGAAGAGGGGATTGGCTTAGGGTTAATGATCTGTTATAAAATTATTGAAACACATCAGGGAAAGGTATTTATTGAGAGTGAAGTGAATAAGGGGACTATAGTTGAAGTCACTCTCCCTATTTGTACACTTCAAAATTAATATATTCTTTTACTGAAATTTTTTAAGAAACCATACAGAATGTAATGCTATTCTCTACTACGGCTCTTACTCAACTGGTGTAGTCAGTTAGAAATCATAACAGGGATTTTATTAAGCATGGAGGGACTTAATCGACACTTTAACTTAGCTTATGTAGGTATCTACCGTTCTAAAAAACAATTTCTACATATTATACCAAAATAAGGAATGCACTTTTAGGATTTATAAAAAATATAATTAGGATTAAATTAAAACCTTCGAAAAAGCCTGTTATAAAAACATCCTTTCTTTAGAACCAAAAGAAAGGGTGTTTTTAATATCGTAATTATGCTTGAAAACATTTCTTATTTTTACTTTTAATACATTTTTTAACTAATCTTGGTTAAGTTATTTTCAAAGGCGTTATTATTAATTCAATAAATATATTTACATATCACCATCCCTAATTTTAAAAATAGCAATTTCCTGAAAACTATATATAGTTTCTTTCTGAAAGGAAGGGTATTATCAATTGAAACCACATGAAAGAATATCTGTTTACTCTATAGAATCTTTGCAGGATTTAATGAAATTACTAAAAAAATCTAAAGATTTTATAACGTTGGAAATTGCTTCTAATAATTCCTCTATAGTCATTTCATATTTTAGAACATTAATCGATGTAAATATATTTCATGAAGAGGTTTTGACTTATATAAAAGAGAAGAGCTTCGATTCGTTACAAGATATTCAGTCTGTCTTACCCTTTGAGAATTCAAAAATAACAAATCAAATGGAAGATATTCAGGATAGTATTTTAAATGGCTATATACTTATTCAGTTCGATACAGATACATTAAATTGTTTGTTAGTAAATGTGTCAAAGAAAGAAAAAAGGGATATTACAAAAGCTGAAATTGAATACAATATTGTTGGTCCGCAAATCGCATTTGTCGAAGATTTAGATGTAAATTTAAATTTAGTACGTAGAAAGCTTCCAACACCTTATTTACAAATGAAGGAATTGAAAGTAGGCTCTCTCTCTAACACAACTGTTGCAATTGTATTTATTGAGGGAATTGTAAATGATCAAAATCTACAAGAAATTATAAAACGGGTAAGTCAAATAAAAACAGACCATGTTTTGGATAGTACTTATTTAATTCAGTTAATTGCAGACAACCCGAATTCTATATTCCCTCAATTTTTGAATACAGAACGTCCTGACCGTGTGGCAGCTGTATTAGCAGAAGGGAAAATTGCACTTTTTGTAGATGGATCGCCTTATGCTATCACTCTTCCAACAACATTAATTGACTTTTTTTCTACGACAGAAGATTACACCATGCCTTGGATTATTTCCTCCTTTTTTCGACTGCTAAGGCTTTTTGCTTTTATTTTTTCTGTCTTAACTACTCCATTATATGTTGCAATCTTAACATATCATTACGAGCTAATTCCGAAAGAACTTCTTGAAACGTTAATCATATCGAGAAGTAGAGTGCCTTTTCCTCCAGTCATCGAAGCACTTTTTTTAGAAATAACGATTGAATTACTGAGAGAAGCGGGGGCACGTTTACCAACTAAAGTGGGTCTAACTGTCGGTATCGTAGGTGGTATTGTAATTGGACAGGCATCGGTAGAGGCAAGTCTTACAAGTAATGTACTTATTATCATTGTTGCACTTTCAGCTCTTAGTTCATTTACAGCACCAATATATCGAATTGGTAATACAATTCGAGTAATTCGTTTTCCTTTTATAATATCTGCACACCTGTTGGGCTTATTAGGAATTGTTTTAACAAGCTCTTTGCTTTTAGCACGTTTATTACGTACAGAATCATTAAGACGTCCTTATTTGTTTCCTTTTTATCCTACACGCCCTACAGATTGGAAAGACAGCATTATCCGTTTGCCAATCTCAGCGATGTTCCGACGCCCAATTTTTTCAAGATCTAAACAGCGTTTTCGTTTTAATCCAGAAGAGGTAGAGAAAAATAAAATCAAATCACGAAATGATTTTGATGATTGAAATTAACAGGGAGGAGCATTATGAAACAGGTCCCAATTGAGTATCAAGTCTCTCCATATATGGTATTTTTTTTAATTATTACTATACAGATGGGGGTTGGTATGCTTGGTTTTGAAAGGATTAGTGCAAAATTAGTTGGAAATGATGCGTGGATTAGTACGCTACTTTTTGGAATATCTGTTAATCTTATGATTTGGATCATATATCAGATTTTAAATCAGGGTAATGGAGACATCATTGCAATCAATCAAGACGTACTTGGAAAATGGATTGGTGGATTGTTCAACTTCATTTTTTTATCCTATATTGTATTGTTAGGTGCAACAACACTACATACTTATATCGAAGTAGTACATGTTTGGATGTTTCCTTCCATTTCATCTTGGGTTATAGCTGGGGCTTTTTTAGGCTTATGTTATTACATTGTTACTGGAGGATTTCGTGTAGTTGCTGGAATCGGCTTCTTTGGAATCGTTATCCCCAGCATTCTAATCTTCACATTTTTTTATCCTTTGCAGTATGCAGATTTTCAGAATTTATTTCCAATCGCACAGCATTCATTCCTAGAAATTATGAAAGGAATGAAAGGAAATATGTTTAGTTTTTTTGGATTTGAAATGTTATTGTTGTACTACCCATTTATTAAAAAGGCAAGAACGTCTCAGAAATATGCGCACTATGCAAATTTAGTAACGACTATTGTCTACACATACCTTATGATTTTAACTCTTGCGTTTTTTAGTGAAAAACAACTAGCGAGCGCGATATGGGCATATTTAAGCATGATTAAAATTATACAATTTCCCTTTATAGAGCGATTTGAATACATTATTGTTTCTGTTTGGGCTTTTTTTATATTACCCAATGTTTCCTTTACATTATGGGGAGTAAGTCGTGGTATAAAAGAGGCACTGGGAATAAAGCAAAAATATGTTTTGCCAGTTATCATCGTATTCATCTTTGTTTTATCATTTTTCTTGAATAACCGTAATAAAATTAACTTATTAAATACTTGGACAGGTCAAATTGGCTTTATATATATATATGTATACCTACCCGTACTATGGCTAATCCAAACCGCCAAAATAAAGTTAAGGAGATAAACATGAAGCGATGGATACTTTTCCTTATAGTAAGTGTCTTCTTAATAGGTTGTGCTAAAACGAAAATTGTGGATGACATTGACTTAGTTCAAGTTGCGGCATATGATACTGAAGCAGAAGGCAAGCTAAAAGGAACCTTTGCGATTTCAGCTTATAAAGGAGGCGGGGAAGGTGAAACGAAAATCTATTCAGCATCAGGACAGACTGGTAGAGAAGTTCTTGCAAGAGCATCCGAAAAATCTTCTGGACCTCTAGAGTTGGGACAATTGCGTGTTATTATATTTAATAAAAAAATAATTGAAAAGGGAATGCAGGAAATTTTAGAGACTTTGAACCGAAATCCTAGTGTAGGAAATGCAATTTATTTAGCAATTACAAATGTAAAAGGGGAATCACTATTAAAGGGGAACTATTCTAAAGAAAAAGAAATTGCTTCCTATCTATCCTCTTTACTGGAGCAAAATATGGACAACGGAACGCAGCCAAAAACAAATTTTTTTATGTTTTTAAACCAACTTAATGATGATGCGAGAGATTCATATTTACCGATGATATCTAAAAAAGGTAACGTGTTGGAGTTAGATGGAATAGCACTTTTTAAAAGATGTAAAATGGTTGATAAAGTGAACCCTAAAGATTTATTTGTATTTAAATTGTTGACAGATAATTTTAAACAAGGTACATACCACTTCAAACTACCTGGTTCTTCAAATACTTACGCCACGATAGAGAATATAAAAGCTAGAACAAAATATAAGATGGCGGGGAATAGTAAGCATCCATTCGTAAATGCTCATATTCAAGTTAAAGCTGAAATTCAAGAATTTACAAAAACAAAAAATCTAGATAACCCTAAAGAAATAAAAAAATTAGAAAGAATTATGGAAACAGAAATAGAAAAAAAAGCAACTACATTGATAAAGAGATTTATTAAAAAAGGCACAGATCCTATAGGACTTAGAAAGCTTGGTAGAACTCACGTAAGAAAATGGAACAGTCAAGAATGGGAAGAATCCTATAAACATTTACGTTTTCGTGTAACGGCTGATGTAAAAGTAACCCAATCTGGTGTTACAGAATAAATCAAATAAGATATAGAAAATTTCAATAAAAAAATATAGTCTCGCAGGAGATTAGGGAGAAGAGAAACTATTAGCAAAGAATTTCATAAACATTAAGATGCTTTGTTAATAGTTTTTATACCTGTAGCTTTATCACTTACAGTAACCATATTAGCATTCCATGAAGCATAATTTCATAATCTACACCAATACTAAAGGTTACACTTACACCTTGTTACAAGTTATTTATATGATTAAATATAAAACAGTATTAAATAAAGAAGTTCAAAAAGAATTCCCAGAGTTATATACTCAATTCATTAAGCAGACAAATAAAAAATCCATGTTATTAGAAATTGATGAAGCTAAAGAAAAAAGGGAGGAGTTAAAGAATAAATTAGTAAAATGAGTGGGCTAAAAAACTATGTTTTATGACATAATTCTTGTTTGAAATCTGTTATACTTTCAAATTCTTTCGATACAGAAATAGACATACAAAAACGCCATCCTTTCTTATAAATCTACAGAAAGAATAGCGTATTTTTCAAAAATGAGTTCCTTTATTGAAAAGCTTTGGTTCTATATGACAGATAAAAGGGCAAGCAATGCTAAAATAGCAGGAAGTCCTTGTTTTACGATAATTGATTTATTGGACGTGAAACCTCCGAAAATAGCTGCGATTATTTCCATACTATTCTGCCTCCTTTAGTCCTTAATATAAGTTTTATACTATTTCCATTTTGCAATTCTATCAACAGGGAGAAGATATGAAGCATATCCTTCGTCGGCTACTATATCAATAGGTAGAAGTATAACTGACACATAGCGCTCTTTTTCCAAACCAAAGAATGCATTGCTATTTTCCTTGTGATTCCCTCTGAGTGGATTTGGATTATACATGTGCACGTGCTGCCAGCATGAACTGCATGGAGAGAAGTACTAGATCAATCATTGTAGTTCCGCGATTTTCCTTGGTATGGAAGTTTTTAGGAAGGATATTTTTTTGTATATAAAATAATAAAATGTAATTTATGAATATAAAGTTGATAAAATGAATTCGGATTAATAATATTTCCCAAGTTAATCCTATATAAACCGTTTACAAATTAATTGTCTAAGTTTAAAGAGTGCAGTGTCTTCGTTCTTTATTGAATCAACTTTCAAATGTTGGTTCAATATTTTCTATTCTTTTGGAACTTAGTTCTCGTTTACTTCTCACAAAAGCAATAAAATCAATTATCTCTTCTGTTGAAAGTACTTCTCCATCTATTAAAAGTGTTGGATCTGGATTGTTTAGGAGTCTTGTAATATCAATTACATCTTTGTTTTGATGTGAATGTTCAATTCGACCTAATATATAATCTACAGACGTATCAAATAAATCTGCTATTTTAGATAAAGATTGTAATGAAGGTAATCTATAACCATTTTCATAACCAGCATAGGTGCTTTTCGCAATCCCAAGTCGATCTGCTGTCTCTTGTAAGGACCATCTTTGATTTTTTCTTAATTCAGATAAACGTTCCAACATTCGTCTCATATCCCATCTAATTTTATTAAATTAATTATAACATAGAAAAAGAATCAAGAATAGAAAAAGTATGCGTATTGAATACAAAATCTTGATTAATTCAAATTAAGTTCTATAATGATAAGTATAAGTGCGCATTTCGCGAACGATATATCGTTGTTTATTTTATGGAGGGGTTGTGTATGAAGAGAATTTTATTACTGGCAACTGGTGGGACAATTGCATCTGTGGAGGGGAATGAAGGGCTTGTTCCAGGATTATCTGCTGAGGAATTATTGAATTATTTTTCGAAGTCATCTCGAAACTTAGAAATAGATTGTAAAATCTTAATGAATATTGATAGTACCAATATGCAACCTGAGCACTGGAAAGAAATAGCTAATGCTGTTTTTAATCACTATGATGACTATGACGGGTTTGTGATTACACATGGAACGGATACGTTAGCTTATACATCTTCTGCGTTATCTTATATGCTTCAAGGTTTAAGAAAACCAGTTGTTTTAACAGGCTCACAAGTACCTATTAGTTTTAAAAAGACAGACGCAAAGAAAAATGTAGCTGATGCTCTTAGATTTGCCTGTGAGGATGTTGGCGGTGTGTTTATTGTTTTTGATGGTAGGGTGATTATTGGGACGAGAGCAGTTAAAATGCGAACAAAAAGTTATGATGCATTTGAAAGTGTGAATTATCCATATGTTGCTGAGGTAAATGAAGATGAAGTGAAATATCATTGGAAGCCAACGTCCTCCCATAATGAACTTTCAATAAATACTAATTTATGTACGGATGTTTTTCTTATGAAATTGTATCCAGGTACAAAGCCAGAGATATTTGATTGTTTAAAAGGTTTGTATAAAGGGGTTATTATTGAAAGTTTTGGTAACGGTGGATTACCTTTTGAAGGAAGGAACTTGCTTTCGAAAATTCAAGAGTTGACTGAAATGGGGATTGCTGTAGTGATTACTACTCAATGCCTGGAAGAAGGAGAAGACATACTTCTCTATGAAGTAGGACGGAAAGTGGCGCAACATCAAGTAATATTATCTGGAGATATGAATACGGAAGCCATCATAGCAAAATTGATGTGGACGCTTGGGAAAACTAATAAATTAGAAGAGATTAAAAAAATTATTGAAGAGCCTTTAGCCTACGATTTAACAATAAAATCTGATAAGGATTGGGAATGACTTCATATGATTTATTTAGGTTTTACATTTAATATGGGGGAGAAATTAAAATGGCAATGACAAACAAGAACGTGCGAGTGGAGAGGGATTTTTTGGGAGGAAAGGAATTACCTATTGAGGCATATTACGGAATTCAAACTTTACGCGCTGTTGAAAATTTCCCGATTACAGGGTACAAAATTCATGAAAGTTTAATTAGAGCGTTCGCAGTTGTAAAAAAAGCTGCAGCGCTTGCTAATACAGATGTAGGAAGATTAGAATTGAAC
>NZ_JBNTQO010000021.1:0-80396 GCF_050630465.1 Bacillus basilensis | reverse complement strand
TTCCCATACCGAACACGGAAGTTAAGCTCTCTAGCGCCGATGGTAGTTGGGACCTTGTCCCTGTGAGAGTAGGACGTCGCCAAGCAAAAACCTAAGTCGATTCGACTTAGGTTTTTTTGTGTTTATTTTTACTTATTAAATGTCATAATCCATACATTTAATAATTGTAAAGAGGAAAAAAGAGTAAAAATGAGGCTATTCAAAGTAATAGTAATGATTTTTTGTTTTCTAGGTTTTCCGATTGCTCCTAAAATAATGCCTATGTTAGGAAACGTTATTTCTACCATAAGTATATATTTTAAATAATGAGAAAAAAAGTAGGATGATAGAAATAAGTATTCAATCATTATAGCAATGACTACGATACAAAGGAATAAATATGAAAAGAGTGTAGTTGTTTTTTCATTATTGTCCTTCTTATAAATCAAATGAATATAAACGATATGCTTTATCCCGCTATTTGCCGGACAGTAAGACCCTCACCTCAAAATTTAGCGACAGCAAAGAAGTTAGGTAGGGTTCAGGCTGTCCGTAAAAGCTCGATTGGTGTGAGCTAATAATCAGTGGGGTTGATAGATCTCTAGAAATATATATTCTAATTTCTTATCCTTCTTGCATATAGTTACAATTATTCTTTTGAATATAACTAAAACACGAACGTTATGAGTGACTAATAAAAAAACATTCGATTATTTATTGACATTGTTTATGAAATATTGTTAATATAGCCATAGAAAGAATAATATATAAGACCTCATATAATCGCGGGGATATGGCCTGCAAGTCTCTACCTAACGACCGTTATTCGTTAGACTATGAGGGAAAGTCACTCGGTATTTTTCTATTCACAAGGGATACGTATGCCTGAGTAGAGCACTTTCTCTCATAGTAAAAGAGAAACTGTTCTATTTCAGGCTTTTTTTATTTGAATCGGGGGGATTCTAATATGAAATCACTAGTTGGAGTCATAATGGGAAGCACGTCAGACTGGGAAACAATGAAATATGCTTGTGACATTTTAGATGAATTAAATATACCGTATGAGAAAAAAGTTGTATCCGCTCATCGGACTCCGGATTATATGTTTGAATATGCAGAGACGGCTCGTGAACGTGGATTGAAAGTTATTATTGCTGGAGCTGGTGGAGCAGCGCATTTACCAGGAATGGTTGCTGCGAAGACGAATCTTCCTGTGATCGGAGTTCCAGTTCAATCAAAAGCGTTAAACGGCTTAGATTCATTATTATCTATCGTCCAAATGCCAGGAGGGGTTCCAGTTGCAACTGTTGCAATTGGTAAGGCTGGTTCAACAAATGCTGGTTTACTTGCTGCACAAATACTTGGATCATTCCATGATGACATACATGATGCATTAGAATTGAGAAGAGAAGCAATTGAAAAAGATGTGCGCGAAGGTAGTGAGCTAGTATGACGAGAATCATTTTACCTGGAAAAACAATCGGTATTATTGGAGGCGGCCAGCTAGGAAGAATGATGGCATTGGCAGCTAAGGAGATGGGATATAAAATTGCTGTTTTAGATCCTACAAAACATTCACCATGTGCACAAGTTGCTGATATTGAAATTGTTGCATCATATGACGATTTAAAAGCAATTCAGCATTTAGCAGAGATCAGTGATGTTGTCACATATGAATTTGAGAATATTGATTATAGATGTTTACAATGGCTTGAAAAACATGCTTACTTACCGCAAGGCAGTCAGTTGTTAAGTAAAACGCAAAATCGTTTTACCGAAAAGAATGCAATTGAAAACGCGGGACTACCAGTAGCAACGTATAGATTGGTCCAAACTCAAGAGCAGCTTACTGAAGCAATCACCGAGTTATCATATCCTTCCGTCTTAAAAACAACGACAGGTGGATATGACGGGAAAGGGCAAGTTGTTTTAAGAAGTGAAGCTGACGTTGATAAAGCACGAAAGCTTGCGAATGCAGCAGAATGTATTTTAGAGAAATGGGTGCCTTTTGAAAAAGAAGTATCAGTTATTGTAATTCGTAGTGTAAGTGGTGAAACGAAAGTATTTCCGGTAGCAGAAAATATTCATGTAAATAACATTTTGCATGAATCTATCGTTCCAGCTCGCATTACAGAAGAACTTTCTCAAAAAGCAATTGCTTATGCAAGGGTGCTTGCGGATGAACTAGAACTTGTGGGAACACTAGCGGTAGAGATGTTTGCTACAGCTGATGGTGAGATTTATATTAATGAATTAGCACCAAGACCTCACAATTCAGGACACTATACACAGGATGCATGTGAAACGAGTCAATTTGGTCAACATATTCGAGCGATCTGTAATTTACCTCTTGGAGAAACAAATTTGTTAAAACCAGTTGTCATGGTAAACATTTTAGGCGAACATATAGAAGGGGTCCTAAGACAAGTGAATAGATTAACCGGGTGCTATTTACACTTGTATGGAAAAGAAGAAGCAAAAGCGCAGCGGAAAATGGGGCATGTTAATATTTTAAATGATAATATTGAAGTCGCTCTAGAAAAAGCGAAGAGTTTGCATATTTGGGACCATCAAGAACAACTGTTGGAGGGAAAAAGATGATTAGTCGTTATACACGCCCAGAAATGGGTGCAATTTGGACGGAAGAGAACAAATTTAAAGCGTGGTTAGAGGTTGAGATTTTAGCTTGTGAAGCATGGGCTGAGCTTGGCGATATTCCAAAAGAAGATGTTAAAAAAATTCGTGAGCATGCATCATTTGATATTGATCGTATTTATGAAATTGAAAAAGAGACACGTCATGACGTAGTTGCATTTACTCGTGCTGTATCAGAAACACCAGCATTAGGTGAAGAACGTAAATGGGTTCATTACGGTTTAACATCTACAGACGTAGTAGATACAGCGTTATCTTACATCTTAAAACAAGCGAATGAAATCATATTAAAAGACTTAGAAAACTTTGTAAGCATTTTAGCTAACAAAGCGAAAGAGCATAAATACACGATCATGATGGGAAGAACACATGGTGTTCATGCAGAACCAACAACATTTGGTTTAAAACTTGGTCTTTGGTATGAAGAAATGAAACGTAACGTAGAGCGTTTCAAACAAGCTGCAGATACTGTTCGCGTTGGTAAACTATCTGGTGCGGTTGGTACATACGCGAATATTGATCCATTCGTAGAAAAATTTGTTTGCGAAAACTTAGGATTAGAAGCAGCGCCAATTTCAACACAAACATTGCAACGTGATCGCCATGCTCATTACATGTCAACACTTGCATTAATCGCAACATCTATCGAAAAGATGGCAGTTGAGATTCGTGGTTTACAAAAGAGTGAAACACGCGAAGTGGAAGAAGCTTTCGCAAAAGGTCAAAAAGGTTCTTCTGCAATGCCACATAAACGTAATCCAATTGGATCTGAAAATATGACTGGTTTAGCTCGTGTTATCCGCGGTTATATGATGACAGCTTATGAGAATGTTCCATTATGGCATGAGCGCGATATTTCGCACTCTTCGGCAGAACGCGTAATTTTACCAGATGCTACAATCGCGTTAAATTACATGTTAAATCGCTTTGGTAATATCGTTAAAAACTTAACTGTATACCCAGAGAATATGAAACGCAATATGACAAGAACATACGGCTTAATTTATTCTCAACGAGTAATGCTTACGTTAATCGACAAAGGTATGGTACGTGAAGAAGCTTACGATATCGTACAGCCTAAAGCGATGGAAGCTTGGGAAACACAAGTACAATTTAAAGAACTTGTAGAAGCTGATGAGCGTATCACAAGCAAATTAACACAAGAAGAAATTAATGAATGCTTCAACTATGAGCATCATATGCAACACGTTGATACAATCTTTGAACGCCTTGGATTAAACGAAGCGTAAAATTTCATATGGCACAGAATAGAGTCATTCTGTGCCATTCTTTATAAAAACATTATTCACATTTTTCAAACTACAGGGGGCTTGCGAAATGCAAAAGCTAGAATTGCTGTATGAAGGTAAGGCAAAAAGAATTTATCGTACAGAATCAGCAGATATGGTTTGGGTAGAGTACAAAGATAGTGCGACTGCTTTCAATGGGGAGAAAAAAGAGACGATTACAGGAAAAGGTCGTTTGAACAATGAGATTACAACTTTATTGTTCAGAAAGTTACAAGAAGTAGGAATTAAAACACACTTTGTTGAGAAGTTATCTGTTACAGAACAACTTGTTAAAAAAGTGAGTATTATTCCTTTAGAAGTTGTCACTAGAAATGTAATTGCAGGAAGTCTTTCAAAACGATTAGGAATGGAAGAGGGAACTGTACTTGCAGAACCAATCGTAGAATTTTACTTCAAAGATGATGATTTAGGAGATCCGCTTGTAACGGAAGATCATATTCGTGTATTAAACGTTGCATCGCCAGAGCAAGTAAGCGTATTACGAGATATGGCTCTACAAATCAATCAAGTGTTGATTGATCATTTCGCAAGCTGTCGTGTAAGGTTAGTAGATTTTAAATTAGAGTTTGGTGTAACCGATGAAGGAGAAATCATTTTAGCAGATGAAATTTCACCAGATACTTGCCGTTTATGGGATGAAACGAGCAATGAAAAGTTTGATAAAGACGTATTCCGTCGCGGTCTTGGAAATTTAACAGATGCTTATGAAGAGATTTTAAAACGTTTAGGGGGAATTTCACATGTATAAAGTTAAGGTATATGTAACATTAAGAGAAAGCGTATTAGATCCACAAGGAACAGCGGTAAAAGGCGCACTTCATAGTCTTTCATTTACAGAAGTACAAGACGTTCGAATCGGAAAGTACATGGAACTAACAATTGATAAATCAGTATCTGATCTTGATACAAAGGTAAAGGAAATGTGTGAAAAACTATTAGCAAACGTTGTAATGGAAGACTTCCGTTATGAAGTTGAGGAGGTTGTCGCACAGTGAAATTTGCAGTAATAGTATTTCCGGGTTCGAACTGTGATGTCGATATGTTCCATGCAATTAAAGATGAGCTTGGCGAAGAAGTAGATTACGTTTGGCACGATACAGAGAATTTAGATGAATATGATGCAATTTTACTACCAGGTGGATTCTCTTACGGTGACTACTTACGCTGCGGTGCTATTTCTCGCTTTGCGAATGCAATGAAAGCAGTGCAAAAAGCTGCTGAACAAGGAAAGCCGATTTTAGGCGTATGTAATGGATTCCAGATTCTTGTTGAATCAGGATTACTACCAGGAGCATTAATGAGAAACGAAAACTTAAAATTTATGTGCCGCACTGTTCAGTTGCGTGTTGAAAATAATGAAACGATGTTTACATCACAATATGAAAAAGATGAAGTAATCAACATTCCAATCGCACATGGTGAGGGGAATTACTATTGTGATGAAGAAACTCTTAAAAGATTAGAAGAGAATAATCAGATTGCATTCCGTTACGTAGAAAATCCGAACGGTAGCGTATCAGATATTGCTGGTATCGTAAATGAAAAAGGAAACGTACTTGGTATGATGCCGCACCCAGAGCGTGCTGTAGATGAATTACTTGGCGGTGCTGAAGGGTTAAAAGTCTTTCAATCTATCTTAAAACAGTGGAGGGAAACATATGTCGTTAATGCTTGAACCAAATCCAACACAAATTAAAGAAGAGCGTATATATGCGGAAATGGGGCTAACAGACGAAGAGTTTGCCATGGTTGAAAAGATTTTAGGTCGTCTGCCAAATTATACAGAAACAGGATTATTCTCTGTTATGTGGTCTGAACATTGTAGTTATAAAAATTCAAAACCAGTGCTTCGAAAATTCCCAACAACAGGTGAGCGTGTTCTGCAAGGGCCTGGGGAAGGTGCTGGAATTGTAGACATCGGTGATAATCAAGCGGTTGTATTTAAAATGGAAAGCCATAACCATCCTTCAGCTATTGAACCATATCAAGGAGCAGCAACAGGCGTGGGTGGTATTATCCGTGACGTATTCTCTATGGGAGCGCGTCCAGTAGCTCTATTAAACTCACTTCGATTTGGGGAGTTACAATCACCACGTGTGAAATATTTATTCGAAGAAGTAGTAGCAGGGATTGCAGGATACGGTAACTGTATCGGTATTCCGACTGTTGGCGGCGAAGTACAATTTGATCCATGTTATGAAGGAAATCCACTTGTAAATGCAATGTGTGTAGGCTTAATTAACCACGAAGACATTAAAAAAGGGCAGGCACACGGAGCTGGAAATACGGTAATGTACGTAGGAGCATCTACTGGTCGTGACGGTATTCACGGTGCAACATTTGCATCTGAAGAACTATCTGAAAGCTCGGAAGCGAAGCGTCCAGCAGTTCAAGTAGGGGATCCATTTATGGAGAAACTTCTTATTGAAGCTTGCTTAGAACTTATTCAGTCGGACGCACTTGTTGGAATTCAAGATATGGGAGCTGCCGGTTTAACTTCATCTTCTGCAGAAATGGCGAGTAAAGCAGGTATGGGTATTGAAATGTACTTAGATGATGTACCACAGCGTGAAACAGGAATGACTCCATATGAAATGATGCTATCTGAATCACAAGAGCGTATGCTAATCGTTGTGAAAAAAGGTAGAGAACAAGAAATAGTAGATTTATTTGAGAAGTATGGCCTTGCAGCAGTTACGATGGGGAAAGTAACAGAAGATAAAATGCTTCGTTTATTCCATAAAGGTGAAAAGGTAGCGGAAGTGCCAGCAGATGCTTTAGCAGAAGAAGCACCAATTTATTATAAGCCATCAAAAGAAGCGGCATACTTTGCTGAATTCCAAGCAATGAAAATGGAAACGCCAAAAGTAGAAGATTATAAAGAAACGTTATTTGCTTTATTACAGCAACCAACCATTGCAAGTAAAGAGTGGGTTTATGATCAATATGATTATCAAGTACGCACAAGCACAGTTGTTGCACCAGGTTCAGATGCAGCAGTTGTACGTGTACGCGGTACAGAAAAAGGATTAGCGATGACGACAGATTGTAACTCTCGCTATATTTACTTAGATCCAGAAATGGGCGGTAAAATTGCAGTAGCAGAGGCAGCTCGTAATATCGTATGTTCTGGCGGAGAGCCACTTGCAATTACAGATTGCTTAAACTTTGGTAACCCAGAAAAACCAGAGATCTTCTGGCAAATTGAGAAATCAGTAGATGGTATGAGTGAAGCTTGTCGTACATTACAAACGCCAGTTATCGGCGGAAACGTATCGATGTATAACGAGCGTAGTGGGGAAGCGGTATATCCAACACCGACTGTTGGGATGGTCGGTCTTGTACATGACTTAAAACACGTAACAACACAAGAGTTTAAGCAAGCTGGTGATTTAGTTTATGTAATCGGTGAGACGAAAGCTGAGTTTGGTGGAAGTGAATTACAGAAAATGATTCACGGCAAAATTTTCGGTCAATCACCAAGCATCGATTTAGATGTAGAATTAAAACGCCAAAAACAAGTATTAGAAGCAATTCAAGCTGGCCTTATTCAATCAGCACATGATGTTGCTGAAGGTGGTTTAGCAGTTGCAATTTCTGAAAGTGCAATTGGTGCTAACGGCTTAGGTGCTACTGTGAAATTAGTTGGAGAAGCAACAGCTGCATTATTTGCTGAATCACAATCTCGCTTCGTTTTAACTGTAAAACGTGAAAATAAAGAAGCATTCGAGAAAGCGGTAGAAGCAATTCAAGTTGGAGAAGTGACAAATACAAATGAAGTAACAATTCATAATGAAGAGAATGAAGTATTGCTTACAGCAAATGTAGATGAAATGAGAAAGGCTTGGAAAGGGGCAATCCCATGCTTGCTGAAATAAAGGGGTTAAATGAAGAATGTGGCGTCTTTGGAATTTGGGGGCATGAAAATGCGGCACAAGTTTCATACTACGGATTGCACAGTTTACAGCACCGTGGGCAAGAAGGCGCAGGCATTGTCGTAAATAATGGGGAAAAAATCGTCGGTCACAAGGGGTTAGGTTTAATATCGGAAGTGTTTTCAAGAGGTGAGCTAGAAGGATTGAACGGAAAATCAGCAATCGGACACGTACGATACGCGACGGCTGGTGGAAGTGAAGTAGCTAACGTTCAACCATTATTATTCCGTTTTTCTGATCATAGTATGGCATTAGCTCATAACGGAAATTTAATTAATGCAAAAATGCTTCGCCGCGAATTAGAGGCAGAGGGAAGTATTTTTCAAACGAGTTCAGATACAGAAGTACTTTTACATCTTATTAAGCGTAGTACGAAAGATTCTTTAATTGAAAGTGTAAAAGAGGCACTAAATAAAGTGAAAGGTGCGTTTGCATACCTTTTACTAACTGGAAATGAAATGATTGTTGCGCTAGATCCAAATGGGTTCCGTCCTCTTTCAATTGGAAAGATGGGTGATGCTTACGTTGTAGCATCAGAAACATGTGCTTTCGATGTAGTAGGTGCAACATACATTCGTGATGTAGAACCGGGTGAATTACTTATCATCAATGATGAAGGAATTCACGTAGATCGTTTTACAAATGAAGTAGATCATGCAATTTGTAGTATGGAGTACATTTACTTTGCACGTCCGGATTCTAATATTGCAGGTATTAACGTCCATGCAGCACGTAAAAACATGGGGAAACGTTTGGCGGCAGAAGCTCCTATTGAAGCTGATGTTGTTACTGGTGTGCCAGACTCTAGTATTTCAGCAGCAATTGGTTATGCGGAGGCGACAGGTATTCCGTATGAGTTAGGACTAATTAAAAATCGTTACGTTGGACGTACGTTTATTCAACCTTCTCAAGAACTGCGAGAGCAAGGGGTTAAGATGAAACTTTCAGCAGTAAGAGGTGTAGTTGAAGGAAAACGAGTTGTTATGATTGACGATTCTATCGTAAGAGGAACAACAAGTAAACGAATTGTTCGTATGCTTCGCGAGGCTGGAGCGACAGAAGTCCACGTAAGAATTGCGTCACCACCTCTGAAATATCCATGCTTCTATGGCATTGATATTCAAACGAGAAAAGAATTAATTGCAGCAAATCATACAGTAGAAGAAATTCGTGAAATAATCGGTGCAGATTCATTAACATTTTTAAGCGAAGATGGATTAGTAGATGCAATTGGACGTCCATATGAAGGGAAATATGGCGGTCTATGTATGGCTTACTTCAATGGAGACTATCCAACAGCACTTTATGATTATGAGCAAGAGCTTTTAGAAAGTATGAAATAAGAAGAAAAAAGCTTCTACTTCTTTTGAGGTAGAAGCTAGCTTCTTTCTTAAAACGGCCAGCCCTAGATAGGGAGAAATTAAAAGACGAGGTGTAGATAACGATGGCGAATGCATATAAGCAAGCGGGAGTAGATATTGAAGCTGGATATGAAGCGGTATCTCGCATGAAAAAACACGTACAAACAACTATGAGAAAAGAAGTACTAGGCGGTTTAGGCGGTTTTGGAGGTATGTTTGATCTATCAAAATTTGCATTAGAAGAACCTGTATTAGTATCTGGAACAGATGGTGTGGGAACGAAATTGATGCTCGCTTTTATGGCAGATAAACATGACACAATTGGTATTGATGCAGTAGCAATGTGTGTAAATGATATTGTTGTCCAAGGAGCAGAGCCGCTTTTCTTCCTTGATTATATTGCTTGTGGTAAAGCTGAACCTAGTAAAATTGAAAACATCGTCAAAGGTATATCAGAGGGCTGTCGCCAAGCAGGTTGTGCATTAATTGGTGGAGAAACAGCTGAAATGCCAGGAATGTATTCTACAGAAGAGTATGATTTAGCTGGCTTTACAGTTGGAATTGTTGATAAAAAGAAAATTGTAACAGGTGAAAAGATTGAAGCTGGTCACGTATTAATCGGCTTAGCATCTAGTGGTATTCATAGTAACGGTTATTCTTTAGTAAGAAAAGTATTGCTAGAAGATGGAGAACTATCTTTAGATCGTATTTACGGACGCTTAGAACTACCTCTCGGTGAAGAATTATTAAAACCAACGAAAATTTATGTCAAACCTATTTTAGAACTATTGAAGAAATATGAAGTATACGGTATGGCGCATATTACAGGTGGCGGATTCATTGAGAATATTCCACGTATGTTACCAGAAGGAATCGGTGCAGAAATTGAATTAGGATCTTGGCAAATTCAACCGATCTTCAGTTTACTTCAAGAAGTGGGAAAACTAGAAGAGAAAGAAATGTTCAATATTTTTAACATGGGTATTGGTATGGTAGTAGCAGTGAAGGAAGAAGAAGCAAAAGATATTGTTCGTCTTCTTGAAGAGCAAGGGGAAACAGCTCGTATTATTGGACGTACTGTACAAGGGGCTGGCGTTACCTTTAACGGGGGCACAGAACTATGAGTAGATTAGCAGTTTTTGCTTCTGGAAGCGGATCTAACTTTCAATCTCTCGTTAATGCAGTAGAAGAGAAAAGATTGGATGCAGAAATTAGTTTATTAGTATGTGATAAACCAGAAGCACGTGCTGTTGGTCGGGCGCATTATCATCATATTCCATGCTTCGCCTTTTCAGCGAAAGCATATGAGTCAAAAGAAGTGTTTGAAACAGAGATATTAAAGAAGCTAGAAGAATATAAAATTGATTATGTTATTTTAGCTGGATATATGCGTTTAATTGGGCCAACGTTACTAGAAGCATACGGCGGGAAGATTATTAATATTCATCCATCACTACTACCGAGTTTTCCAGGTAAAGATGCTGTTGGTCAAGCGTTAGAAGCAGGTGTGAAAATAACTGGAGTAACAATTCATTATGTAGATGCAGGTATGGATACAGGACCAATTATTGCGCAAGAAGCAGTAGTTGTTTCTGAAGGGGATACGAGAGAAAGCTTACAAAAGAAAATTCAACAAGTTGAACATAAATTATACGTAAATACAGTGAATCAAATTGTTCAATCTGTGAAAGAACCAACTGTTAACTAACATACAACCAGGGGTGAAGGATCAATGAAAAAGCGTGCATTAGTAAGTGTTTCAGATAAAACAGGAGTAGTAGAATTTGTTAAAGGTTTACTAGAACAAGGGATCGAAGTTATATCAACAGGTGGTACGAAAAAATTACTAGAAGAAAATGGCTTACAAGTAATCGGTATTTCTGAAGTAACTGGGTTCCCAGAAATTATGGACGGTCGTGTGAAAACATTACATCCAAATATCCATGGTGGTCTATTAGCAGTTCGCGATAATGAAACACATGTAGCGCAAATGAATGAATTAGGTATTCAACCAATTGACTTTGTTGTTGTTAACTTATACCCATTTAAAGAAACAATCGCTAAGCCTGATGTAACATTTGCTGATGCAATTGAAAATATTGATATCGGTGGCCCGACAATGATTCGCTCTGCAGCGAAAAATCATAAGTTTGTGTCTGTAATTGTAGATCCAGTAGATTATGATGTTGTATTAGCAGAACTGAAAGAGAACGGTGAAGTAACAGATGAAACGAAACGTAAATTAGCAGCGAAGGTATTCCGTCATACAGCAGCATATGATGCGCTAATTTCTAATTACTTAACAGAGCAAATGGGTGAAGAAAGTCCTGAAACATTAACTGTGACATTTGAGAAAAAACAAGACTTACGCTATGGAGAAAATCCACATCAAAAAGCGACTTTCTATAAAGCACCATTCGCAGCAACTTCTTCTGTTGCATATGCGGAACAATTACATGGTAAAGAATTATCTTATAACAATATCAATGATGCAGACGCAGCGCTTAGTATCGTAAAAGAATTTACAGAGCCAGCAGTAGTAGCGGTAAAACATATGAATCCATGTGGTGTTGGAGTAGGTACTGATATTCATGAAGCATATACACGCGCTTATGAAGCGGATCCAGTATCAATCTTTGGAGGAATTATTGCAGCGAATCGTGAAATCGACAAAGCTACAGCTGAAAAGTTACATGAAATTTTCTTAGAAATTATTATTGCACCTTCTTTCTCAAAAGAAGCTTTAGAAGTGTTGCAAGGTAAGAAAAACTTACGTTTACTAACTGTAAATATTGAAAAAGCGACAAGTGCAAGCAAAAAACTAACTTCTGTACAAGGTGGTCTTCTTGTTCAAGAGGAAGATACGTTATCATTAGATGAAAGTACAATTTCAATTCCGACGAAACGTGAACCGTCAGAGCAAGAGTGGAAAGATTTAAAACTAGCTTGGAAAGTTGTAAAACATGTGAAATCAAACGCAATTGTTTTAGCGAATGATAACATGACAGTTGGTGTAGGTGCAGGACAGATGAACCGCGTAGGTTCTGCAAAAATCGCAATTACACAAGCTGGCGAAAAAGCACAAGGTAGCGCACTTGCATCTGATGCTTTCTTCCCAATGCCAGATACAGTAGAAGAAGCAGCAAAAGCTGGTATTACAGCAATTATCCAACCAGGTGGATCAATTCGTGATGAGGATTCTATTAAAGTGGCAGATAAGTATGGGATTGCGATGGTGTTCACTGGCGTACGTCATTTCAAACATTAATAGAGTAATTTTAGAAGAAACAAACTAGGAGCATAGCTTCTAGTTTGTACTTATTTAAATATTGGGGGATGAAATATGAATGTTTTAGTAATCGGCCGCGGTGGGCGTGAGCATGCTTTAGCTTGGAAATTTGCACAGTCTGAAAAGGTAGAAAAAGTGTATGTAGCACCAGGTAATGAAGGTATGCGAGATGTTGCAACACCTGTTGATATTGATGAAAATGATTTTGATACATTGGTCTTATTTGCAAAAGAGAATAATGTTGAGTTAACTTTCGTTGGACCAGAAATTCCGCTTATGAATGGAATTGTTGATCGTTTTAAAGAAGAGGGACTTCGCGTATTTGGTCCGAATAAAGCGGCTGCTGTTATTGAAGGTAGTAAAGCTTTTACTAAAGAATTGATGAAAAAATATAATATTCCAACTGCGGCGTACGAAACTTTTACAGACTATGAAGAAGCAGTACAGTACATTGAAAAAGTTGGTGCACCAATTGTTATTAAGGCAGACGGCTTAGCGGCTGGTAAAGGTGTAACGGTAGCGATGACGCTTGAAGAAGCATTACAGGCTGTGAAAGAAATGCTACAAGATGTAAAGTTCGGTGAAGCAAGTAAGAAGGTCGTTATTGAAGAGTTTTTAGATGGACAAGAATTTTCATTAATGGCATTTGTGAATGGAACAACTGTGCATCCGATGGTAATTGCGCAAGATCATAAACGAGCTTTTGATGGTGATAAAGGTCCGAATACAGGCGGAATGGGTGCGTATTCCCCAGTACCACAAATTCCGGAATCAGCAGTTCAAGAGGCGATAAAAACGGTATTACATCCAACTGCTAAGGCGATGATTGCAGAAAACCGTTCGTTTACAGGTATTTTATACGCAGGTCTTATTTTAACAAATGATGGTCCAAAGGTAATTGAGTTTAATGCTCGCTTTGGTGATCCTGAAACGGAAGTTGTATTACCTCGCTTAGAAAATGATTTAGTTGATGTATGTAACGCTGTATTAGATGAGAGTGAACTAACGTTACAATGGTCAGAAGAAGCAGTTATTGGTGTTGTACTTGCTTCGAAAGGATACCCAGAAGCATATAAAAAAGGTGATATTATTAGCGGACTAGATGCATTGCAAGATGTGATTGTTTTCCATGCGGGTACAGCGATGAAGCATGGGGACTTTGTAACAAACGGTGGCCGTGTACTATTTGTTGCTTGTAAGGCGAATAGTTTACAAGAAGCGAAAGATAAGGTGTATAAAGAAATTGGTAAAATTGAGAGTGATGGTCTATTTTACCGAGGTGATATAGGGTATCGCGCCATTGGGCATGAGATGACGAGAAATTAATATGTGAAAAATCCCGCTGAGAAATCAGCGGGATTTTTATGCATCTTTATCCTTTTTCAATTTACCTTTTTGCTTTGCCATTTCTCGAAGTAAATACTCGATGTGTGCATTGACGCTACGAAACTCATCATTCGCCCATTTTTCGATGACTGCATGTAATTCAGGATCAATACGTAATGGAAAGCTTTTCTTTTTAGCCATAATGATTTAGAGCCTTTTAGTATAGGCTTCCTGTATTAATAACTGGTTGCGCACCTTTATCTGAAACGATGGCAACTAATAAGTTGTTCACCATACTCGCTTTACGCTCGTCATCGAGTTCCAGTACGCCTTCCTCATCTAACATATGGATTGAATCTTTCGCCATCTTCACAGCACCTTCAACAATTTCTTTTCTAGCAGCTAATACTGCTTTTGCTTGTTGACGTTGTAGCATTGCATGGGCAATTTCTGTTGCATAAGCTAAATGTGTTAAACGAGTTTCTAATACTTCTACGCCAGCGATTTCAAGGCGCGCCTCTAACTCGCGTTTTAATTCTTCGGAGATTTCTTCAGTATTTCCGCGTAACGTGATGCAAGTTTCATCTTGGAAATTGTCATAAGGATATTTTGTTGCGACGTGGCGGATTGCTGTTTCACTTTGAATTTCTACAAATCGATCGTAATGTTCAACACCGAACATTGCTTTTGCAGAATCCACAACTTTATATACGATGACGGCTGCAATTTCAATCGGATTTCCCTCAACATCGTTTACTTTTAATTTCTTACTATTAAAATTTTCAACACGTAACGATACAGTTTGACGGAATGCGAATGGAATCGTTAAAAATAAACCGTTTTGACGAATTGTTCCTAAATAATTACCGAAAAACGTAATGACTTTCGCTTGATTTGGTTGAACAATACCAATACCTGTAGCGATAACTACTGCTAAAAGAAGTGTGACTGCTGCTACTATGAAAATTTCTTGTACAAGGAAAAATACACCGATAGCGGCTAAAATTAAAATCCCGATAATACCGAGAAAACCATTTACATAAAAAACTTGTTTTTCTTTCATATGATCGCCTCCTGATATAAAAATGATATCACTTTTATATCATTTTAAGCAAGGGGTTTACACCTAATTTTCTGAATTTTATTGATTAGGTATCTCTTATGTACATTTTAAGATTAAAAACAAGAATGTACGTTCTGTTTTATGGTAAAATAAAGAAGACTTAACCGCCCACTGCAGCAGCTAAGTCCCTTTGAGAGCATCTTGCATCGTGACAAATGATTCAAAGCGGTTTTGCCAGGATTATATCTTCAATCGCTGACTCAATCTCTTTGTCAGAAGCGTCATAACTTCCATTTGACTTTGGTTTGTCGTGACTGGAAGTTTGATTCACTTCTTCTTTAGTATGTCCCTTTTCGGCAAAATTCATGCTAGGCATTTTAAATGCCCCCATATTCATGTATTTTCCGAATTTCCACATTTCAACAACAGGGCAGAAACGAACAATTCCCTCTGCAACTTTCATTGCACCAATCCATAGCAAGACGTTAGACCAAGTGCACCAAGGTTTGCGTACGAGTTTAGTTGCACTACAACCGAAGAGGACAAGTCCGAGTGTAATTCGAATTAGGGCATTTATTGTACCGATATTTTGCTTCATTAGAAAAACACTCCTTTTTATGAAAGTTGAAATAGATAATACTATTTCTTTTATTAGTATCCCGTTTGATTTTTGGGATATGTAATCCAACATTTGACGTGGAAAAAGATGTTGGAATGTGCGTGTGTGTAAGTAGCTTTTTTTGTTATAATGAAAGAATGCATAAAAGGAAATTCAAAATTAAATCCTCTCGTTTAAAAAATATGGAAGAGGTAATTCCAAACTTAATTCTCCGTTTTAAAACAATAATGATGAAAATAAACTGTTATTTTGAACAGAAATATATAACTCGAGAAAAGAAAGGGTGTTTTCATGTACGATATTTCCGGGTGGAAACATGTATTTAAGCTTGATCCAAATAAGGAGTTAAGTGATGAACATTTAGAGATGATTTGTGAGTCTGGAACAGATGCTGTTATTGTAGGCGGAAGTGATGGAGTGACAATTGATAATGTACTACACATGCTAGTTAGCATTCGTAGATATGCAGTTCCTTGTGTATTAGAGGTTTCTGATGTGGAAGCAATTACACCAGGATTTGATTTTTATTATATCCCAAGCGTTTTAAATAGCCGAAAGGTGGAATGGGTAACAGGTGTTCATCATGAGGCTTTGAAAGAATTTGGGGATATTATGGACTGGGACGAAATTTTCATGGAAGGATATTGTGTTTTAAATCCTGAAGCGAAAGTAGCCCAGCTTACAGATGCGAAATGTGATGTAACAGAGGATGATGTGATTGCATACGCGCGTTTAGCAGATAAGCTATTACGTTTACCGATATTTTATTTAGAATATAGCGGTACGTATGGCGACATTGAACTTGTTAAAAATGTAAAAGCAGAATTAAAACAAGCGAAGTTGTATTATGGCGGCGGTATTTCTAATGCAGAGCAAGCGAAAGAAATGGCGCAGTATGCTGATACAGTAGTTGTTGGAAATATTATTTATGATGATATAAAAGCAGCGTTAAAAACAGTTAAAGCAGTAAAAGGAGAGTAGGTGCAGGCGTATATGAGTACAACAGATAGGTTATTAAATGGTTTAAATCCGCAACAACAAAAAGCAGTACAAACAACAAATGGACCACTTCTATTAATGGCAGGTGCAGGTAGTGGTAAAACACGTGTGTTAACACATCGTATTGCGTATTTACTTGGTGAAAAAGGTGTAGCACCATGGAATGTACTAGCTATTACCTTTACAAATAAAGCAGCTCGTGAAATGCGCGAGCGTATTGATACACTTGTCGGACCAGAAGCAGAAGATATTTGGATTTCGACGTTCCACTCTATGTGTGTACGTATTTTACGACGTGATATCGATCGTATTGGTATTAATCGTAACTTTACAATCTTAGATTCAGGCGATCAGTTAACTGTAGTCAAAAAAATTATGAAAGAGCGTAATATTGATCCGAAGAAATTTGAGCCGCGCTCTATTTTAGCTGGTATTAGTAATGCGAAAAATGAATTGTTATCTGCAGATAAATATGCGAAAAAAATTACAATCGCTGATCCATATGAAAAATTAACGAGCGATGTATATACAGAATATCAAAAACGTCTTTTGAAAAATAATTCATTAGACTTTGATGATTTAATTATGACAACGATTCAGCTATTTGAACGTGTTCCAGAAGTACTAGAGTTTTATCAGCGTAAGTTCCAATATATTCACGTGGATGAGTATCAAGATACGAACAAAGCGCAGTACCTTCTTGTTAAACATTTAGCAGCACGTTTTAAAAATTTATGCGTTGTAGGTGACTCAGATCAATCTATTTACCGCTGGCGTGGTGCGGACATTTCCAACATTTTGTCATTCGAAAAAGACTATGAGAATGCGCAAGTTATTCTGTTAGAACAAAACTATCGTTCGTCACAAAATATTTTAAATGCAGCGAATGCTGTTATCGAAAAAAATACGAATCGTAAACCGAAGAAATTATGGACAGATAATCAAGTTGGAAGCAAAATCTCGTATTATCGTGCTGCAACGGAAAAAGACGAAGCATATTTTGTTGCGAAAAAAATTCGTGATGATATTCAAATGGGAAAACGAAAATATACTGATTTTGCAGTGTTATATCGTACAAATGCTCAGTCTCGTATGGTCGAGGAGATTTTCCTGAAATCTAATATTCCTTACAAAATCGTCGGCGGTACTAAGTTCTACGACCGTAAAGAGATTAAAGATATTTTGGCGTATTTACGTTTAATTGGGAATCCAGATGATGAGATTAGTTTCGCACGTATTATTAACATGCCAAAGCGCGGAATTGGTGCGACTTCTATCGATAAAATTATTAATTACGGTGTACAAAATGGAATTTCATTAACTGCTGTATTCGATGAGATTGAGCATGTTGGAGTAAGTGCAAAAATTACAAAGGCAGTAAAAGAATTCGCAGGTTTATTACACAACTGGGTAAATATGCAAGAGTATTTATCTGTTACAGAATTGGTAGAGGAAGTTATTGAAAAAACAGGCTATCGCGATATGTTGAAAAACGAGCGTACTTTAGAAGCAGAAGGTCGTTTAGAGAACTTAGATGAGTTTTTATCTGTTACACAAACATTTGAATCTCAAAGCGAAGATAAGAGTCTTGTTGCATTCTTAACAGACTTAGCGCTTGTTGCTGACATTGATCGTGTAGATGAAGATCCAACTGCTGGTGAGGAAGTTATTTTAATGACGATGCACTCAGCAAAAGGATTAGAATTCCCAGTTGTCTTTATTGTAGGTTTAGAGGAAGGAATATTCCCTCATACACGTTCTCTAATGGAAGAAGATGAAATGCAAGAAGAGCGTCGTCTCGCTTATGTAGGTATTACTCGTGCAGAAGAAGAGTTATATTTATCCAATGCACAAATGCGTACTTTATTTGGTAGAACAAGTATGAATGCCGCATCTCGATTTATTACAGAAATCCCGGCAGAATTAGTGGAATCATTAAATGAAACAGCGCCGAAGCGTGAAACTTCGTTTGGGGCAAAAGGAAGAACGACAAGTACAAGTAAAACGACAACTACCACACGTTCTCGTTCAGCTTTCGCGCGTCCTGCAGCTAAGACAACAGGTGGCGAACAAATCGGCTGGGCAGTAGGCGATAAAGCTTCCCACCAAAAATGGGGAGTCGGTACAGTTGTAAGTGTAAAAGGTGAAGGTGATGCAAAAGAATTAGATATTGCGTTCCCAAGCCCAATTGGTGTTAAACGTTTGTTAGCAAAATTTGCACCTGTGACGAAACAATAGGAAAGGAATGAGGATATGTCAAAAGAGATAGCAAAAAAACGTATAGAAGAACTGCGTGATTTGTTAAATACATTTAACTATCAGTATCACGTATTAGACAATCCTTCTGTTTCTGATGCGGAGTATGACCGTAATATGCAGGAGCTTATAAAATTAGAAGCAGAGAACCCAGAATTTATGAGTGAAGACTCTCCCTCCGTTCGCGTTGGGGGAGCTATTCTTGATATATTTGAAAAAGTAACACATAAGTCACCAATGTTAAGTTTAGGGAATGCATTTAACGAAGGAGATTTACGCGATTTTGACCGCAGAGTACGTCAAGGAATTGATGGTGCGAATGTAAGATATATATGCGAATTAAAAATTGACGGGCTTGCTGTTTCGCTTCATTATGAAAAAGGACGCTTTATTCAAGGAGCGACACGTGGTGATGGTGTAACAGGGGAAGATATTACTCAAAATTTAAAAACGATTAAAGCGATCCCGCTTCGTTTAAATGAAGAAGTAACGTTAGAAGCACGAGGCGAAGCTTATATGCCGAAGCGTTCATTCGTTAAGTTAAATGAAGAAAAAGAACAAAATGGTGAAGATGTATTTGCGAATCCGCGTAATGCGGCAGCAGGTTCAATACGCCAACTTGATCCAAAAATTGCAGCGAAGCGTAATTTATCTATGTTTGTATACGGTCTTGCGAATGTAGAAGAAAAAACAATTCCATCACATAGTGAATCGCTTGATTTCTTAGGTGAACTTGGATTCAAAACAAATCCAAATCGTCGTACATGTGAAACAATTGAAGAAGTTATAGCTTATGTTGAAGAATGGCAAGAAAAACGTCCGCATCTTGATTATGAGATTGATGGAATCGTGATAAAAGTAGACGATGTTGCTCTTCAAGAAAGCTTAGGAACTACAGCAAAGAGTCCAAGATGGGCAATCGCTTATAAATTCCCAGCTGAAGAAGTTGTAACAAGATTAACAGGTATTGAATTAAGTGTTGGCCGTACAGGTGTTGTAACACCAACTGCAGAGCTAGAGCCAGTGCGAGTGGCTGGTACTATCGTTCGTCGTGCTTCTTTACATAACGAGGATTTAATTCGCGAAAAAGATATTCGAATTGGTGACTACGTTGTTGTGAAGAAGGCCGGAGATATTATTCCTGAAGTTGTGAACGTTATTTTTGATAAGCGTACTGGTGAGGAAGAAGAATATCATATGCCAACGCATTGTCCAGCATGTGAGAGTGAACTAGTTCGTTTAGAAGAAGAGGTAGCACTTCGTTGTATAAATCCAACTTGTCCAGCTCAAATTCGAGAAGGGCTAATCCATTTCGTTTCAAGAAATGCAATGAATATTGATGGACTTGGAGAACGTGTCATTACACAACTCTTTGATGCTGATTATATTCGTACATTTGCTGATTTATATTCGTTGACGAAAGAGCAATTATTGGAACTAGAACGATTCGGTGAAAAATCAGCAACGAATTTAGTACAAGCAATTGAGAATTCTAAAGAGAACTCATTAGAGCGATTATTATTTGGTCTTGGAATTCGCCATGTTGGAGCGAAAGCAGCACGTACATTTGCTGAGCATTTCGAAACGATGGATGCGCTTGTGAAGGCAACGGAAGAAGAATTAAAAGCAATTAATGAAATTGGCGAAAAAATGGCTCAATCCGTCGTAACGTATTTCGATAATGAAGACGTATTAGAGTTATTACAACAATTTAAAGAATACGGAGTGAACATGACATACAAAGGCATAAAAATTGCTGATTTACAAAACGTTGAGTCGTACTTCGCTGGAAAAACTGTCGTTTTAACGGGGAAATTAGAAATTATGGGACGTAGTGAAGCGAAGAAAAAAATTGAGGCATTAGGTGGAAAAGTAACCGGAAGTGTTAGTAAAAGTACGGATTTGGTTGTTGCAGGTGAAGCGGCAGGTTCGAAATTAGCACAAGCGGAGAAGCATAATGTTGAGGTTTGGAATGAAGAGAGGTTCTTACAAGAGCTAAATAAGTAAGAGGTGCAAACTTACCATGAAAAAAATAGCATTAGCGGTATTAAGCCTTGGTCTACTTGTAAGTGGGTGTAGCGCAGGTGCCGACAAAGATGAAAAAGTGGTTGAGAAATCGGGGAAAGCAAAAGAGCAATCAGTTGTTCCAAAATACGCTATTTCAGATGAATATTATAAGACGACTGTTCCATTTGATGGTGGAGAAGCACGCGGGTTAGTTGTGCAAGGATTAAATAGTCGCCTTGATATAGATGAGTTTGAAACAGGATTAATGCGAATTGCGAAAGAATCATTTAGTACGAAAGATAATGTTTTAAAAGGCGGAAAGTTCCTAAATACTCAGTATATACAGATGCTTGTTAAAAGAAAACGTACAGATGCAGAACAAAAGGAACTAGAAGATAAATTAAAAAAAGATGCGGTTAACTTCCCGAATATAGGGTTAAATCCCGCATTAGGTGCAGGATCCGAATCAATAGAAGTGAAAAATAACAAAAGTCCAATATATATTTCAAATATTTTAGAGCATGATTATTATGTGAACAAAAATGAGCTTAGTGGCATTGTAGTTGGATTAGCGATGAATTCGGTTCATTATTACGAGGAAGAGCATGGTTATCCACGTGAGGCTAAAATCGAGCAAGAAAAAATGTTAGCTGAAGGGAAAAAAATGGCGCAAGAAATCTTGAAAGTTATGCATCAAAAGGACGCTGAGACAAAAACTGTTCCGATTACATTTGCAATTTATCGTCAATCTCCAAAATCTTCGCTCGTACCAGGTAATTTTGTTTCTTATGCAAATGTAGAAAAAGGTAGTGAAACGGTTGAGGATTGGAAACAAATTAATGAGAAATATTATTTGTTCCCATCTGAACAAGCGAAAACAGATAATAAACGTGAAGATCTGGCGAGAGTATCAAACTTTAAAGCAAAACTAAGCGATTATTTCCAAGGCGACTATACAGCTGTTATCGGTACTGGTATGTATAGAGACGATGAATTAAGAGAAATAAAGCTTGATATTCCTGTCCAATTTAATGGGAAAGCAGAAATAATTGGCTTTACACAATATGTAGCCGGGCTTGTTATGGAATACTTCCCGAATTATATGAGGGTGCAAGTAACGATTAAATCTGTAGAACGCCCAGAAGCGATTATTATACGTGAAGCGAAGCAAGATGAACCGTTTGTGAAAATTTTAGATTAAATAGGAGGGCCGTTCCTTTATGGAACGGCTTTTTTTCTCGATAAATTTTGTTATAATTTAAAATGTTATAAAAAATGGGGGTAAGGGGTAAAGCGCATGGACGAACTAAGTTTTCAAGTCATTATTTTATTAATTGCATTCGGATTTTTAGCAGCGTTTATTGATTCAGTTGTTGGCGGTGGAGGATTAATTTCACTTCCGGCACTTATGTTTGTTGGTTTACCACCAGCTTCGGCCATTGCAACGAATAAATTAGCTGCAACGATGGGGACGTTTACGAGTGCAATTTATTTTATTCGATCGGGAAAGGTCGATTTTAAAATTGTAGGAAAGTTAATCCCGTTAACTGTTATAGGAGCAGTCGCAGGTGCTTTAGTAGTAAAGTTTATTCCGCCGGATATTTTACGTCCGTTAGTGCTTGTTATGTTGGTATTCATTGCCATTTATATTATTGCGAAAAAGGATTGGGGAAGTGTATCTACCTATAAGAAGATGACGAAAAGAAAAACATTAATATTTTTCTTTGTTATTTTAATGATAGGGTTTTACGATGGATTTTTTGGACCAGGGACAGGATCCTTTTTAATTTTTGCATTTTTATTAATTGGTTTGGATTTTATTCAAGCGGCAGCATCTGGAAAACTTTTGAACTTTGTTAGTAATATCGTATCGTTAATTACTTTTTTATTTTTAGATGTAATTCATTTTGAATACGGTATTATTATGGGATTATCGATGATTTTGGGTGCTTATTTTGGATCGAAGTTTGCAGTTCAAAAAGGTGTTGGATATGTAAGGACTTTATTTTTATTAGTTACTATATTATTGATCGGAAAAAATGTTTTGGAATATACTCATATTTTGTAGATTCATACGCATGTATGAATCTCTTTTTTTTATTATATTTTAAAAATTTATTAATTTTTAAAATATAAGTCTAGGAATATTTGAATAAATCTAAATTATCGTGTAGAATAATGTTGTAAAATGTAAACGTTTTTCTAAGGGGAGGCTAAAAATAATGGTAGTAGCATACAAACATGAGCCATTTACAGATTTTTCAGTGGAGGCTAACAAATTAGCGTTTGAAGAAGGTTTAAAGAAAGTAGAATCTTATCTTGGACAAGACTATCCATTAATTATTGGGGGAGAAAAAATCACTACAGAAGACAAAATTGTTTCTGTAAACCCTGCAAATAAAGAGGAACTTGTTGGTCGTGTTTCAAAAGCAAGCCGTGAGTTAGCTGAAAAAGCAATGCAAGTAGCGGATGAAACATTCCAAACTTGGAGAAAATCAAAGCCAGAAATGCGTGCAGACATTTTATTCCGTGCTGCAGCAATCGTTCGTCGCAGAAAACATGAATTCTCTGCTATTCTTGTAAAAGAAGCAGGTAAACCATGGAATGAGGCAGATGCTGATACAGCAGAAGCAATCGACTTTATGGAATATTATGGTCGTCAAATGTTAAAATTAAAAGACGGTATTCCAGTAGAAAGCCGTCCAATTGAATATAATCGTTTCTCTTACATTCCATTAGGAGTAGGTGTTATCATTTCTCCTTGGAACTTCCCATTCGCAATTATGGCAGGTATGACAACAGCTGCTTTAGTTTCTGGTAACACAGTATTACTAAAACCAGCTAGTACAACTCCTGTAGTAGCAGCGAAATTCATGGAAGTATTAGAAGAAGCTGGCTTACCTGCTGGCGTAGTAAACTTCGTTCCAGGTAATGGTTCTGAAGTTGGTGACTACTTAGTAGATCACCCTCGTACACGCTTCGTGAGTTTCACTGGATCTCGCGATGTAGGTATCCGTATTTATGAGCGTGCAGCGAAAGTAAACCCAGGCCAAATTTGGTTAAAACGTGTTATCGCTGAAATGGGTGGTAAAGATACAATCGTTGTTGATAAAGAAGCAGATCTTGAATTAGCAGCTAAATCTATCGTTGCATCAGCATTCGGATTCTCAGGACAAAAATGTTCTGCATGTTCACGTGCAGTAATCCATGAAGATGTATACGATCACGTATTAAATCGTGCTGTTGAATTAACGAAAGAATTAACAGTTGCTAACCCAGCTGTATTAGGTACAAACATGGGTCCTGTTAATGACCAAGCTGCATTCGATAAAGTAATGAGCTATGTTGCAATTGGTAAAGAAGAAGGTAGAATCTTAGCTGGTGGCGAAGGAGACGATTCTAAAGGCTGGTTTATCCAACCAACAATCGTTGCTGACGTTGCAGAAGATGCTCGCTTAATGAAAGAAGAAATCTTCGGACCAGTAGTAGCATTCTGTAAAGCAAAAGACTTTGATCATGCACTTGCAATTGCAAACAATACAGAATACGGTTTAACAGGTGCTGTTGTTACTAACAACCGTGACCATATTGAAAAAGCACGTGAAGACTTCCACGTAGGTAACTTATACTTCAACCGTGGATGTACTGGTGCAATCGTAGGTTACCAACCATTCGGTGGCTTTAACATGTCTGGTACAGACTCTAAAGCTGGTGGCCCTGACTACTTAGCACTTCACATGCAAGCAAAAACTACTTCTGAAACTTTATAAGAAATAGTAGAAGAGATCTTCGCAGTTTGCGAAGATCTCTTTTTTTTGAAAAACTTTCTATATGTGTATTAAGATAGATATCGGTAGAAAAACTAATAAAGTAATAAGGTTTAATTCAGTAAAATAAGGTATATTTATATTTGTTGAATAGGTTGTCTTTAAAGAAAAGAGAAGTAGGTGAACAAAATGGGAAAATATCAATTAGATTACAAAGGCCAGGTAGCTGTCGCAAAGTTTCATGAAAAGCAGACGCCTGCCAAATTTGATAAAAAGCAGCAAATTGAAAAATTGCGTGCGGAGTATTTGAAAAAGAAACAGAAACAAACAGATAAATAATAGGGGAAAGTAGTTAATTTGAATTCGAATTAGAGCTACCATATATTACTATTTGGTAAGTGAAACTTGCTAAACCCTATTAATATCGGGATAAACATGTAAATAGAAATAAAATAACGAGAAAAGTTGACTTATTAGTCATATTTTTTAGTATTCATTTTGAAAATTTCCTGTATAATACAATTTGAAAGAAAATCTATGGTTTGACAAGAAACACTCTTTTCGGTTTTGCTCACTGAAGAGAGTGTTTTTTTGTGGCTAAAAACTCCTCTGTACTCATTACATTTGCATATACTCCATTTAAACTAGCCAAAATTGTGTTATGAATATAAACGGCTGGTATAGTAGCATTCTTAAAAGAAAGATCTTTTGTAGCGCAAGCATCATGTATAACAGTACATTGAAAGCCGAAATCAAAAGCAGCTCTTACGGTAGCGTCAATACACATATGAGTCATCATCCCGCATATGACGACGTGCTCAATGTCTAAACGTTGTAATTGTTCTAGAAGATCAGTTTCGCGGAAACTATTTGGGTAATGTTTGAGTATAACGGTTTCTTCTCTAAGTGGACGTACGCTTTCATGAATATGCACACCTTCTGTATTGGGCAGGAAAAAAGTAGCATCATCTTTTATTGCTACATGTTGGATATGAAAAATAGGTTCATTTTTCTTTCTAAAGAGTTGTAGTAGCTGACGGGCATATGCGCTTGCTTCTACTGGATTACGCAATTCCATCTTTCCGTGTGGAAAATAATCATTTTGAATATCAACGAGTAAAAGGGCTGTTTTCATATATTTATCTTCCTCCGATTTCATATTCAAATAATGGTATTCAATTAGTAGAGAAGATTATCCTTTTAAAAAATATGCAGGAGGAGAATTTTACATAACTTTAAAGGTTACTATTTTATTATGAAATTTCATCTGAAAATTTTAATAAAGGGATAATTAATATTTTTCTAAAAAATGTATTGACTCTTATTATTCTGAGTTCTATAATGAGAATTAATTAAACGACAATTAAATCGATACATTCTTATCCAG
Source organism: Bacillus basilensis (assembly GCF_050630465.1). Taxonomy (NCBI): domain Bacteria; kingdom Bacillati; phylum Bacillota; class Bacilli; order Caryophanales; family Bacillaceae; genus Bacillus; species Bacillus basilensis. Next base: position 54,443 of record NZ_JBNTQO010000021.1, on the reverse strand, counting down.
AGAGGTGGAGGGACTGGCCCTACGATACCTCAGCAACGGGTTTTTTAATACCGTGCTAACTCCAGCAAGTCTATGAAAGGCTTGGAAGATGAGAAGATGTGACCGAGTACATATAAGTGCTCTCCTTCTTATCTTTATGGTTGATAAGAAGGAGAGCACTTTTTATTTTACCTCGAAAGCTCTACTTCAAGTTTTTACAGCAAATAGGAGGGGAAAAAATGATTTCTTTTAACAATGTAAGTAAAGTGTATGAATCAGGTGAGCAATCTGTTCATGCTGTGGAGGATGTAACGTTATCCGTTGAGAAAGGTGAAATTTTTGGCATTATCGGTTTTAGTGGAGCTGGAAAGAGTACGTTATTACGTCTAGTAAACATGTTAGAGAGACCAACGGCAGGAACGATTTCAATAGATAATAAAGATATTACATCATTATCGACGAAAGAATTACGGAAGCTAAGACAAAGAATCGGGATGATTTTTCAAAGCTTTAATTTATTTAATTCAAGAACAGTGTTTGGGAATATTGCTTATCCATTAAAGTTAGCGAAAGTACCAAAGAATGAGATAAAAGAAAGAGTAAATGAACTGCTGAAGTTTGTAGGGTTAGAAGATAAGGCAAACAATTACCCAGAGCAGCTATCAGGCGGACAAAAGCAGCGTGTAGGTATTGCTAGAGCACTTGCAACATCACCAGATATTCTTATATGTGATGAGGCAACATCAGCTTTAGATCCAGAAACAACAACAGAGATATTAAACCTATTAAAAAAAGTAAATCGAGAATATAATTTAACAATTCTTCTTATTACACATGAAATGCATGTTGTGAAAGAAATTTGTCACCGTGTAGCTGTGATGGAAAAAGGAAAAGTAATTGAAGAAGGAAAATTGTTTGACGTGTTCACACAACCAAAAACAAAAACGACTCAAAACTTTGTACGTTCTGTTATTAATGATCATTTACCAGAAAGTGTTCTAGCGAAAATTCAAAATGGTGGTCAGATTTATCGTCTAACATTTACTGGTGAGGAGACAGGTCAACCAGTACTATCGTATATCGCAAAAAACTATAACGTCGATGTAAACGTACTGTACGGAAATATTATTGAACTTCAAAATGTGCTATTTGGAAATCTTCTTGTAGAATTGCAAGGTGAACAGAGGGAGATTCAAAAAGCATTACAACATCTAAGACTGCAAGTGCAGCTGAAGGAGGTAGAAGCTCATGCGAGTTGATTGGAGTATATTTTGGCCTCGCATAGTAGATGCGACGGGAGATACCCTCTTAATGGTAATCGTAACCCTTATATTTGCTACAATTCTTGGTATACCCCTAGGTTTACTATTATATGTAACGAGAAAAGGAAACTTTTTAGAAAATAAATGGGTCTTTTCTATTCTTAATATCATTATTAATACAATTCGTCCGGTTCCATTCATCATCTTCTTAGTAGCTTTAAGCCCACTAACAAGAAGTATTATCGGAACGACGATTGGAACAGCAGCAGCAATTTTCCCAATGACGTTAGTGGCTTCGATTGGTATTGCTCGAATGGTTGAAACAAATCTTGTTTCAGTTCCAAAGGGAGTTATTGAAGCAGCTCAAGCAATGGGTGCTTCACCATTTAGAATTGTTTTTGAAATTCTTGTGCCAGAAGCGTTAGCGCCATTGATTTTAGGTGTTACGTTTATGACAGTTGGTTTAATTGAATTCTCTGCAGTTGCTGGACTTGTCGGTGGTGGCGGTCTTGGTGACTTAGCGATGACATATGGTTATCAACGTTTTGATACATCAGTTATGTTCGTAACGGTCGTTTTACTTATTATTCTCGTACAGGTAGCTCAAAACTTAGGAAACTACTTTGCGAAAGTCTTTTTACGCAGATCATAAAAAGGAAGAGGGGAAAAGAAAATGAAGAAAATTTTAGCATTTGCATTATCAGCGATTGTAGGTGTTTCAGCATTAAGCGGCTGCTCAAGTGGAGACACGGGGGCAGGAGCGAAAGAAAAAGTAGTTCGCGTCGGTGTAACTGGAACGGATGGAGACGCTTGGGAAATTTTAAAGAAAAAAGCTGAAAAAGAAGGAATTAAAATTAAACTGGTTGAGTTCTCTGATTACACAACGCCAAATAAAGCGTTAGCTGATGGAGATATTGAATTAAACTCATTCCAGCACGTTGCTTTCTTAGAGCAATTTAAAAAAGAGCATAAGTTAGATATTACAGCTGTTGGTACAACGCAAATTGCACCGATGGGCTTATACTCTGAGAAACATAAGAAGGCAAACGAAATTCCAGATGGTTCAGAAATTGCGATTCCAAATGATCCAACGAACCAAGCCCGTGCATTAAAACTTCTTGATGCAGCCGGATTATTAAAGCTTAAGAAAGACTTTGGCTTATTTGGAGATCCAAGTGGTATCGCTGAAAATCCGAAGAAGTTAAAAATCACACCGGTTATCGCACAGCAAACACCTCGTGTATTAAAAGATGTAGCAGCTTCAGTTATTAATAACGGTGTTGCTGGTCAAGCTGGATTAGACCCAGCGAAGGATCCCATTTTCTTAGAAGATCCAAAGAATGAAAATGCGAAGCCATATATTAATATTTTCGCAGCTCGTACGAAAGATAAGGATGATCCAACACTGAAAAAAGTAATTGAACTATATCATTCAAAAGAAGTAACAGATGCAATTAAGAAAGAAACAAATGATGGTTCCATTTCAGTAGATCTTTCACTTGATGAGATTGAAAAAATTGTAAAATAATCATTGGGTTTAATGAACTAACAGAAGGAACCCCTCCGCTGTTAGTTCGTTCAACATATAATCTACTTAACAAACAAACCCTAATTCTGTACCTTCCAATTCTGTATAACGTAGAATCCAACGTTTGTTAAGTAGAGTAATGGACCAGGAGTTTTCCGGGTCTTTTTTTTGTTACTGAAAGTAGCTAGCGAGTAGTAAGATAATCCAAATTATAATGGGATAAGAAAATAAGCTGAAAATGAGTGTAATTACGAATTGCTTTTTATGAATTAAGTATTTTTGGGATGAAAAAAAGGAAATAGAAAAAATAGCAATGAAAACTGCAGATATTACGCCAGGATTATAAGAACGATAAATAAAAAACAAAATAATATGTTGAATAGAGTTGAAGAAGATAGCCCCTTGTATAAAAATAATCCAGTATATAGAAGACAAGAAGTTCAGTTGGTATAGAAAGACGATAAGTAAGACAAAGAGAGTCAATACAGAAATCGCAATGAAAAATTGCTGGTTAGTTATAAAAGTAATTGAAAATTGATTAGCAAGATATTGTGGCATTTGGAAAGATTCTTCAAGGTTATGAATAAAAAATAATAAGGGAATAGTCCAAAGCATAATAGTGGAATTTTTTTTCGACAACTTACATCACTCCAATATGGAGATAGAAAGCCTAGAAAGGCCCTCTATCCAGAGATGTTCATTCAATTATAATACTTTTTAAATTATCTTCAGGATGCTCTTGTTCTTGCGGATAAGCAGCTAGCTCCTCTTGTAAAATATTTAGCATTTGCTTAGCTGATTGTTGGATTGGGGCGGGTAACTCTTCTAATATATGCATACCGACTTTTATTTTTGTACGAATTACCTTCCTTAGTAGTTCCTCACGCATGCACTACACCTCCAAATCGAATGTTTAGTACATCATCTTCAAACTTAGCCCCTTGAATAGAAAGGTGCGTTAATATTTTTGGTAATGTGATGTTCCGTTTAACAGAACCAGCTCGAATGATAAGCTCATCACCTTTTTGATTTAATACTAGCTCACTTTTGTTTGAGAAGGGAATGGACAGAACGAAAATATATTCATCGCCATCTTTTTTTACATATTGTGTGCGGCCGTTAAATTTCACTTCAGTAGGACAATGATCAGTTTTAAATAGAGCATCTCCTACACGCTCTAACATGGGCAAACCAACAACTTCTTGTTCAAACATTGGAGCTTCGTAAATAGGAAGTGGATTAAAACTATCTTGAATTAATGTTTTATATTTCTTTTGGGTATCTTTCCATGCTTGGAAATAAGGATCGGTGACAGTGTTAGGAATGACGCGGTTAACCATAATGGCATCTACGTTATAATCGTATAAGTTTAAATAAGTAAAGCTACGCTGGGCCTCTTTAATGACCATTTTTTCAGGATTTACAACGATGCGGATACTTGTTACTTCTCGGTTTGATAAAATATCTCTCATTTCTCCAAGCTGTTCAAGTGTATTTGTTAATTCGTCCATAATATCATCGGTTGGAAGGGGAACACCAAGAAGTGGTTGGGCTACAGGGCGAACAACTTTTAAAACTTTTCTTTTAATAGGAAAGAGTTTTTCCATCCACCAGCCGAGCATGTCTGGAAAGCTGAGCATTGCTAATGTTTCTCCTGTTGGAGCACAATCAATGATAATGACATCATATGTTTTTTGTTTATAATAATCGAGTACGCGAAGTAAGCTAATTAAATCTTCCATACCAGGAAACATCGTTAACTCTTCTGTTGTAATATCATCAGCTGCTTTGGAAGTGAATAGCAAGGTAATGTATTTCTGTAACTTTCCCCAGCCTTTTTCCATTTCATAAATCGTATTAATCTCTTGTGCCCATAAATTTTCGCGGATTTCTAATGGCTCAGAAGATAGCTTTATACCAAATGAATCTCCTAAACTATGAGCAGGATCTGTACTCATTACTAAAGTTTTTAATCCTTGTTTTGCGCTTTGAAGTGCTGTTGCTGCTGAAATGCTAGTTTTTCCTACGCCGCCTTTACCTGTATACAAAATAATTCTCATCATTCATGTCCCCTTTGTTTCGAATATCGAATATTACGAGTGTCGAAATAAATGATTGAATAAAAACCCAGCTAGGGATTTATTCAATCGGAATGTTTTTTATTTTAGGTGTAGAAACCTTTTCTTCTGTTTTTTGCTGTGACGTAGCAATGTGATTCATGATCTTTTGGAAGATTTGTAGTAAGAATGCTTTTTCTTCTTCTGATAATGCTTCTGTTACTAAGCTAAAGTAATGGGCCGCATTTTGTTTTACTTCTTGAACGAGCATTACGCCGTTTTCTGTTAACCGAATTAATACAATACGTCGGTCGTTCTCATCACGGTAGCGTTCAATATATCCCTTTTTTACAAGGCGATTTACAACGCCCGTCGTTGTACTCATCGGTATATCAAGAAGGTCAGCAATTTTCGTCATTGTAATATCTGTATTTCGTTCCATCCAAAGTAAACAAAATACTTCTGTTTTAGAAAGTGTTAAATCTAGGCTTACCCATTCTTCAGGATAAAAAAGTTTCTTGGCGTTATCTAGCAGTAAGTCTAAAAAATGTTCATATTGCAACAATTAATTCCACTCCCGTATATTTCGAGATTCGTAATATTTATTTTTATTTTATGTAGAATAGAAATAATTGTCAATGATTTTAATTGTTTTTTCAGATTAGGCAGAAAACTACCTTTAAAATAGTATTCTTTTATGATAGATTTATAAATATAAAACTAGAATTTACATAAAAATCCATCATGGTAAATATACTTATCTATAATGGGTATACAGCTAACGAGGGGGAGAACGATGAGAAGACGTAATACGCAAGCGTTCACGTTTTTAGCATGGACTTCATTTGTTTGTGCGCTTTCAGGTATGCTAATTGGGATTTATACGTTAGATGAAACGCTTAGTGTAAAAGGATACTATTTAATTGGAACATTATTTTTAACGATGTCTTGTTTTGTATTACAAAAAACAATTCGTGATAATGAAGAAGATAACGAGAGATTTCCGAAAAATAAACCGTTAGATAAAGAGTAAATTGTAAAGAAAGGCGTTTGCCTTTCTTTTTTTATGTAAAAATGGCGTAAGTGCTGTGTGTTGACTTGCTTGAAGTACTGAAAATTTGGTATCATCAATAGTATTGTAGATTGAACGATATATTATGGAGGTGGCCTAGCCGTGTCAAGAATTTCCGTTGAGAATGTAAAGCACGTAGCACATTTAGCACGTCTTGCAATTACTGATCAAGAAGCAGAAAAATTTCAAAAACAACTAGATGCAATTGTTACATTTGCAGAACAGTTAAATGAATTAGATACAACAGACGTAAAACCAACAACTCATGTATTAACTATGAAAAATGTTATGCGTGAAGATGTACCAGAAAAAGGTTTACCAGTAGAAGAAGTATTAAAAAATGCACCGGATCACAAAGATAATCAAATCCGTGTTCCAGCAGTATTAGAATAGAGGAGGGGAATTTCGATGTCATTATTTGATCATTCAGTATCAGAGTTACATAAGAAATTAAACAACAAAGAAATTTCCGTTACGGATTTAGTAGAAGAATCTTACAAACGTATTGCGGATGTTGAAGATAACGTAAAAGCTTTTCTTACATTAGATGAAGAAAATGCACGCGCGAAAGCGAAAGAATTAGACGCGAAAATTGGCGCTGAAGATAATGGTTTATTATTCGGTATGCCAATTGGTGTAAAAGATAACATTGTAACTAACGGTCTTCGTACAACTTGTGCGAGCAAAATGTTAGCAAACTTCGATCCAATTTATGATGCGACAGTTGTGCAAAAGCTAAAAGCTGCTGACACAGTTACAATCGGTAAGTTAAATATGGACGAGTTCGCAATGGGTTCTTCAAATGAAAACTCAGGTTTCTATGCTACGAAAAATCCATGGAACTTAGACTACGTTCCAGGTGGATCTAGTGGTGGTTCTGCAGCAGCTGTAGCAGCAGGAGAAGTATTATTCTCTCTAGGTTCTGATACGGGTGGTTCTATCCGTCAACCAGCTGCATATTGCGGCGTTGTAGGTTTAAAACCAACTTACGGACGCGTATCTCGTTACGGATTAGTAGCATTCGCATCTTCACTTGACCAAATCGGACCGATTACACGTACAGTAGAAGATAATGCATACTTATTGCAAGCTATTTCAGGTATTGACCGCATGGATGCAACTTCTGCAAACGTTGAAGTAGGAAACTACTTAGCTGGTTTAACAGGAGACGTTAAAGGTTTACGTATTGCTGTACCGAAAGAATACTTAGGCGAAGGTGTTGGCGAGGAAGCTCGTGAGTCAGTACTAGCTGCACTAAAAGTATTAGAAGGTATGGGCGCAACTTGGGAGGAAGTATCTCTTCCGCACTCTAAATACGCTCTAGCAACGTATTACTTACTATCTTCTTCTGAAGCATCTGCTAACCTTTCACGCTTCGATGGCGTACGTTACGGTGTTCGTTCTGATAATGTAAATAATTTATTAGACCTTTACAAAAACACACGTAGCGAAGGTTTCGGTGATGAAGTAAAACGTCGTATTATGCTTGGGACATTTGCACTTAGCTCTGGTTACTATGATGCATATTACAAAAAAGCACAACAAGTACGTACATTAATTAAAAACGACTTTGAAAATGTATTTGCTAACTACGATGTTATTATTGGACCAACAACGCCAACTCCGGCATTTAAAGTAGGCGAAAAAGTTGATGATCCAATGACAATGTATGCAAACGACATTTTAACAATCCCAGTAAACTTAGCGGGTGTTCCAGCGATTTCTGTTCCATGTGGATTCGGTGCTAACAACATGCCACTTGGTTTACAAATCATTGGTAAACACTTCGATGAAGCGACAATTTACCGCGTTGCACATGCATTTGAGCAAGCAACAGACTATCATACAAAAAAAGCAAGTCTGTAAGGAGGCGAGCATAGATGAATTTAGAAACAATTATTGGTTTAGAGGTTCACGTTGAGTTAAAAACAAATTCGAAAATTTTCTCTGCGAGTCCAACAGAATTCGGTGCGGAGCCAAATACACAAACAAGTGTAATTGACTTAGGATACCCAGGGGTACTTCCTACTTTAAATAAAGAAGCAGTTAACTTTGCAATGAAAGCTGCAATGGCATTAAACTGTGAAATCGCAACGGAAACGAAGTTCGACCGTAAAAACTATTTCTACCCAGATAATCCGAAAGCTTACCAAATTTCTCAATTCGATAAGCCAATTGGTGAAAATGGTTGGATTGAAATTGAAGTAGACGGTAAAAAGAAACGTATCGGTATTACACGTCTTCATTTAGAAGAAGATGCTGGTAAATCAACGCATACAGCTGATGGTTCATTAGTAGACTACAACCGTCAAGGTATGCCTTTAATCGAGATCGTATCTGAGCCAGATATGCGTACGCCAGAAGAAGCATATGCATACTTAGAGAAGTTAAAATCAATCATTCAATACACTGGCGTATCTGATTGTAAGATGGAAGAAGGTTCTCTACGTTGTGATGCGAACATTTCCCTTCGTCCAGTTGGGCAAGAGAAGTTCGGTACAAAAGCGGAACTGAAAAACTTAAACTCATTTACTTATGTACAAAAAGGTCTTGAGCACGAGCAAGTGCGCCAAGAGAAAGAATTGTTATCTGGTGGTATCATCCAACAAGAAACACGTCGTTACGATGAAGCAACGAAGAAAACAATCTTAATGCGTGTGAAAGAGGGGTCTGACGATTACCGTTACTTCCCAGAGCCAGACTTAGTTGAACTTTACATCGACGATGAGTGGAAAGAAGCAGTTCGTGCCTCTATTCCAGAACTTCCAGATGCACGTAAAGCTCGCTACGTTGCAGAAATTGGCTTACCAGCTTATGATGCACACGTATTAACATTAACGAAAGAGATGTCTGATTTCTTTGAAGCAACTGTTGCAGACGGTGCTGATGCGAAATTAACATCAAACTGGTTAATGGGTGAAGTGCTTGCATACTTAAATAAACAACAAAAAGAATTAAAAGACGTTGCATTAACGCCTGCTGGTTTATCTAAAATGGTTCAATTAATTGAAAAAGGTACAATTTCTTCTAAAATCGCGAAGAAAGTATTTAACGAATTAATTGAAAAAGGTGGAGACCCAGAGGAAATCGTTAAAGCGAAGGGTCTTGTTCAAATTTCTGATGAGGGTACACTTCGTAAAGTTGTAACAGAAATTCTTGATAATAATGAGCAATCTATCGAAGACTTTAAAAACGGTAAAGACCGTGCAATTGGCTTCTTAGTTGGTCAAATTATGAAAGCTACAAAAGGACAAGCAAATCCACCGCTTGTTAACAAAATCTTACTTGAAGAGATTAATAAGCGATAATAGTAGTAGCTTTTAAAGATTAAGCAGAAAAACACCCATACATGGGTGTTTTTCTAGGTTAATCAAACGTTTGTTTAAATGAGAGAAAATCGTTTAAACAAACGTTTGATTAACTGTCAAAAGTGGAAAAATGTTTGTATAGCAACTATGGTATGATAGTTGCAAAAAGGTGGGAATAATGATAAATCTAAACATAGAGGTTTTTTTCATCTCATGAAATAATAGATAGTTATTATTCGTTATATGTAAATTTTTATGGAAGAATGGATAGAAATAAAGTGAAACTTTAATCAGTAGGAGATTCATCCACCACTGATTATTAGCCCTCACCAATTGGGCATTTACTGCCCGCAAATAGCGGGATAAATTTTTGAGTCAAATAAAAAAACCATTGAAATGAATATTTACTTTTGATGGACTACACGAATCGGGTTCTTACTGCCTGTTTGAGCGGGATAAAAGAAGGATAGGAAGATGAGAGGAGGTAGGCATGGGAATACTGAATAGAAGTTCGGTATGTTCTTTTTCAATATATAAAGAAATTTCCTGTGCTAATAAATGATGAAGCGAGCAAGAATTATTTATAATCCTACTTCTGGGCGTGAGCTATTTAAGAAGAGCTTACCAGAAGTATTACAAAAATTAGAACAAGCTGGATATGAAGCGTCTTGTCATGCAACAACCGGTCCTGGAGATGCAACCGTGGCGGCGAGGCAAGCTGCGGATCGTAAATTTGATGTTGTTATTGCGGCTGGTGGCGACGGTACGTTAAATGAAGTGGTCAATGGTTTAGTAGGACATGAGCATCGTCCGAAGTTTGGAATTATTCCAGTTGGAACGACAAATGACTTTGCACGAGCAATCGGTGTACCTCGTTCTATTGAAGAGGCAGCGGATATTATTTGCGAAGGAAAAACAGTACCATTAGACCTTGGTAGAGCGAACGATACATATTTCATTAACATCGCTGGTGGTGGCCGTATTACCGAATTAACATATGAAGTACCGAGTAAGCTAAAAACGGTATTAGGCCAACTTGCTTACTATTTAAAAGGAATCGAAATGTTACCGTCATTACATCCAACATATGTTGAAATTGAGTATGATGGAAAATTACTACAAGAAGAAATTACGATGTTTTTAATTACGAATACTCGTTCAGTGGGCGGTTTTGAAAAGGTAGCACCATATGCATCAATTAATGATGGATTATTTGATTTATTAGTGCTGAAAAAAGGTTCTATCGCTGACTTAATTAAAGCAGCAACACAAGCGCAGCGTGGTGAACATATTAACAATCCAAAAGTGCTGTACACACAAGCAAATCGAATTAAAGTACATTCACCAGATAAACTAATGATTAATTTAGATGGTGAATACGGTGGAGATGCACCGATGGAATTCGAAAATATATATCATTGTCTTGAACTATTTGTTCCTGAACATCAAGAGGATGCCCTGTAAAGGCATCCTTTTTATTATATAGAGGAATTGTAAATTGGAAGTTAGTTTGATTTTTATGGTATTTTTACAATTCGTTTATTTTATATCCATACTTTATTGATACACTGGAGGAGATAAGAAACGAGAGGTAGGATGCTATGGAGAAGGTAAAGGCAATACTATTTGATAAAGATGGAACATTAATGGATTTTCACTCAATTTGGATAAAAGTAGCTGAAGAACTTGTGGCTGAATGTATAAAATTATATCAACTTCCACAGTCAATGCAGCCTACTTTATTAAAGGAAATCGGCGTGGAGGGGGTGGTTGTGAACCCTCGTAGCGCAATAGCGGCAGGAACAAGCCTTGATGTTGCAAAGGGGCTTTGTAAGTATATTCCGTCATCTAAAGAAGAGGAGATGCACCATTGGGTAAGTGAGAAGTTATTTTCCCTTATGTACGAACATCGTTCCTATATGAGAATGACGGCGGATTTACCGAGAATTTTACAAAGTTTAAAGGATAGAGGATTTATTTTAGGTGTTGTTACAGCTGATGATTTCGCACCGACAGAATTATTTTTAAAACAGTATCAATTAGAGTCTTATTTTGATTATGTTGTAGCTTCGGATACGTTTCCAGCACAAAAACCAGATAAAAGAATTGTAGAATCGTTTTGTGAAAGGTTTCATCTAGAGGCATGTGAAGTGGCAGTCGTTGGAGATACACCAACTGATTTATATTTAGCTAAAAATGGCGGCGATTGCTATGCGATTGGAGTACTGTCTGGCACAGGAGATCGTCAAACATTAGAACCACTTGCAGATTTAGTAGTACAATCTGTTGGGGATTTTATTTCTTATTCAGGTGAGTTTATTTGGGAACAAGGAAAGTCTAATGTGTAAGAAAAATAAGTCTATAGGGACTCTTAATGAGTCTTTATAGACTTATTTTTTATGTTGAAATAGAAGGCATGTAGGATGAATGTTGGAAAAGAATGTTGGCATACATTTTGCAATAAAAAGAGAAAACAATGTAAAGAAAAGGATGGGGTACGTAATGAACACAAAAAAATTTGCTAAAGTAAATGAACAAATTCCTGGACCGAAAGCGGCGTCTTTGTTAGAACGCCGCCAAAATATAGTACCAAAAGGAGTAAGTAACGGCATCCCAACGTTTGTACAATCTGCAAACGGTGCTCTTGTAACAGATGTTGATGGTAATCAGTATATTGACTTCGCAGGGGCAATAGGAACAATTAACGTTGGGCATTGTCATCCAGCTGTTAAAGAAGCGCTTCATAAACAAGTAGATCAATACATTCATACTGGATTTAATGTCATGATGTATGAGCCGTATATTGAATTAGCGGAAAAACTTGCGGCATTAGCGCCAGGAAGTTTTGATAAGCAAGTACTATTTTTAAATAGTGGTGCAGAAGCAGTTGAGAACGCGGTGAAAATCGCTCGTAAATATACAAAAAGACCTGGTATTATCGCATTTTCTAAAGGTTTCCACGGGCGTACATTAATGACAATGACGATGACAAGTAAAGTAAAACCATATAAATTTGGATTTGGCCCATTTGCTCCAGAAGTATATAAAGCACCATTCCCGTATGAATATCGTCGCCCAGAAGGACTAACGGAAGAGCAGTACGATGACTTTATGATTGAAGAGTTTAAGAATTTCTTCATATCAGAAGTAGCACCAGAAACACTTGCAGCTGTTGTAATGGAACCTGTTCAAGGGGAAGGCGGATTTATCGTCCCAAGTAAGAAGTTTGTGCAAGAAGTACGCAATATTTGTTCAGAACATGGCATTTTATTTGTAGCGGATGAAATTCAAACAGGATTTAGCCGTACAGGAAAGTATTTTGCTATTGATCATTATGATGTCGTTCCAGACCTAATTACGGTATCTAAATCGTTAGGTGCTGGTGTACCGATAAGTGGTGTGATTGGACGTAAAGAAATTATGAATGAGTCTGCACCGGGAGAGCTTGGCGGAACGTATGCAGGAAGCCCACTAGGATGTGCGGCAGCATTAGCAGTACTTGATGTAATAGAAAAAGAGAATTTAAATGATAGAGCGATAGAATTAGGAAAAGTCGTAATGAACCGATTCGAAGAGATGAAAAATAAATATAATTGCATCGGTGATGTGCGTGGCTTAGGAGCAATGTGTGCATTCGAGCTCGTTCAAGATCATAAGACGAAAACACCTGATAAAACGTTAACAGCTAATTTATGTACAGAAGCAAATAAACGCGGATTACTTCTATTATCAGCAGGAACATACGGTAATGTTATTCGTGTGTTAATGCCGTTAGTTATTACAGATGAGCAACTCGAGGAAGGTTTAACAATAATTGAAGAATCATTACAAGCTTGTTATGAGCAAGCAGACATCGCTCGCGTTTAAAAATTGAATGATAAATCACAAACATTCTAGCTACCTCTATATTAAATGCAGAAAATTCACTTTATAATGAAGGTAGTGAAGTGAATCGATGGATTGGAAGTTAGGGGTGGCTAGGATGGTTGCAGAAAAGGAACGAGTGTTAATGGATTTACAAGATGTATTTGAATATGCGTTTGACGAAATTTTTGTGACTGATGAAAAGGGAATCGTTGTGCGTGTAAATAGTACATGTGAAAGGCACTATCAACTAGCTGCTAAAGAGTTAGTAGGTAAACATGTAAAAGAACTACAAAAGGATGGTATCTTTTATCCATCGGCAACGTTAGAAGTAATTGAAAAAAAGAGACCGATTGAACTCGTTCAAACGACAAAATCAGGAGAGTATTTACACGTTCGTACAAGGCCTGTTTTTGATGATGAGGGAAATTTACGAAGAGTGATTAGTTACTCTCGTGATCTTACAGAACTCTACCAACTACGTCAAAAGGTAGAAGAAATGGATAATCAGTTAAAAACATATAAAAAAGAATTAAGAGAAACGTATGAGCATGAAGGACTTATTTTTAAAAGTATCGCTATGCAAAAAATAGTCGAAACAATTAAGAAGGTATCTGTAGTAGATAGTACAGTTCTCGTTTTAGGTGAGACAGGAGTAGGGAAGAGTCGATTGGTGCGTCATTTACATGAAGTGAGTAATCGGAAGAATGAAAGTTTCTATGAGATTAACTGTGCGGCTTTGCCAACGAATTTAATTGAATCAGAGCTTTTTGGATACTCAGGTGGATCTTTTACAGGTGCGAATCGTGAAGGGAAAAAAGGACTATTAGAATCGGCGCATAAGGGAACCCTTTTCTTAGATGAAATTGGCGAAATGCCGCTTGAAATTCAAGCGAAGCTTTTGCAAGTGTTACAAGAAAAAACGTTTCGCCCTATAGGCGGAAGAGAATTAAAAAAGGTGGACGTTAGAATTGTAGCGGCAACAAATAGAGATTTAAGTATGATGGTGAAACAAGGAACATTCCGGAAAGATTTATATTATCGTCTGAATGTCATTCCAATTTTAATTCCTCCACTCCGGGAAAGAACAGAAGACATCTTGCCACTCATTTATCATTATTTACAGTACTTTAACGAGAAATATGGGCGGAATGTAAAATTAGCGCCTAGCACATTGCAAATATTTGTTGGATACCCGTGGGAAGGAAATAATAGAGAAATTGAAAATGTGATTGAGCGAATTGTTATAACTGCTGACGATATTGTTACGATAGAAGATTTGCCAATAGCGATGCAAGAATCAACGGTTGAACAGTCCGGTCAAAGTCTCTATAAAATGTTAGAAGAAGTAGAACGGAATATTATTTTGAAAGCATATAAAACATATGGATCGAGTTATAAAGTAGCGGAGTTTTTAAAAATAAGCCAATCTGCTGCCACTAGGAAGATAAAGAAACTTATAGAGGAGGAAGAAAACATTGGATAAAAAAGCGACGTTTGTAAATGTAGAGAAAAAGGCGATGTATATAAATGGTGAGTGGATTACATTACAGGAGCAAATTGAAGTAAATAATCCAGCAACGAAAGAAATATTTGCGACTGTACCAAAGGGCGGGGTAACGGAGGCAAAGCAAGCTGTTGATGCTGCGCATGAAGCTTTTAAATCATGGTCAAAATTAACGGCAGCAGACCGTGCAGTGAAGTTAAAAAAATGGTTTACACTTATCGATGAAAATAAAGAAGAGATTGCAGCAATTATGACGAAAGAGCAAGGAAAGCCGTTTCTAGAGGCACTTGGTGAAGTGAATTATGCAAATAGCTTTGTTGAATGGTATGCAGAAGAAGGAAAGCGCGTATATGGTGAAATGATTCCTGCTTCGCATCCGAATAAACGTATTTTAGTTATGAAGCAACCAGTTGGGGTTATGGCAGCTATTACACCTTGGAACTTCCCAGCTGCTATGATTACGAGAAAGGTAGCTCCGGCACTTGCAGCAGGCTGTACGGCGGTTGTAAAACCAGCAAGTCAAACGCCATTGACTGCACTGAAATTAGCCGAATTAGCTCATGAAGCAGACATTCCAAAAGGGGTAATCAATATTGTAACAGGTAGTGCGAAAGCAATTGCTGATACGTGGATGGAAGATGGACGCGTTCGAAAGGTGTCCTTTACAGGATCAACGGAAATCGGGAAAGAATTAATGGCTAGTGCTGCACAAACGATGAAAAAAGTTTCGCTTGAGTTAGGTGGCCATGCTCCATTTATCGTAATGAATGATGCGGATTTAGATAAAGCAGTAGAAGCGGTAATTGGTTCGAAATTCCGTAACGCAGGACAAACGTGTATATGTACAAATCGAGTATTCGTTCAAGAAGACGTATACGAAGTATTTGTAGGGAAGTTCCAAAAGGCAGTAGAGCAGCTGAAAGTAGGAGATGGCTTCGGTGACGGAACGACTGTAGGACCGCTTATTGATGAGAATGCAGTTTCGAAAGTACAAGAACATATCGAAGATGCAGTTCGAAAAGGTGGAGAACTCTTATATGGAGGCCAACAGATTGCAGAGTTAGATGGTCACTTTATGCAACCGACTGTAATTGGGTTAGCAAATGATACGATGCTTTGTATGACTGAAGAAACATTTGGACCAGTTGCACCAGTTGCGAAATTTAAAACAGTTGAAGAAGTGATCGAAAGAGCAAATAATACACCATACGGCTTGGCTGCGTATATTTTCACGAAAGATATTAGTCAAGCATTCCAAATTAGTGAAGCGTTAGAATACGGTATTATCGGATTAAATGATGGACTTCCATCAGTTGCACAAGCACCGTTCGGTGGCTTCAAAGAGAGTGGCATTGGCCGTGAAGGAGGCCATTTCGGTATCGAAGAATATTTAGAAATTAAATATATTTCATTAGGACTATAAGTAGTATACTAGAATTTCTATAAGGTAACAGAGAAGGAGATTCTAGTATGGTATATTGGCTATTATTACTTGTTACAATTATTTTTGAAGTAGCTGGAACAATTGCGATGAAATTATCAAATGGTTTAACAAAGCTCGTTCCAAGTGTACTTATTTTCGTATTTTATGGAATTTGTTTCAGCGTGTTCGCCATTGTTGTGAAAAAGATTCATTTAAGTATTGCTTATGCTATTTGGTCTGGTGTTGGGACATTACTTATTACAATTATTAGTGTGTACTTTTTTAAAGAGCACATTAGCTTATTCCAAGCATTTTGTATTCTTTTTATTGTGTTAGGGGTAATTGGGCTTAAGGTTTCATCGGCATCATAAAAGGCTATCTTCCGCTGCGGGAGATAGCCTTTTGCTTTTGTTAAAACGCCCAGTTACCTTTACGGAAGATTGGTTCATGTCTGCCATCAGTTGTAATACCGTCGATATCAAGCTCAGCTGATCCAATCATGAAGTCGTTGTGTGTAATACTAGTGTTTGCACCATTTTCAGCGAGTTCTTCTTTAGACATTGTTTTTCCGCCAACTAAGTTAAATGCATAAGCACTTCCGATTGCAAGGTGGCAAGATGCATTTTCATCAAATAGCGTATTGTAGAATAAAATATTTGTGTTTGAAATTGGTGAATCATGAGGTACTAAAGCAACCTCGCCTAAGAAGTGAGAACCTTCATCTGTTTCTACTAAATGTTTTAAAGCTTCTTCACCAGTTTCCGCTTTATAATCTACGATACGTCCGTTTTCAAATGTTAACGTGAAGTTATCAATAATGTTACCTGCAAATGCTAACGGTTTTGTGCTAGATACTTGGCCGTTTACACCTGTTTTAAGTGGCATTGTAAATACTTCTTCAGTTGGAATGTTTGCCATAAATGGTACGTTCTTCTCATTTAAGCTACCAGCACCAGCCCATACATGTTTTTCAGGAAGTTCGATTGTTAAATCTGTTCCAGGACCCGTATAGTGAAGAGCTTTATAATGTTTTTCATTTAAGTAATCAACTTTTGTATGTAATGTTTCATCGTGTTCTTTCCATGCTTCTACAGGGTTTTCTAAATCAGCGCGAGTCGCTTTGAAGATAGCATCCCATAGTTTTGCTTCTTGTTCTTCCGGTGCAACGTCAGGGAATACCTTCGCAGCCCATTCTTTCGTAGGAACAGAAATGACACACCAGCTTACTTTATCAGCTTGTACGTAATCACGGTATACTTTCATTGCTTCACCAGCTACTTTATGAGCAGCTGCAATACGCGTTGAATCTACACCTTTTAATAAATCAGGGTTTTCTGCATAAATAGACATAAATGCAGCGCCTTCTTTTGCTAACTCTTCACGAGCGTGTGCTTTCCAAGAAGGGAATTCAGAGAAAGCTTCCTCAGGAGCTAGATCGAACTTTAGACGTGTTAACGTTTCATCATTCCAATCCACATATACGTGTTTTGCACCAGATTTATATGCCTTTTCTGTAACGAGGCGTACAAATTGTACAGCTTCAAGAGGTGCACTAATGGATAAAGTTTGTCCTGGTTGAATATTAACACCAACATTGACTGCAAGGGCAGCATATTTCTCTAACGTTTTTTCAAATGACATATGTATAATCTCCTTTAATGTGAAAGATTTCTTACTATATATAATACAAGAAAATTCAAAAAATATATATAAATATAGCATAAAAAGAGAGCTCAAAATATATTGAGCTCTCATCGTTATTTAATCGAAGAAGCAAATTGTTCTACGGTTGTGGTATGGTGTATGCGAACACGCTTCATTTTTAACAACTCATCGGGTTCACCTTTTGTAATGAACTTTCCGGGTTTTGTTGTCGTTGCAAATTGATAATATTTCTTCGTTTCTGCAACGACTTTATCATCTACATGACCGAATGGATAAGCAACTGCGATAACGGGCTTACCTGTTATTTTTTCTAGTTTTTCTTTTGATCCCTTTAATTCTTCTTCGTAGTTTGTAATCTTCGGCAAGTCGGCATGTGTTGCAGTATGAGATTGCATGGAGAAAATGCCCGAATCAACCATTTCTTTTATTTCAGGTGTAGAAAGGGATCCTTCAGTATCGACATTAGTAGCAATCATATATTCTGTTGCTGTTGGTTTAAACGTATCATCTTTTAACTTTTGTAAAATATGAAAGGCATTCATATTATTTTGCATACCGTCATCAAACGTAACAAAGATAGGTTTATTCACTTTATTAATATCGCCCCAGCGTTCAAAGGTTAGTAAGGTATAGCCGTTGTCTTTTAAATATTTCATTTGGGCTTCAAAGTTAGCAGGTGATACGAATAAATCTTTAATGCCTTGTCCGGGATAATCATCGATTGCATGGTACATAAGAACGGGAACCTTTTGCTCGAAAGTAATAGCAGATTTTGTGAGTGGAATGGTCTTCCCATCTTCTTTCATTCCTATTGCTTCAATTTGAAACTCACCGCGTTTTCCCTCAAATTCTTTTATATCAAAAGGAAGTGAAAATTGTGTTTCCTTTTCTTTAGAAAACAAAGATTTAGTGTGTTCCTTTCCATCAGCTGTGCGCCAAATCTTATATTGTACTTCGGTTAAAGTATCTTTTATATCTGTCATATGAATAGTAGTATTTGTAGATTCGTGTGTAATTGGACTATAAGAAATTTTACCTCGTTCTTGCACAGTTTCTGCTTGTTTCTTAACTTCTTGAACCTTTTTCTCTTTTTTAGGTTCCTGGCTTACATTGCTAGTATTACAACCTGCTAGAATAGCAGATATACATAAAGCAATTGCTGCATATTTTCTCATAAAATCACCTTCTATTGTGTATTATATTGCATACTTATATTTAAAATCCCCACCGCTGTAAGAGCGGTGGGGATATACCCTTGTTCATCATATCATTTTTAATTATGAGATAGGTTAGTGGCTTTCGATAGAAATATTCTTTCGTCTTTTAGTAAAGCTTACTTTATAAGAGATATGAATTTTTCCATAGATGTATTAGGCCCTACAAAATGGCGTTTAATTAAGTACTGTTCGTTTGGCATCCCTTTTGTAATGTGATTACCATGATCAGTAGTTACTGCGAATTCATAATGTTTTTTTGTTTCTTCAACAGCTGGATCATTATAAGAACCTACTGGATAGGCGAGAGCGATGACCTTTTTACCAGTAAGAGCTTCAATTTTTTCTTTCGAACCACGTAATTCCTCATCATAATTGCTTGAATGAGCCATCATCGTATGATTAGCAGTATGAGATTGAATAGAAAAAATGCCTGAATCCATCATTTGTTTTATATCATCTGTTGATAGACGATTTGGTTTGTCTATCTCATTTGCAGTAAGAAATTCAGTAGCTGTAGGTTGAAATGTATCATCCTTTAGTTTTTGTAAGATATAAAGAGCGTTCATATTATTTTTTCGACCATCATCCATGGTTACAAAAACAGGTTTATTTACACGGTTTATATCATTCCAACGTTCAAAAGTTAGCATCGTATAACCGTTATCTTTCAAATATTGCATATGCTTTTCGAATTGCTCAGGTGGTACATATAAGCCATAATCCCCATCACTTGGCCCAGGGTATTTCTCAATCGCATGGTACATTAAAACGGGTACACGTTGCTGGAATGTAATTTTAGATGTTACTAGATTTGTTTCAGTATTATCTTCTTTGATTCCTACTGTTTCAATTTGAAATTCGCCACGTTTTAAATGAAATGATTTTAAATGTAGTGGGAGGGCAAAGTCACGATCTTTTTCTTGTGAAGTAAAAGTTTGTTTGCTTTCAGGACCATCAGCAGTACGCCAAATATTGTAACGTACTTGTTTGAATGAATCTCTTAAATCTTTGGTATAAAGCGTGGTGTTTTGTGCGTTATATTCATACGGATCCCATGTAATAACTCCTTGTGCTAAAGGAATTTCAACTGCTTTCGCTTTTTTCTGTTCAACTGTTTGTTTCGCCGTTGCTTCTTTTATTTGTTTATCACTAGAGCTACTAGTGTTACAACCTACGAGAATAGCAGAAGAAAGTAAAGCGATATATGTATACTTTTTCATTCTATCATCCTTCTATTGTGTTTTAATTATCATCACTTATATCATGAAACAATCGCTCTTATAAGTGAAACTAATTCAAATTTTTGGTTTTAAAAATTTGAATTATACCCTTGTCCATCATATCACTATAGAATATATAGGGGAATACACTTTTGGAATATTTCGGAAAAAATACCTTATTTTTTTCTGGTGAGATTTACATAAAAATACATTTGGAAGATAAAAAAACTCCACCTAAACTTCCTTTAGAAAAAGGAGAAGTAAGGTGGAGTTTTTTATTAAATAAACAATCCAGCGATTGTTGCAGATAAAATAGAAGCAAGTGTTGATGCAAATAACATTTTCCAGCCGAATTTAGAAACGATGCTTCCTTGTTTTTCAGAAAGGGCACGGATTGTACCGACAATCGCACCAATTTGGCTAATACTTGCGAAGCTAATTAAGAATACTGTAACGATTCCAACTGTACGTGGAGATAATGTTGATGCAACATCTTTTAAATCAAGGATTGCTACAAATTCGTTTAATACAATCTTCGTACCCATAATACCACCAGCTGGGATAATATCTTGAGTTGGAATACCCATTAAGAATGCGAATGGAGCAAGTATATAACCGAAGATTTGTTGTAACGTAACAGCATATCCCATTGCACCTGAAGCGGCGCTAATTACGTAGTTGACAACTTCCATCACACCGATGAAGGCGATCATTAATGCAGCAACGATACCAGCTACTTTTAAGCCGTCAAGCGCACCGTTAATCATTGCGCCGATAAAACTGTCTCCGAATAAAGTTCTATCAAATTTTTGAATCACTTCATCTTCTTTCTTCGTATCAACAGGTGTTAATAGCGAACAAACAATTAAGCTTGAGAATAAGTTTAGTGGAAGAGCTGCTAGTACATATTTTGCATCTAACATCATTACGTATGATGCTGTAACAGAAGCAGAAACTGAACTCATTGCAGAACAACAAATGATAAACATACGGTTTTTGTTAAAATGCTGTAAATCATTTTTAATAACGATTAACGCTTCACTTGAACCGAAGAATACAGAGTTTACTGCGTGGAATGATTCAACGCGTGGTAAACCAGTGATTTTTGAAATTGCACCGCCGACAACGCGAACGATGAATGGTAAAACACCTAAATAACTAAAGATAGAAAGTAGTGCTGAGAAAAATACGATAATTAATAGTACGTTTAAGAAAAAGACAAAATCTCTTTGAATTCCATTAAAGAGAAAATCGACACCTGTCGTACCAAGTTTAATTAGTTTGTTGAAAACTTTACCAATGAAAATAATGATTTGTTGACCAATCTTTGTGCCAAACATAAACCAACCGATTAAAATTTGGAAACCAATCATAATAGCAATTGCACGGAAGTTGATTTTACTTTTGTTGTTTGACAAAGCAAAACATAAACCTAAAACGACAAGAATACCGATAATGCTCATTACATATTGCATGTAGTTGCCCCTTTCAGAAGTTCGTATAAAGTTTGTACATAAAACTCCCGTTATATTACTAAAAATAAAACAAAGAGGTTTTATGTCATACGTAAGATGTCTGACCTTTTAGAAAAATAAAAATAAAAAAAGACCCATATGGATTCACTTTCATCTATGAGAGAAAGCTAATCAATATGAGTCCTTTTTTGCACATAGGCTAATATTCATTAGTTTTCCCCATAGTCCAGCAATTTAAGGTTGCCGGGTAGAAACTCTCGATCCATATTATCGAGTATATATGAGGTAACATCGTCCGTATTAAATTAGTAGTAGCGTAACATTAACAGAGAACTATCGTCAATAGCTTTTTTTCTTCCGATAGAAATAGACCATATAAGTATGATAAAATGTAACGCAGTGTTATGAAAAAGAGAGGTCGGAAAATGAGTACAAAAATGACGCCACCAGTTGAGAAAAACGAGTTTATAGATGTAGTATTTGAAGATTTAACACATGATGGTGCCGGTGTTGCGAAAGTAAAAGGATATCCTATTTTCGTTAAAAACGGATTACCAGGTGAAGAAGCCCAAATTAAAATTATTAAAGTGAAGAAAAACTTCGCGTTTGGTCGTTTAATGAAGCTTCATACAGAGAGCCCATATCGTAAAGATGCAGAATGCCCAGTGTACAATCAGTGCGGTGGTTGCCAGCTTCAGCACTTAACATATGAAGGGCAATTACAAGCGAAAGGAAAACAAGTACGTGACGTTATGCAGCGCATTGGCGGACTAAGCGATGTTCCTGTGCATCCTGTACTTGGCATGAAGAACCCATGGGTATACCGTAATAAAGCACAAGTACCAATCGGAGAACGTGAAGGCGGACTTGTAGCTGGTTTCTATCGTCAAGGAACGCATGACATCATTAATATGGAATCATGTTTAATTCAAGCAGAAGAGAACGATACATTAATTCAAGAAGTAAAACGTATTTGTGAAAAACACGGTATTTCGGCGTACAACGAAGAGCGTAACAAAGGAATACTTCGCCACGTAATGGCTCGTTACGGACAAGTAACGGGGGAAATCATGCTTGTCTTTATTACTCGTACAGCAGAATTGCCAAACAAAAAAGCAATCATTGAAGAAATTGCTGGGAAATTCCCAGAAGTAAAATCAATTGTTCAAAACGTAAACCCGAAACGTACAAATGTAATCTTCGGAGACACAACGACAGTACTGTACGGATCAGAATATATTTATGACTTTATCGGTGACATCAAATTTGCGATTTCAGCACGTTCATTCTATCAAGTAAATCCAGAACAAACGAAAGTGTTATACGATAAAACGTTAGAGTACGCAAAATTAGATGGTAACGAAACAGTAATTGATGCCTATTGTGGAATTGGATCAATCTCCTTATTCCTAGCACAAAAAGCGAAAAAAGTGTACGGCGTTGAAATCGTCCCAGAAGCAATCGAAGACGCAAATCGTAACGCAGCACTAAACAACATGACAAACGCTGAATTTGGCGTAGGAGAAGCAGAAGTAGTCATTCCAAAATGGTACAAAGAAGGCGTAATCGCTGACACAATGGTCGTAGATCCACCGCGTAGAGGCTGTGATGAAGCATTACTAAACACAATCATCGATATGAAACCAAAACGCGTCGTATACGTATCGTGTAACCCAGCAACGTTAGCACGTGATTTAAAAGTACTAGAAGAAGGCGGATATAAAACACAGGAAGTACAACCTGTTGATATGTTCCCGCATACGACTCATGTGGAGTGTGTGGCTTGGCTTAAGTTGGTATAATAGGAAAGCAGTTGATATAGGAAAATCTATACCATCTGCTTTTTGGTTTATCAAAATGCCATTTAGTAATGATTTTAGTTAAAATAAATATTGCTGATTTTCGTAAATTATAAATTCTAAATGTACTATTGTTATTTGGCTTTATATTTTTAAATTGTATTCATAGTGAGAGGATTTGAATTTGAAATGATAGATAATTTTTGGCGTGATTTACCACGACCATTTTTCGTACTTGCACCAATGGAAGATGTGACAGACGTTGTTTTCCGTCACGTAGTAAGTGAGGCTGGTCGTCCAGATGTATTCTTTACAGAGTTCACAAACTCGGATAGCTATTGTCATCCAGAAGGTATGAAAAGTGTACGTGGCCGTTTAATTTTTACAGAAGATGAACAACCGATGGTAGCACATATTTGGGGAGATAACCCTGAATATTTCCGTCAAATGAGTATTGGTATGGCGGAACTAGGATTTAAAGGCATCGATATTAACATGGGCTGCCCTGTACCGAACGTAGCATCAAGAGGGAAAGGTAGTGGCCTTATTCTACGTCCAGACGTTGCGGCAGAACTGATTCAAGCTGCAAAAGCGGGAGGACTACCTGTCAGCGTAAAAACAAGACTTGGCTTTAAAGAGTTAAGCGAATGGGAAGATTGGTTAACGCATATTTTCAAACAAGATATTGCGAACCTTTCTATTCATTTACGCACAAGAGAAGAAATGAGCCAAGTAGATGCACACTGGGAGCTAATTCCGGAGATTAAAAAATTACGTGATCGTATTGCACCAAATACGTTAATAACAATCAATGGAGACATCCTTGATCGTAAAATGGGGCTGGAACTTGCTGAAAAATACGGTATTGATGGCGTTATGATTGGACGAGGCATCTTTAAAAATCCATTTGCTTTTGAAAAAGAACCAAGGGAGCATAGTAGTAAAGAACATTTAGATCTTTTAAGACTACAGCTTGATCTTCAAGATCAATATGCAGAAGTATTACCACGCTCAATTACAGGATTACATCGCTTCTTCAAAATTTATGTAAAAGGCTTCCCTGGAGCTGCTGAATTGAGAAATCAATTGATGAGTACGAAGTCGACTGATGAAGTGCGTACATTGCTTGATAAGTTTGAGGGGAATGTTAATGTGGTAGAAGGTAGTGAAACGGTGTAACTTTTGAAAGTTAGAGGGGATGGAGTGTAGCAATTTTATTAGTGTTTGTTTCATTTTAATTAAGGTGAACCGTATCATAAGTAAGCGAGGTATTCTATATAAAACAAGGGTAAGAAAAGAATACAGGAGAAAATGGTAGGTGGATCTTGATTTTCACTGATATTAGCATGTTTATTTTATCCCGCTATTTGCGGGCAGTAAAACTCCCACCTCAAAATTCTGCTAGTGCAAAGAGGTTAGGTTGGATTCAGTTTGATAATAAGTGGGGGATAAATCAACCCCCACTTATTAAAGTTTCACTTTATTACGCCTATAATTGGAGGCTATGCAAATGTTAAGTGATCAGACGAGATATTCTAGGCTCGCAAATATAACAAAAATAATAAATACAAAATTAGAACTACGTGAAGTTTTGCAGCGTGTAACAATGGCGATATCAGAGGAGATTGTTAGGTGTGACGCTGTTGGGATTTATTTACCTGAGGACGATGGAACATTTAGAGGGTTTGCAGGAAAACCAGAGACCATAAATGGCGTAACGCTCGATACTCAGGTAATTGATCCTGAAATAGACTTACTGGCAAAAGAAGTTATTGAAACTAAAAAAACCATCTATATCCCTGATACCTCAAAGGATCATCGGCCGGATCCGAGACCAGTTGATGCGTTCAAAATTAAGTCCTTATTAGCTCTGCCTATCTCATTTGGGCAAGAGTTATTTGGTCTCGTTTTTTTATTTGATTATGGAGTTCCAATGAACTTAACAGATTCAGAAATTCAAAGTGTTGAAGCTTATGTAAATATGGCGGCGGTCGCCATTCAAAACGCAAAAAATTTAACCCAAAAAGAAAATCTTATTGCCGAGAAGCAGCTGTTACTAAATGTTACCCGTGATTTATCAATGTGTTCCTCAATACAAGAGAGTTTTGATAAATGCTTTCTTTATTTAGGGCAGATTTTAGAGAGTAAAAACATGGCTGCCCACCTTTTAGACCGGCTAGACAAAACAAAGATTAAAACAACGAAGTTAAGCAGGGACTGTAATTGGGCAGAAGCGGATTGGATGGAGAAAATCTATGAAGTCAAGATTCAAAAGGTTATTCAAACAAAAAATATAGATAGTAAGGGCCTACTGATACTTCCATTAGTTTCAATGGGAGAAGTATTAGGGGTAATCGTCGTTGGCAAAGAGGAAAAAACTCACAATTACGGTGATTCCCGAATTCAACTGGCAAAATCTATCGTTGATGCTACAGCTTCTACGTTTTCAAACTTGTTATATATGGATCAACTTGAAAGCATGGTGGAAGAACGAACGAGAGAACTAGCTGCTGCTAATGAAAAAGTCACAAGTGTGATTGAAAGTATTACGGATGGATTCTTGACTTTGAATAATAAATGGGAATTTATGTACGTAAATAAGCATCAACATTTCCCACAAAGAAAAACAGCGAAAGATGTATTAGGTAAGAATATATGGGAGGTCTTCCCAAGTAGCATCGATACAGTTATATATAAGGAGCTTCATCGTGTGATGTCAGAGCGAACTACAGTTCATTTCGAATTTTTTTCTACCTCTGATGAATATTGGCATGAAGTTATTGCGTATCCGTATGATGATGGTATTTGTTGTATTTGTAAAAACATAACGGAAAAAAAGCAATATGAGCAGGAATTGAAAAGGTTATCCAACATAGATTTAATAGGGCAAATGGCAGCAGGTATCAGCCATGAGATTAGAAATCCAATGACAACAGTACGAGGATTTTTGCAGTTATTAAAAGAAGAGAACAACTATGAGAAACATAATAAGTACTTTAATTTAATGGTTGAAGAACTTGACCGTGCCAATTCTATTATTACTGAATTTCTCTCAATAGGTAATACAAAGAAATCAGATTTGCAGATGTTAGATTTAAATTCAATTATCCACGATATTATTCCTTTAATAAAGATAGATACGCATAATCAAAATAAATATATTCAAGTCGATACAAATGATGTTCCAGAATTACTTTTAAATCGTAATGAGATACGGCAATTATTAATGAACCTATACCGTAATGGCTTAGAAGCGATGAGCACAGGGAAAACTCTAACAATTAGCACCTATAAGGAAGGGCGAAATTGTGTGGTGCTTGCAGTGCGGGATGAAGGAAAAGGTATCAGGCCTGAAGTACTAGAGAAACTGGGTACTCCATTTTACACGACCAAAGATAATGGAACTGGATTGGGGTTAGGCATATGTTATGCCATTGCTGCCCGTCATAATGCAAAAATAGAAATTCAAACAGGATCGGAAGGCACTACCTTTTTTGTTAAATTTAATTATGGAAATAATTAAAACTAATCTTATTTAGATTAGTTACGGTAAATTGTATTACAATTAAAAAGTTAAAAATAATCAACATTTCAGGAGGCAAAACAATGGCAATGAGCAACAACGATATATTAAAAAGAGTAAGATACGCTTTAGATATAAAAGATATAGATATGGTAGAAATCTTTGAACTTGGCGGGATGGAAGTAACGAAAGAAGACGTAGTTGATATGCTTACAAAAATAAAAAGAGCGCCTCAGCATGAAGCTGACAATGATGATGTAATCGAAGATGAGTACGTATTAACATGCGACATGATGATGTTAGAGGCATTTTTAAATGGATTTATTACTTTAAAAAGAGGGAAGCAAGATCCGAAACCAGGACAACCGGCACCTGTACAGAGCAAGGAGAGTGCCAATAACCTTCTTCTAAAGAAAATGAAAATCGCACTATCATTAACGAGTGAGGATGTACTTGATATATTAGATAGCGTAGGTGTTACGGTAACAAAAGGAGAGTTAGGCGCTCTATTAAGAAAAAAAGGCCATAAAAATTACAAAGAGTGCGGCGATAGATACGCAAGGAATTTCATTAAGGGATTAGGTGTAAAGTATAGAGGGTAATGAGTTTGTTAAAGCAGCAAATGATATAATAGGTAGAGTAGGACGTTTGTATCCTACTCTTTTTTACTTGTAAAAATAATACACTAGGTGATGAAATGGTACATACATATTTAGGTGAGACAATTCATTTTCATATAACTTATAAAAAGAAAAAGTCTGTGCGTCTTTTTGTAGATTCGTACGGAAATGTGGAAGTGCAAGCTCCAAAAGGGACACCTGTTGAATACTTAGTCCAGTTGCTAGAGGAGAAGTGGGATTGGATTCAGACAACCCGTAAGGAAATGCAGGAGCGAGCGCTTGGATCACAGGAAAAGGATTACGATCAAGGAGAGGGCTTTCTATATTTAGGAAATACGTATCCGATACAAATTTCTCAAGATGCAAGCATTACGCAAGATAATGCAGTGTTTGAGGGAGATAAGCTACATATTTATGTGAAAGAGCTTAAGGATGAGAAAGTACAGCAAGCTTTAAAACGATTTTACTATAAGCAGTGTAAGTCATTGGTAGAGAAGAGTATTAAAGCGCATCAAAGTAATTTCAAAACAAAACCACGCTCTATTCGTATTACAGATAGTAGTCGTACGTGGGGTACTTGTGATTCGAATTTACAACTAACATTCAATTGGAAGCTAGCGATGGCACCACAGCGAGTAATTGATTATGTAGTCGTTCACGAAATGTGCCATATGGTTCATTTAAATCATGATCGCTCTTTTTGGCGTCTTGTCGGGAAGATAATGCCTGATTATAAGGAAATGGAGAATTGGTTAGCGTTATCGAGTTGGAAGATGACGGTTTAGGAAGGGATATCGATTTTTGTTGGTAAATCGATATTCCTTGTCGAATCGTTGATATATTGTGAGTTATGATAGATATATTTGAAAAATCGTTGATATATTGTGAGTTATGATAGATATATTCGAAAAATCGTTGATATAATTTCATTTACCACAGAATTGTTCAAAGGATTGAAAAAAAGGAGATGTCACAAGGGACATCTCCTTTTTTCGAGCATATAGATCATCGCCCAAACTTCACAACAAAATCTCTGTCCACTTTCTCCAGTTCATACCCACGATACCCATCCGAAAGCAACGCCTGCTGTCCACCAGCATTGTTCATTGGAACGCTCTTAATATCCGTCCAATCCCTTTCATTGTCCTCATGCAATTCCTTCACAAAAACATACCGCAGACTACCACCATACTTCTCCTTCAGCGCAGCAATCTTCATCCCTTGTGCAAACTTATCTTTTAAACTTGGAATGTTAAAAGGTGCAACCGTGCAGCAAACATAGTCGTATTTTCCATCTTCTTTTTGTAATTCATCCATGATGACTGTCGCTAATATTTTTTGCATCCCATTTCCTCGACAGTTCGGATGAACGTTTGAGATTTCTTGATAGATGACGCGGTGTAGTTCACTTTCTGTTAAGCCAATATCAAGTCCTAAATGTTCATCGTCGATAGGAGGGACGAGTAGGGCCCGAAATGCGATAAGTTCATTTTCGATAAAAGCACCAATCATCATGCCGTTTCCTTCTAAAATGTATTGAAATTCTTCTTGTGAGAGCGGCTGTAAACGACTTTTATCTTCTAGTGCTTCAACTACGACGTTCTGCAGTAATAAAATTTGCTCGATGTGCTCTAGTGATAGTAATGTAACGTGAAATGGATCGTTATTTTGTTTTAATGATCCTTTGTATAGAACTGTCATGCGTTAGTCCTCCTTTAGCGTACAACGTCTTGAAAGACGGTTAGTTCTTGTAGGGTATCTTCATTTATTTCAATGCCGAGTCCTGGCTTTTCGTTTAAGCGAATAAATGGTACATCGTAATGTAAGTCTCCGATGTCTTTCGTGAACTTTAATGGACCTGTTAGCTCGACGCTCGTAATGATCTTTTTCGAGAAAGCGACATGGAATCCTGCGGAAGAGGCAATAGATGATTCGACCATGGATCCAACTTGGCATTCAATGCCTGCCATTTCAGCTTGATGAGAGAGTTTTACAGCTGGATATATGCCACCGCATTTCATTAGTTTTATATTTACTTTATCAGCCGCGTCTAATTTAATGATTTGGCGCATTTCACGAGAGCTCTTTAATCCCTCATCAATCATAAGTGGAAGGTCTGTTTTAGAACGAATGTGAGCCATTGCGTCAATATCATCCGCTATAACAGGCTGTTCAATCCAGTCGATGTTTAAATGACCTAATGAACGAAGTGCCGTTAATGTGTTTGCGCTATTTTTCCACCCTTGGTTTACATCAACGCGAATCGCGATATCATTTCCTACACGTTCACGTACTGCTTCAATTCGTTTTACATCTTCTTTTACATTTGTACCGACTTTCATTTTGAAAGATTGGTAACCTTTCTGAATCATAGAAGCAGCTTCTTCAGCCATATCTTCAGGATCGGCAATACTTAAAACGTGAGTGACAGGAAATTCTTTATGGTAGCGCCCGCCAATTAATTGATATACAGGTTGATTTAATTTTTTGCCCATTATATCAAAACAAGCAATATCTATTGCGGCCTTCGCAGTAGGCACACCGTAAATGGTATTGTCCATCATATCGTGTATTTTCTCGATATTCATTGGATTTTGCCCAATGAGCGCAGGAGCAAGTGTATGTTTTAAAGTATGGAAAGTACTTTCCCATGATTCGCCTGTAACGTGATCATCAGCAACGCCTTCACCGTAACCGATAATGCCTTCATCTGTTTCCATTTTTACGATAATAGAAGGCATATCAGAATAAGAACCATAACTAATAATAAACGGATCGCGAAGCGGTAAACGAATTGCATAAAGGTGAATAGCGGTAATTTTCATTGAATAAAGACCCCTTCCTGTTTACAATGGTTTTGTACATTTGATATAGTTGACGTTAAATAGTCGTTAATTAATGATAAGGAGTTAGAGAAAATGATGATAAAAATTGCAGTTGTCGGTTCAAAAGAGTTTATGGAGACACTTTTACCTGTTGCTCATAAACTAGAAGAAATAGAGATTGATCCATATATTTACCTTCATCCTGCAGAATCTTCTGAACTATTAAAGCGTTTAAAGCCTTGTGATGTCATCTTTTTTTCAGGTGCTTTACCTTATTATATGGCAAAAGAAATAAGAGAACAATTACGAATTCCAAGTACGTACTTACAGCAAGACGAGACAACTGTCGCATCTTCCATTCTTTCTGTCATGTATCACCAAGGAATTCAACCACATAAAATTTCAATTGATTTAGTAGACCGCTCATTTATTATAAATGTGTTCCAAGATATCGGTATAAAAGAAAGTCCACAAGTGTTTGATTATGAAAATATGCTGTGGAGTAAAGATGAAATAAATAGAGTTATTGATTTTCATGTAGCTAAATATCAATCTGGAGAAGCTCAGTTAGCTTTAACTAGTATTCATGCTGTCTATGATGAACTTCAAAAAATAGGTATCCCTTCAAAACGTATGATAGATCCAAAGCAATCCATTATACATGGGTTAAAAGATGCAAAAATAAAAGCTGAGTTAGCAAAAAGCCATTCAGCTACTGTTGGTGCTTGTATGATTTCTTCTTTAGAATTACGAGAAGGTTTCCTTGAGCAATTAGATGTCATTTCAAAAGAACTACGTGGCTCATTTAAAAAAATTGATGAAATGACGTTCATTTTGTATACGACTCGTGGTGATATTGAATCGATTATAAAAACAAATATGATAAATAATTTATTTGCGAGTATAGAAGGAACGATAGCTATTGGATTTGGTTACGGAAAAACTGTGAAGGAAGCAGAGCAAAATGCTAAAATCGCTCAAGGTTTCGCGAAGAATAATCCAATAGACCACTGTTTTTATATACTAACAAGTGATAAAGAACTATTTGGTCCGTTCCCGAAAGAACAGAGAGTACAAAGCTTGAAGAATGACAACCCGGTACTAATGAAAATAGCGAAGGAAACGAAGCTTAGTCCAGCAAATTTATCAAAAATTATTCAATTTAGTCAATCACATCCGTCATTGAAGTTTACGGCAGCAGATCTTTCTGAATACTTACAAGTGACTCGGCGATCAACTGAAAGGTTATTAAAGAAACTAGTTGATTATGGGTATGCTCATATTTGCGGCGAGGAAATGCCTTATCAACAAGGACGCCCTCGCGCAATATACGAACTGAATTTACCGTTATCTTTAAGCTTCTAATTGAGCTTTTTGTTTTTTTAGTAGTTCCGCTTTTTCAATGTCAGATAGTTTCGTAATTGTGAGACCAGTTATGCCGTAAATGATTGAGATAATAGGTACAATGAAATTTAATATAGCATAAGGAGCATATTCAAACGCACCTACGCCAAGTGTTGCAAGAATAAATACACCGCACGTATTCCAAGGTACGAAGACAGAAGTTAAAGTTCCACCATCTTCTAATGCTCTGGATAAATTTTTAGAATGTAGTCCTTTTTCTGTGTATGCATTTGCGTACATTCTTGAAGGAACAACAATCGAAATATATTGTTCAGAGCAAGTAAGGTTTGTTGCAAAGCAAGAAGCAATAGTAGAGGCGATAAGCCCTTTTGCTGATGTCGCTAACTTTAAAATTTGATTTACAATTGAGCGAAGGATACCTGTATGTTCTAATACTCCTCCGAAAGTCATAGCGACAATTGTCATAGAGACTGTATTCATCATTGAATCTAAGCCGCCACGGTTAAATAGTTCGTCTACTAGCTTGTTTCCAGTGTCTATAACAAATCCAGTTTGGAGTGCACCGACAGATGCAGAGACAGAACCACCTTGAATAAAGACTTGTGATAAAAATCCTAAAATAATACCTACAAGAATAGCTGGGATGGCAGGAACTTTTTTAGCGACCAATACCATAACGACTACAGGTATGATTAATAGGAAAGGTGAGATAACAAAGTTTTGTTGCAATACTTGTAACGTTTGATCGATGCTTTTTGCATCAATATTGTTAGCTCCGAAGCTTCTTCCTAATAATGCATAAACGATAAGAGTAATAATTAAACCTGGAATTGTAGTAAATAACATATGACGAATATGTGTAAATAAATCTGTATTTGTTAATCCTGCGGCTAAGTTTGTTGTGTCTGAGAGCGGTGACATTTTATCGCCGAAGTAAGAACCGGAAATGATAGCACCAGCCACCATTGGAGCTGGAATTCCCATACTTAGGCCAATTCCCATTCCTGCAACACCAATTGTCCCCATTGTAGACCAAGAGCTACCAATTGCTAATGCAACAATAGAACAAATAATTGTAATTGAAACGAGAAATAGTGATGGAGTTAAAAGATTTAAACCGTAATAAATCATTGTTGCGACGATTCCGCCACCAATCCAAGCACCGATTGTTAAGCCAACAAGAATAATAATAACGATAGCAGGTAATGCAAGACGAATCCCCTTATACATTGCTTCTTCAAGATCGTTCCACTTGTAACCGTAACGCCAAGCGACGATAGAAGCAACGGTTGTACCGATAATAAGTGGAACATGAGGACTTTGTTTTAATACAACAATTGTAACCATCATAACTGCAACGGTAATGATAATAGGGATAATCGCTATTCCAAAAGGTATTTCTTTTTTCATAAAGTTCCTCCTTGTTACGTATGTTTGTTTGTATTTTTAGAATTGTCGTAAAATAGACGTTATTAAATTATAATAACTAGAAATCAATGTAAGCGTCAACAAAAAACAGAAAATAAGGAATGTTCTAGTTGTTCGTTTAGTTTGTAATGTCGATGCAGAGTGAAGCCTTAAAGTATTTAAAAATAAACAATTGACTTTTTTCTTAAAATTCAATATGTTCATAAAAACATCTGTTTTTCATAAGTATAATTAACCTGAATGGTTTTGGAATTTGGGAAGGAGAATGTAGCTTTGAAAACATTAGAATTACAAGAGCGTTTAACTGAAATTTTTCAGCATTTACATGAAAACCCTGAAGTGAGTTGGAAAGAGTATGAAACGACAGCGTATATTACTAACTTTTTAAAAGAAGAAGGAATTTCATATAAAGTATTTGATGATTGCCCAGGCGTGATTGCTGAAATTGGAAGCGGAAATCCAGTTATTGCAATTCGTGCTGATATGGATGCACTGTGGCAAGAAGTGGATGGAGAGTTTAAAGCGAATCATTCATGTGGTCACGATGCTCATATGACAATTGTGATGGGACTTATTTTACAATTGAAAAATATGAGATGGGATAGTGGAACAGTTAGGTTTATTTTTCAGCCAGCAGAGGAAAAAGGAAATGGTTCTTTAAAGATGGTAGAGAAGGGTGCTGTGGATGATGCTGATTTCTTATTCGGTGTTCATTTACGCCCAATTGAAGAACTGCCTTTGAAACAAGCTGCCCCATCTATTCGTCACGGAGCAGCAGGATTTTTAGAAGGAACGATTCACGGAGATGATGCGCATGGGGCACGCCCGCATCAAGGGATAAATGCAATTGATGTCATTTCTATGATCAATATCGGTTTAAAAAATATATGGCTACCACCGCAAAGTTCATATTCAGTGAAGATGACGAGGTGCCAAGCTGGTGGAGATAACCTAAATATCATTCCAGGTAACGGGCATTTTAGCTTAGATGTTAGAGCAGAAAATAATATATTACTAAATGAATTAAAGCAAAAAATAGAGCAAGTAATTCTGTCAGCTGAATCAATGGGATCTAAAGTATCTTATGAGTGGATTGATCTCGCACCAGGAGCTGAAGTTTCAGAAGAAGCTGAGCGCTTTATGCGAAAAGGCATTCTTGAAGTGTACGGGGAAGAGGGATGCACTGGACCACTGTATACGACAGGAAGTGATGATTTCCATTACTACACAGTGAAGAGAACCCATTTAAAAGCTGTCATGCTTGGACTAGGTGCAAACCTACAACCTGGATTACACCATCCGTATATGAAGTTCGATCATAGTTGTATTATGGATGGGGTGGAAATATTGAAACAAACTGTATTGAAAGTATTAGAGGACAGGGGCTAGATAGCTCCTGTTTTTTTGTAGGAATTTGTCGGTAAGTCGATATCTCTTGTCGAAACGTCGATATATTGGAAAAATCGTTGATATATTCGAAGTTACGATAGATATATTTAGAAAATCGTTTGTATAATTTCACGTATCAGTTAACTTGATGAAAAATGAGTCTCCTGTACATGGTGTATAATAATAAGTACCATTTCTTAATAGGAGAAAATCAATGAACGAACAATATTATGATGCAGTTTTAAACATA
Organism: Bacillus basilensis; assembly: GCF_050630465.1. NCBI lineage: Bacteria > Bacillati > Bacillota > Bacilli > Caryophanales > Bacillaceae > Bacillus > Bacillus basilensis. Next base: position 19,667 of record NZ_JBNTQO010000021.1, on the reverse strand, counting down.
AAAACAGTCGGTGAGCAAAAAGGGTTTAACAAGTCTATGCACTATCATCGTTATGAACCGACGCCGTATAGCGGGTTAGATGAGTTACTGAATCAATATGAAATACGAAGTAGTGACCGAATTGTAGACTTTGGATGCGGAAAAGGACGATTAAACTTTTACATGCAGCATAAGTGTGGTGCTTCAGCGGTTGGAATTGAAATGAATGAAGAGTTTTATAAAGAAGCAATGGATAATCTTGATCGTTATGCACGAAAGGTACGAAACAGTAAAGATAAGATTGGGTTTGAATGTTGTTTAGCGCAGGAATATGAGATTAATCCACGTGATAACCGGTTTTATTTCTTTAATCCATTTTCTGTACAAGTATTTATGAACGTAGTAAATAATATTTTGCTTTCGGTAGAAGAAACAGAGAGAGAAGTGGATATTATTTTATACTATCCTTCTGAAGATTATATTTTCTTCTTAGAGAACCAGACTGCGTTTGAGCTGAAGAGGGAAGTAAGATTGCCTGGGGCTTATGAGAAGAATGGAAATGAGAGATTTTTAGTTTATACATTAAGAATATAAAAAAGCAGGTGCCTTGGCACCTGCTTTTCTTTACTCACGTCTATAAATTAGTTACGGATTAAGTAATCAAATGCACCTAAAGCTGCGTTTGCACCTGAACCCATAGAGATGATGATTTGTTTGTACGGATTATTTGTACAGTCACCTGCAGCAAACACTCCTGGTACGTTTGTAGCGCCGTGCTTGTCTGTTACGATTTCACCGCGAGCGCGTTCAACTGTTTCGCCTAACCAGTCCGTGTTTGGAACAAGACCGATTTGTACGAATACACCTTGTAATTCAACGTGATGAACTTCTTCAGTTTCACGATCGATGTAAGAAATACCGTTTACTTTGTCAGTACCAGTAATTTCTTTCGTTTGAACGTTTTTCAAAACAGTTACGTTTGGTAAGCTGTTAAGACGCTCTTGTAATACAGCATCAGCTTTTAATTCTGGCATGAATTCAAGAACAGTTACGTGCTTAACAATACCTGCTAAGTCGATAGCTGCTTCAATACCAGAGTTACCGCCGCCGATAACTGCTACGTCTTTTCCGATGAATAATGGACCGTCACAGTGTGGGCAGTATGCTACACCTTTGTTTTTGAACTCAGCTTCACCTGGTACGCCAACGTTACGCCAGCGAGCACCTGTTGAAACGATTACGCTCTTACTTTTCAGAATAGCGCCGTTTTCAAGTTCCACTTCAATAAGTTCTTTTTTCTCTAAACGTTTCGCACGTTGTAGATTCATTACATCGATGTCGTATTCTTTTACGTGCTCTTCAAGGCTTGCTACTAGCTTAGGACCTTCAGTGCGTTTTACGCTAATGAAGTTCTCAATACCCATAGTATCCATTACTTGACCACCGAAGCGCTCAGCAACGATACCAGTGCGGATGCCTTTACGTGCTGCATAAATTGCTGCACTTGCACCAGCAGGGCCGCCACCAACAACAAGAACATCGTATGGATCTTTATCAGAAAGCTCTGATGCATCTGGACCGTTACCCATTTTAGCTAAAATTTCTTCAAGTGTCATACGACCGCTTCCGAAAGATTCGCCGTTTAGGTAAACAGTAGGTACTGCCATGATGTCTTTGCTTTCTACTTCCTCTTTGAATGCAGCGCCATCAATCATAGTATGTGTAATACCAGAGTTAAGAACGCTCATTACGTTAAGAGCTTGTACAACATCAGGACAGTTATGACAACTTAGGCTGATATAAGATTCAAAATGATATTCGCCTTGAATGTTTTTAATTTGATCGATTAGTTTTTGTTCAACTTTTGGAGCGCGTCCACTTACTTGTAGTAAAGCTAACACTAATGAAGTAAATTCGTGTCCTAATGGAATACCAGCGAATACGACACCAGTGTCTTCACCAGGGCGATTTACGCTAAAGCTTGGTGTTCTCTCTAGTTCAACTTTTTCTACTGTAATCTTAGATGACATAGTAGCTAATTCATCTACTAGAGCTAACATATCTTTAGATACGTTGTCGTCTCCAGCGCTTACTTTAAGTAAAATATCGTTCTCCATTAACTGAAGGTATTGGGATAGTTGTGTTTTTATATCTGCATCTAGTATCATTTTGATCGAACTCCTTAGATTTTGCCTACAAGGTCAAGGCTTGGTTTAAGTGTAGCAGAACCCTCTTGCCATTTAGCTGGGCAAACTTCACCTGGGTTGTTACGTACGTATTGAGCTGCTTTAATTTTGTTAACAAGAATGCTTGCGTCACGGCCGATACCGTCAGCATTGATTTCCATAGATTGGATAACGCCGTCTGGATCGATGATGAATGTACCACGAGCAGCAAGACCTTCTTCTTCCATTAAAACGTTGAAGTTTGTAGTGATTGTGCGAGTTGGGTCACCAATCATGATGTACTCGATTTTGCCGATAGTTTCTGAGCTATCATGCCATGCTTTGTGAGTGAAGTGAGTGTCTGTAGATACAGAGTATACTTCAACGCCTAACTCTTTAAGAGTTGCGTATTGGTTTTGTAAGTCTTCAAGTTCAGTTGGGCAAACGAATGTGAAGTCAGCTGGGTAGAAACAAACTACACTCCATTTTCCTTTTAAACTTTCGTCAGTAACTTGGATAAATTCTCCATTATGGTAAGCATTAGCTTTAAACGGTTTTACTTCTGTGCCGATTAATAACATATTAAAATTCCTCCTAAATGTTGGTTTTGAGCATCAAAAAATAGTTTGCTCATAAAATATATTTTTTAATTAACTATAATAATTCTAATTCGATATTAATTATCATATAGAATTGGTTATTTTGTCAAGAGAATAAACCAACTTTATATCAATTTAATTAATATTTATTCTCAATTAAGGCTATTAAGGAATTGAAAGGTAATTTTAAGTTTATAAATTTTCAATGAGTGTTTGAAAGAGTAGTGTGTATGTTAGAGATATGTTGTAAGTATAAATTCATAGGAAGGAAATATTTCTTAGAAGTTGTGGATTTGAAAAGGAACTGCTTACTTCTATTCTACAAAGAATTGTGCGATAAAGAAAATAAAATGAATCGGAATTTTTTTGAACAATTTTTGTCATCTCAAATATATAATTAGGAAGTATATTGTAATGATAATTAGAAACATTGACTCAAAGTGCTAACAAGATATAATAAAACCTAGATATACATTTCCAAAAGAAGAACATATATTATAGAATAAAAAATTTAACCATATTATTTTTTATAGCTTTTAGAAAACGCTTACAATTAGTATGGAGGGGAAACCATGTCTAAGTTCACAAAGTATTTTTTAATGGAAGCTAACGATGTGATTGTATATGTGAAAGAGAAATTATCTAAGTTTGAGGATGCAAAGGGGTTACAGTGTAAAGAAATAGGTGATGGTAATTTAAATTATGTGTTTCGCGTTTGGGATGAAAAGGAGAACATTTCTGTCATTGTAAAGCAAGCTGGGGATACAGCACGTATTTCAGATGAGTTTAAGTTGTCGACGAATCGAATTCGTATAGAATCAGATGTTTTGCAGTTGGAGGAGGAGCTAGCACCTGGGCTTGTTCCAAAGGTGTATTTGTTTGATAGTGTGATGAATTGTTGCGTAATGGAAGATTTATCGGATCATACAATATTACGTACAGCACTTATAAATCATCAAATATTTCCGAGGCTTGCGGATGATTTAACGACCTTTTTGGTAAATACACTCTTATTAACATCGGATGTTGTAATGAATCATAAAGAGAAGAAGGAACTTGTGAAGAATTATATAAATCCTGAGTTATGTGAGATTACAGAAGACCTCGTATACGCTGAGCCATTTACAAATCATAATAAGCGTAATGAGTTATTTCCATTAAATGATGGATGGATTAGAGAGCATATTTATAGTGATAAAGAGCTTCGTATCGAAGTAGCAAAACTTAAGTTTTCTTTTATGACGAATGCACAGGCGCTTATTCACGGTGATTTGCATACTGGTTCTGTTTTTGTAAAAAGTGATTCCACAAAGATAATTGATCCTGAGTTTGCCTTTTATGGACCTATGGGATATGACGTCGGGAATGTAATGGCGAATTTAATGTTTGCTTGGGTAAATGCAGATGCAACGATGTCAGATGGAGCTGAGAAGGATACGTATATGGATTGGTTACAATCTACAATGATAGAGGTAATTGATCTATTTAAGAAGAAGTTTTTAGATGCTTGGAATATTCATGTGACAGAGATTATGGCGAAGGAAGAAGGCTTTAACGAAATTTATTTACAATCTGTATTAGAGGATATAGCTGCAGTGACAGGCCTTGAGTTAATTCGTCGTATTGTTGGGCTAGCGAAAGTAAAAGATATTACTTGTATTGAGAATGAGGAAGCACGTGCTAGAGCGGAACGCATTTGTCTTCAAGTTGCAAAGAAATTTATTTTACGAGCGAATCAATATAAAACAGGTACAAGCTTTGTAGAAACGTTAAAAGAACAGTCAATGCACTATGCGAAGTAAGGGGAGAAGATGATGGAAGAGCAATTAATACCAATCCAGTGGAAAGATGATGCTTTAGTTTTATTAGATCAAACAGTATTACCGAATGAAGTTGTCTATGAATCTTTTAAAACAGCTGAAAGTGTGTGGGATGCGATTCAAGTAATGAAAGTAAGAGGAGCGCCAGCGATTGGTGTTTCAGCAGCTTACGGTGTGTATTTAGGAGCCAAGGCAGTTCCTCAAAGTACGGTGGAAGAATTTATAGAGGAAGTCAAAAAAGTATGTGCATATTTGGCAACATCGAGACCGACGGCGGTAAATTTATTTTGGGCACTTGAAAGAATGGAGAATGTGGCGAAAGAAAATACCCACTTATCAATCTCTCAGTTGAAAGATAGATTACTAGAAGAGGCAAAAGAGATTCATAGAGAAGATGAAGAAATTAACCGTCAGATTGGAGATCATGCATTAACATTATTCCATGATGGAATGGGAGTATTAACACATTGTAATGCGGGTGCGTTAGCGACGACTAAGTATGGTACTGCGACAGCTCCAATGTACTTAGCGAAAGAAAAAGGATGGGACTTAAAAATCTATTCTGATGAAACACGCCCTAGATTACAAGGTTCAACGTTAACAGCATTAGAACTACAACGAGCGGGAATTGACGTCACTGTCATTACGGATAATATGGCGGCTATGGTCATGTCACAAGGGAAGATTGACGCTGTAATCGTTGGATGTGACCGTGTGGCAGCAAACGGTGATGTAGCAAATAAAATTGGAACATTAGGCGTATCTATTTTAGCGAAATACTACAACATTCCATTTTATGTAGCAGCACCAACACCAACAATTGATTTAAAAACAACGACAGGAAAAGAAATTCCAATCGAGGAAAGAGATGCTTCTGAAGTGATTAATCGCTTCGGACAATATTCTGCTCCGAAAGAAAGTAAGGTATATAATCCAGCATTTGATGTCACGCCACATGAAAATGTAACAGCGATTATTACGGAAAAAGGGATTGTAAAAGCACCATTTACGGAAAACTTAAAAAAGCTATTTTAGTAAGTAGATAGATATAAAAAGTCAGTCATCATAAGCTTCATACTTAGGGGGATGTATATGTTATTACAAAAAGAAAGAGAAGAAATTGTAGCGTATGGAAAGAAAATGATTTCTAGCGGTTTAACAAAGGGGACCGGTGGTAATATTAGTATTTTTAATCGCGAACAAGGGCTTGTTGCAATTAGCCCAAGTGGTTTAGAGTATTATGAAACAAAACCTGAAGATGTAGTTATATTAAACTTAGATGGTGAAGTGGTAGAGGGAGAGAGAAAACCATCAAGTGAGCTTGATATGCATCTTATTTATTATAGAAATCGTGAAGATATAAATGCACTTGTGCATACACACTCTCCTTACGCGAAGACGATTGCATCATTAGGATGGGAACTTCCTGCTGTATCGTATTTAATTGCTTTCGCAGGTCCGAATGTTCGCTGTGCGCCATATGAAACATTTGGTACGAAGCAATTAGCGGAGGCTGCTTTTGAAGGTATGATTGATCGACGTGCCGTGTTACTTGCCAATCACGGTTTAATTGCAGGGGCAAATCATATAAAAATGGCATTTACTGTTGCGGAAGAGATTGAGTTTTGTGCGCAAATTTATTATCAAACGAAAAGTGTTGGGGAGCCGAAGCTATTGCCAGAAGACGAGATGGAGAATTTGGCGAAGAAGTTTGAAGGATATGGGCAGCAGTAGAATAAAAAACACCCTCAAGAAGATCTTGAGGGTGTTTTTTACGCCTTTTTAAGCAACAAATACATAAAGTAAGGAGCACCAATTAAAGCAACAACAATACCTGCCGGGATACCGTTAGGTTCAACGATATTTCGTCCGATTGTGTCTGCTAATAGTAATAGCCACCCGCCGATTAAAAGGGCAATAGGCATGAAGATTTGATGCCTTGGACCTACTAAAGATTTTGCGATGTGAGGAGCCATCAGCCCGATAAAGCTAATTCCTCCTGTTACGGAAACAGCAGCTGCTGCAAGCGCAACGGCTGCAACTAATAAGTATCTGCGTTCTTTTTCAATTTCAATTCCAACGCCAATTGCGACTGGTTCGTTTAATGCTAGAATGTTTAATCGATTTGCTTTATAGAAAACAAACGGAATTAATACGATTAACCATGGGAGCATTGCGAAAATGAAGATCCAGTCATCTCCCCAAATATTTCCGGCAATCCATTTTGAAATAAAGTCTACTTTCATACGATCTGCGGATGAAATAAGGACAATCATCGTTCCAGATAGTGCAAATGCAAAACCGATACCGGTTAATGTTAATCGTACCGGCTGAAGTCCTGTTGATTTGCTATATGAAAATACGTAAATTAGAACAGCTGTCAGAAATGCCCCGATAAATCCAACGACAGGTAGTAAGTAAAGAAATGAACCTACATCTATTGGAAAGTATAAAAAGAAAATAGCGACAGCAACACCGGCCCCAGAGTTAATTCCGAGAATACCAGGTTCAGCTAAATCATTTCGGGTAATTCCTTGCAGAATAGCCCCTGATAAAGCGAGAGCCATACCAGCTAATAATGTAATGATAATTCTAGGTAGCCTTAAAGAGTATAAAACAAACTCTTCTTTAAAGGTTCCTTGTCCCATTAGTGTTGGGAGTAGCCGATCATAAGATAAAGAGGCTGAACCGAGTCCCATTCCAATTACAATGGTTGTAATGGTTATTATAAGTAAAGCGAGTATGATAAGACGTTGTTTTCTTAAAATAGATGGCATCATGAGAACGTTTTTCCTCCTTTACGAACAATGAATAGGAAGAATGGTAACCCTACAATTGCGACAATAGCGGCAACTGGTGTTTCGTACGGAGCGTTAATCGTACGTCCAATTGTATCTGCCAGTAGCATAAAGGAAGCGCCAGCAATTGCTGACATCGGTATAACAAATCGGTAATCTGGACCGACAATAGGGCGCACCATATGAGGCACCATTAAACCGATAAATGCCATATTTCCGACAAGCGCTACAGAAGCACCAGCAAGTAAGATGATAATGATAAATAAAATGGTTTTAATGAAGATAATTTTTTGACCGAGTCCAATAGCTACTTCTTCACTGAAACTAAGGACTGTTAATTTTTTTGCTAGTAAGATAGCGATAAAGATACTGATTGAAATAACGGGAATAATAACTTTTAATTGGCTCCAAGTTGTTCCAATTACGCCTCCAGCAGTCCAAAGTGATACATCTTGTGAAATTTTGAAGTAAATGCCGACTCCTTCTGAAATTGCGAGTAGAAATGCTGAAACGGCAGCACCAGCTAATACAATTCGAAGAGGGGAGAGCCCGCCTTTTTTCACCATACCAATTCCAAATACCATAATTGCGCCAACAGCAGCCCCGATAAAGCAAGCTAATGTTAAGTAAAGGTAGTTGATGGAAGGATTGAAAGCAAGTGTAAGTGCAAGCGCAGCATTGGCTCCACCAGATAGCCCTAGTAATCCAGGATCTGCAAGTGGATTTCGTGTCAATCCTTGCATAATTGCTCCAGAAACAGCAAGTCCAGCTCCTACAAAAATAGCAGCAACTTCACGTGGCAAACGTATCTCGCGAATGATAGATATTTTGTCCCCTTTAGCGGAGGAAGTGAGTGCTAACCATACGTCTTTTATAGAAGTATCAGCAGCACCTACCACCATTGCAACCATAAAAATAAGAAAGAATGCAATTATGCTCAAAATTAGTTTGTATGTAAAAGCAATAGAACGTGTATTATCATGATCTTTTGTCATTCGTTTCACATCTTTTCTGTTCATAGAATAAAGGAAGAGGAATTCTTAAATTAAGAATTCCTCATGTTTGTATTATTTACCAAGAAAGCTCTTCTTAAAGAAGTCTAGTTGGAAATCTAATGTAAGTGGATCATTGAAATAGAATTCCATCATGTTTGCTTCGTATACGCGATTGTTTTTTACTGCTGGGATGTTTTTATATGATTCTGTCTCTTGGAATGAGTTATCAGTCTCTTTGTTTTTACTTACGATTAAGTAATCACCAGCAAACTCAGGTAATACCTCAGTAGATAATGCGTAATAACCTTCTTTTAATGCTTTTTCTTTTACTTTTTCAGGCATTTTTAATTTCATTTCTTGGTACAGAATTTCTGTTCCACGGCCCCAGTTCTCGCCGTAAACATAAAGCTGTTTGTTGAAGTTTTCTACAACAGAAACTGTTGCATCTTCACCGATTTTTGCTTTAATTTCTTTACCAGCTTCTTGTGCACGTTTCTTGAAGTCATCAACCCAAGTTTTTGCTTCTTTTTCTTTGTTTAATAATTTACCGATTTCTAAATGCTGTGTTAAGTAATCAACTTTTCCGTAAGTGTATGTTACAGTAGGAGCGATTTTCTTTAACTTATCAACATTTTTAATATTTGATAAACCAATGATTAAATCTGGATTTAGTTCAGCGATTTTTTCAACATTTTCATCTGATACTTCAGCAACATCTTTAAGTTTGCTATCAAAACGTGGGTTTTGTTTAGACCATGAATCTACCCCAACAAGATTTACACCTAATGACATTACGTTACCAGCGAATGATGATAAAACAACAACGCGTTTTGGATTTGCAGGAACTTCTACTTTACCATTTTCAGATTGGTATGTAATTGTTTCTGATTTACTACCTTTTGCATCGTTCTTTTTGTCAGTAGAGCCATTGCTACAAGCGCTCATAACAAGAACGAAAAGAACTGTTAGTGAAATAAATAACTTTTTCATTGTCTTTCTCCTTTAACATAGATGATATGTTTATACAATAATTTGTTTAACTGCAATTTTTTTGAATGAGTAGTGGTAATGCAAAATGTTTATTAAAAATCTTGAATATGAGATTTCACAATATAGTATTAGCCATATTAATGAAAGAAGATGTAATCTCAAATTTGCTAATTATTAACAAATTGATAATGATTATCACTATTGATTCTTTAAATAATATAATTTTATATAGGTGTATTGTCAATAGTAATTTTGATTGTAAATTTTGCAGAAACAGGTTATATTTTATTGAGAATGATAATCAATGATTAGTAGCTGAGGAGTGAGCACGAATGAATCGAGAAGAATTGTTTGATGTAACTGTGATAGGCGGAGGACCTGCAGGGCTTTATTCAGCTTTTTATAGTGGACTCAGAGAGATGAAAACGAAAATAATAGAATTTCAACCACAGCTAGGTGGAAAAATACATGTTTATCCAGAGAAAATGATTTGGGATGTAGGTGGACTATTACCAGTTACAGGTGATAAATTAATTGAACAACTTGTACAACAAGGGCTAACATTTAAGCCAGAAGTGGTATTAGATACAAAAATAGAATCGATTATTCGCAATGAAGATGGTACTTTTACATTAAAAACAAGCACTGGAGAAGAACATTTTTCAAAAACAGTTATTGTTGCAACTGGAAGTGGTATATTGAAACCGCAAAAGTTATCAATTGAAGGTGCTGAGCGATTTGAAGTATCAAATTTAAATTATACAGTGAAATCTTTAAAGCGTTTTAAAGATAAGACAGTCATTATTTCTGGTGGAGGTAATTCTGCCGTTGATTGGGCAAATGAATTAGAACCAATCGCAAAAAAGGTGTATGTAACATATAGAAAAGAAGAGTTATCTGGTCATGAAGCACAAGTGAAGCAGCTGCTGAACAGCTCAGCGGAGTGTTTCTTTAATACCTCTATTACAAAATTAATTGCTGGTGATAACCATGAAGCGATTGAATATGTAGAACTAACGAACCATGAAACAGGTGAAGTGTCTCATTTACCTATTGATGAAGTTATTATTAACCATGGATATGAGCGTGACATTACATTATTAGAAAATAGCGAGTTAGACGTTGCGATTATAGATAATTATTATATTGCTGGTAATGCAAACAGTGAGTCTTCAGTAGATGGATTATATGCTGCTGGGGATATCTTAAAGCATGAAGGCAAATTACATTTAATTGCAGGAGCATTCCAAGATGCTGGAAATGCTGTAAATAAAGCGAAACAATTCATTCAACCAGATGCAAGTGAATACGGAATGGTTTCTTCGCATAATGAAGTATTTAAGAAGAGAAATCGTGAATTGATTAAGCAGATGATGAAATAATAAAGGGGCAAGTAGAACCCCCATTTACTTCTCTATTCGAGTGACGAGAGAGGTAAATGGGGGTTTTCCTGTTTACTATATTTTCACTCATTATAATGACACCGGTTTCATCAGTTCATGTGACATGAACGTTTTATTTGTAAATCTTCCTAGAAAACAATGAATCTATGTTTTGCTGACGCAGAACAGTATTAAATTATGCGGTCCCTTTAGCTCGTTCGTTAGGAAATGGCATATTTAATATAGAAGCAATGTACTGTTTTCCGTGCATTCGAGCTAATGATTCTAATATTTGGCGAACACGTTTTGTAAGATGACCTTGTTTTTTTATTTCCTCACAATATGCGTCATAGAAAACGTATTTAGCCCAAAGGAAATCATCTTGTTGGAATAAGAAATGATTCTTGTACCATTCCCCAATTGTATGGTAACAATTGTTTTCCTGTATTGCTGCGCTTTGAGAAAGAATACGATCAGATAAAGATGTAGTTAAATGAGAAATTGTGTTTTCTGTTTCAACTTGTAATGTTTTTTCTAACATTGTAATGATGTGACGAGTAGCCATATGTTAACTCTCCTTTGTGTAAATGGGTAATACCATTCTATATTTAAAAAATTCTTACTATATACTATTATACAATATATGGAATGCATCTACCTGCTTTTTAAGTCGCATTTACAAAATCTTTTTTATTTGTTTACAAAAATAAAGTAAGATACAGTATATATGAAAAAATAATAAAGGAATGAACGCGTTGTATATAACAGTAGAAGAAGCTGCGGAGTATTTGAATTTACCAAAGTCGTATATTGAAGAGCTAATTCAGCAAAAGAAAATTCGTGCACTATTTGATGGAGATCAATATTTATTAAATAAAGAACAATTCAATACACATTTAGAACAAATGGAGAAATATAAGCAATTAGTGGAAGAAATATTGAACGAACCAATTCCAGAAGATATGGATGTTAAAGACGAAGATTAAACTATGGAAATCCCGTATGAAGATATGCAGAAATGTGTCTTCATACGGGATTTTTAGTTTCAAGATATCAAAATTTTAAGGAGTCCCCAGGATTTTTTTGGAATTTGATAGGTAGTAGTCTACCATGTTAAAAGCATATTTTTTTATAGCTAGGACAAACATAGAGAACGTAACCTGTACAGATACATATACTATCAGTGCAAAAGCTTATAAATTAATGAAAAGCTTATAAATTAATGGAAGGGGTTTTCTCGTGAGTTTATTTCATTGGGATTTTTTGGAAGGTTTAATTGGATCTTATGTAAGAGTAAACAGAGGTGGACCAGAATCTCAAAAAGGAACAATAGTATCATTAGGTGTGGACTACTTCGGATTAGAGAATGAAAAAGGAGAGAACCATTACTACCAGCTTCGCCATCTGAAAAGCATTACCCAAAATACGAAAGATGGTGGAGTAGGTGATTTAGAATGGGGAGAAGAAGACATTGCAGAAGACTTTGAAACGCTACTTCAAAGCTTCAAATACCGCTGGGTGAAAATTAACCGTGGTGGACCAGAGAAAATTGAAGGTATTTTACAAGATGTTTCTGGCGGTTATGTAACATTGATTATTAAAGAAGAAGTTGTATTAATTGCACTATCTCATATTAAGAGTGTTAATTATAATGCATCTGTAAGTGGAGAAAGTGATGAGAGTAGTGATGAGAGTAGCAATGAGAAAAGTAATGAAAACAGCAATAATTCAAGTCGAGCTCGCGCACTAAGACAATCAAGTAGAGGAAGATAAAACAGAAAGGAGGGTATGAATTTGAAGGATGTATTATGCTGTGATCAAATCAAAGGTTTAGTTGGTGAGAATGTAAAAGTAAATCTTCGTGGACCGGAAAGTCGAGTAGGTGTACTGTCATTGTTAGGAAAAGATTACCTTACACTACAATTACCTCATGGAGAATTAGTGTATTATCAGCTGAAACATGTGAAGAGTTTAGTCAGAAAAGTGAAAGAGGCACAAGGAGAATCTGGTTCATGTTTTTATGCGGAAGAAGATACTTTTTTAGATGTATTAAATGACTTGAAGTATAAATGGATAAAGATTAATCGTGGTGGACCAGAGTGTGTGGAAGGTTTATTAAGTGATATACATGATGGAAATATTACACTAGTTAACGGTGATGAGGTCATTTATGTGATTAATTCCCATATTAAGAGTGTGAGTCAAATAGTTAAAAACAAAAAGAATGAAGAAGAATAATGTTTAATAAATAAAAGGGGCATTATGATTGAAAGTGAAGAATGATTTCATATTTCTCTGTAATTATTTTGGGATATATGAAAAAGGGTTTCTTACTATTAAAAAACAGAACATTGCCCCTGATTATTTTTAGAATAAAAGAAAGGGAAATTTTAATTTCATAGGAAGGAGGATATAGATGAATGAGTTAAACAAAAGTATTGGAGAAAATATATATGTTAAATTGATCGGTGAAAAAAGATTTAAAGGTGTATTAATAGACGTAGGAAATGATATCGTTGTTCTTTATAATGGACAAGACTACGTGTATATATCTTTATACCATGTACAATATTATAAATTTTTAAGACCACATGATGAAGAAATATCAAAACCAGATGTTGATTCTGTAATTAAGAGGGAATCTCCTTCAATTTCTTTGAGGAAAGTATTAAGTACTTCTAAAGGGATTTTCACAGAAATTTATGTAGCTGGAAATGCTCCAATACATGGGTATGTCACAAGTATAATGAACGATTATATTGTTTTTTATAGTCCAGTTTATAAAACTGTATATATATCTTTAAAACACTTGAAATGGTTAATTCCGTATAAAGAAAATCAAGTGCCTTATGCCCTCAATAAAAACGAACTCCCCGTAAATCCATTAAATATTACGTTAGCTAGAACATTTGAAGAACAGCTTATTAAAATGGCTGGCAAAATCATGGTGTTCGATTTAGGTGAGGAATCTAATAAGATTGGAAAGATGGCGAAGATTGATGAAGGGCATATTGAAATATTAAAAGCACGTGATGCGAAAATGTATGTAAATATTCAACATGTAAAATCTGTCCATTGTCCGTAAGCTAGTTGAAAGGGCTGGCTTTTTCTTTTATATGCAGAAGAAAAGGTCGAGCCTATTTGTTTAGCCTGATTTGAATATGAGGGGAAAAATGAATTGAATATAAATGTGTTAGTGTGACCGTTGAAGAGGAAATCTTGTGCTAAATCATAAAAAATATGTACGAGCTATCTTTTGATGTATTCAATTTATTTTTTGAGGGAGAACTGCTTAACTAATTTATTAAAGGGGTTTTGTTTGTGGAGCAGTTTCCAAATTCGTTATCGATTACATTACTTGGTAGTGCTGGTGGAGCAGCAAAAGCAGTTTTAGCAATTTTAAATCAAGCGATAGTAAATGAAAAAGACCCGATTTATGAGGCGATAAAGAATGTTACATTTCATTTAGTTGATATAAAACAAAAAGATAGGACTTATTATGATGAGTTGTTTCCAAATTTGAAAAATCAATTGTTTTTATATGAAATAGACCTCCAAGATGTCGTGACATTTAAACAGCATTTAAAAGAAAGTAGTACGAGTGTTGTTATTGATGTTTCAGGGGCAGATACGATTAGAGTATTAAAATGTTGTAATGAACTTGGAATTTGTTATATTAATTCAGCTTTGGAAAATGAGGCAGTAGATCAGGACGATAGTTTAATCGGCTTTCAGCTTACGGAAAGATATACGAGGTTTGAGAAGGAGAAAGGGAAGTTTACAAATACAAAAGCAATTATAGGCTCGGGTATGAATCCAGGTGTTGTTCAGTGGATGGTTGTTGAACTTATGAAGGAACGCCCAAATGAAAAGCCAAGAGCATGTTATATAGTAGAACATGATACGTCATTTTTGAATGATACAGCACTAATAAAGCCTCATACACTTTATGCTTCATGGGCAGTAGAGCGATTTCTAGATGAAGCGATATGGAGTTATCCGATGTATATGAGTCATCATCGTCCCCTTTATTTTTATGAAGATGTATATGCTTCAGAGTATAAAGTAAAGTTAGGAGAGAAAGAGTTTTATGGTTGCTTAATGCCACATGAGGAAGTTTTAATTTTAGGGAAAAACTTCAATATGGAAGTTGGGTTTCTTTACCGAATTAATGAGTATACAACAAATGTAATTAGGCAGAATTTAGATAAGGTAGAAGATTTATGGAACTGGAATCGTAAAGTATTTAATCCAGCAGAAGAAGAGATTGCTGGCGAGGATTTAGTTGGTGTATTACTCGTTTATGAAAATAGCGAGACATATATGTATAACGTAATGAATAGTAGCCAAGTTTTTCGTAAATATAAAACGAATGCAACTTACTTCCAAGTAGGGTGCGGAATTTATGCTGGCTTGTGTAGTTTACTTTTTGATAACTTTAAACAAGGTGCCTATTATGTAGAGGAATTATTATTAAATACAGAAAGTAAGTATGGAGAATATTTAAATTTATATATGAAGGACTTTGTAGTGGGGAGTAATGATTTTACGAATGGGTTGCTACATGATCGGGTAAGATGGATATAAGTTATAGCGAAAAGGAAGGGGATGGGGATCCCCTTCCTTTTCGTATTGCCCTGAAAGCAATTTCATACTGATAATTTAAGGAGATAATATATAGAGTGTTTGTATAGAACATGAGGAGTATTTATATAAATAAATTTAAAAGCTTTATCTATGAGGAAAAAGAAGCCTTAAAAGTATTTGAAAGAATTAACGGGTTTGTTAGTGAATTGATGTTATTAGGAAAATCGAAATCAACGAATTATGAATGGCGTAATATACGGGAAATCCTTTTATATGTTGTACAGCTAATGGAAAGTTATGCAGCACGATATAGAGTGAAATTTCATATGCGAGTAGATGGAAATCTACCTGTTATAAATGGTGATGATAAACAATTAAAACAAGTGTTATTAAAAATGGAATAGAATCAATGCCAGCAGGTGGAGATATTCATATTCGTGCATATCAAAAAACTGAAAGGCATTTGTGTATTTCTGTTGAAGATCAAGGTTTTGGTATAGAGAAGGTTGGAAAAGCTATTTACACAACAAAGGAGAATGGTACGGGACGAATTGGGTTGATGATCACATATAAAATTATTAAGGAACATCAAGGAAGTACTGCGATTCAAAGTAGCGTGGGGATAGGAACGAAAGTGGAGATTTTTTTACCGATAGTATAATGTGCTAGAAGAAAATATTTTTCAGAAAAGTGTTCTTGTTGTGTAAATATAAACATTTTATAAAATGTTTCAAGAAGGGTTTTTTTTATAAAATACTTCGTTTATAATGGAGGAAAATATCGACATGAGATTTGTTATTCATGTAACGGTTACGGTAGTAAGGGGTGCACGCGCATCCTTTTTTCTATGCAGATATGATGAAAGGGGTGGTATGATGGAATTAACATTAAATTCGACTGTATGCTTGCACACGATTCAATTTCGAAAAGAGCAAAAGAATTATATTGTAAAAGATACAATTACAGGAGAAAAATATGAAATGCCGCCACTTTGGATTGATGCATTGGCAATGATGCGTGACGGTTTTTTATTGGGGGAAATTGAGGAGAAATTGAAAGAAGAGTATCCAGCCGAAGAAATAAATATGTTAGCATTTACGAGGCAACTGTTAGAGCTAGAGCTTGTCGATATGGTAGATGGGGAAGAAATAGCTTGTACAAAGAAGAAAGAGAAAGATTATTTAGCTTGGGTACGTCCTCGTGTCGAGCAATTCTTTCTTAATTTAAATAAAAAATATAGAAGCAAAGGTCAATGATGACCTTTGCTTTTTTGTATAATTTGTTTAAAAAATAACAGCGAATGCTCTTGCAAAAGCACCGTCACTATCTTTAATTTTTAAAGGTGCAGCAGAGAAAAAGAAACGTTCCGTGTTAATGGCATCTAAGTTTGTTAAGTTTTCAATTAAATAAATATTATTCCCAAGTAGTATATGATGAATCGGTGATGTTTCTGTCGTTACCTCATCAGGAGAAATGAAATCTAAACCGACAGATTTTATTTTTAATTGAACTAGTTCTTCAGCTAATTCTTCAGAAAGATAAAAAGCTTCTTTCTCATACGCATCTGTATTCCATTTAGTAGATAGATTGGAATGGAAAATAACAATATCGCCTTCTTGTATATCAACATCATCCAGTACTTCCTTACGTAACTTTCTCTCTTGAATATGGGTTACATCGATAAGAACGGCTTCGCCTACAAATTGATCAAGGGGTAATTGATCGATGGTCGTTGCGCCTGAAATGAAATGCGCAGGAGCATCACAATGCGTACCAACATGAACGACAGAATGAAAATCTGTAACTTGATAGCCTGTCTCTTCAACGCTTGTAATGGCTTCTAGATTGATTTTTGGTGTTCCAGGGAATTGAGACATATTGTTTTCAAATGTTTGTGATAGGTCAATTACTCTCACTTTAAATACCTCCAATATACGTTTTAAAATATAAAAAACCCATCCTTCATAATCAAGAAAGATGAGCTTTACATACTAGTTGAGTCTTATCTTCCAAAATGCAATGCATTTTGCAGGAATTAGCACCTATTCAGTTTGTATAAACTGAGGTTGCTGGGCTTCAAAGGGCCGGTCCCTCTGCCTCTCTTGATAAAGGTATATTCAATTTAAAATTCGGAATTTTCATGATAATAAAATTGTAATTCATTTCCTTTTTTTCTGCAATGCAAAATAGGTATTCACCCAAATAAAGTTGCTCGCATATTATAGCTTATGTAAATAGAATGCTGCGAAGGAGTGAGTGCAGTGACAGGAAATGTATTGAATTATTATGCTGGTGGAAATACAGCTAGAGGATTTCATAATTTATACGAAGAGAATTTAAAAGGGCTAAACAGGTTATTTATTTTAAAGGGTGGCCCTGGAACGGGGAAATCTTCTTTAATTAAGGCAATAGGTCGTGAATGGGTTGAAAAAGGATATGGTATTGAATTTTTACACTGTTCTTCTGATAACAAATCGGTTGACGGTGTAATTATCCCGAAGTTAAAAGTAGGAATTGTTGATGGAACATCACCGCATGTGATTGAGCCGAAAATGCCAGGAGTCGTCGAGGAATATATCAATTTAGGGGTTGCTTGGGACTCAGATAAATTAAGAAAGCAAAAGGTGGAAATTGAACGATTTGTTTCAGAAGCAAGCAAAGCTTTTCAAACAGCGTACGCTTGTTTTAACGAGGCATTAGTTATACATGATGAGTGGGAGAAAATATATATTAATAATATTGATTTTAATAAAGCAAATGAACTAACAGATCAGCTGATTCAGAAATTGTTTACAGATAAAGGCGGGAAACAATCTCTTGTGAAACATCGCTTTTTAGGAGCAGCTACACCGAAAGGAGCAGTTGATTTTGTTCCTAATTTAACAGAAGGATTACCACATCGTTATTTTATAAAAGGGCGCCCAGGCTCTGGGAAATCAACAATGCTCAAAAAATTAGCTAAAGCGGCAGAAGAAAAAGGATTTGAAGTTGAAGTATATCATTGTGGATTTGATCCAAATAGTCTTGATATGGTTATCGTAAGAGAATTAGGGTTTGCAATTTTTG
This sequence comes from Bacillus basilensis, assembly GCF_050630465.1. Lineage (NCBI taxonomy): Bacteria > Bacillati > Bacillota > Bacilli > Caryophanales > Bacillaceae > Bacillus > Bacillus basilensis. The sequence continues at coordinate 1,286 of NZ_JBNTQO010000021.1, read as the reverse complement.
ATAGCACCGCACCACATGAATATTTTCCAAGTCGCGAAGGTGATGAGATTATAGATATGTATGCCCTGATTGTGACACCAGGGACAGATGAGAAGTATGCGGCAGAAATTCGAGACGTGTCGATTCAATATAAAGCAAAAATGAATGAGGCAATGTCTTTCTTAGCGAAAGCAAAATCGGTTCGTGATAAATTAGAACGAATTTATATTGCTGCTATGGATTTTTCAAAAGTAGACGCATATAAAGAGGAGATTCAAAAAGAGTTTGAACGAATTGCGGTTAGTGTAACAGAAAAGAACAAATAAAAAAATGAGGAATTTTGACAGGCTGTCGGGAATTTTCTGACAGCTATTTTAGTATGTAGTAAACTTAGTAGTATATTTGTCGAATTTCCAAGGAAATAATCAAAAAATGGAGAGGGTATGAAATGAGAGAGAAAATTAGGACAGAGTTAGAAAGAATTGAAAAAGAGAATGATGTAAAAATTTTATTTGCGGTGGAATCCGGGAGCCGTGCTTGGGGATTTCCATCGAAAGATAGTGATTATGATGTTAGGTTCGTTTATATACACCCTGTAGAATGGTATTTATCAATTCAGGATAAACGTGATGTAATTGAATATCCGATTAGTGATGATTTAGATATAAGCGGATGGGATATTAAAAAGGCGTTACAACTATTCGCAAAGTCGAATCCAGCATTACTGGAATGGATTCGATCACCAATTTTTTACTCGAAAAACTCTAATTTTCCAGAACAGCTTCAGCAAATGAGTGAAAAGAATTTTGATCCAAAAGCAACGATATATCATTATTTACATATGGCTTCGAAAAATTATCGTGAATTTTTGCAAGGTGAGAATGTAAAGTTGAAAAAGTATTTTTATGTATTGCGTCCTATTTTAGCTTGTAAGTGGCTAGAGGAGAAAACAGCTTTGCCTCCAGTAGAATTTGATCGATTGATTACAGAGTTATCATTAGAACGTAGCGTATTAGATGAAATTGAAAAGTTGTTAATAAAGAAAAAAGCAGGTACTGAATTAGATATTGGTTTGAAAATTGAAGTGTTGAATCGATTTTTAGAAGAACAAATTCATTACTATCAGCAATATGTAAAAGGAATTGAAAAGGGATCAGGGATCGATATTGAGAGTTTAAATACATTGTTTCGAGATATGTTGTTTGCAGAATAAAAGAAAGAGCACAAATAAATGATATGATCCCCTTATAGTAGACAGGAAAAAGAAAGCACATTAACCTGTTTACTATAAGGGGATTTTTCTGTGG
>NZ_JBNTQO010000020.1:0-93067 GCF_050630465.1 Bacillus basilensis | reverse complement strand
ACGATATGTTTAATAATTTCTCCATTCTCTTTTATTTCAAATGCGAACGTCTCTTCATTTATTACATATCCATTCGGCGCTATTGTTTCTTTATACGTGTATTTTCCGTATGGTAGTTTAAATTTCGCTACACCTTTTTCATCCGTTTTTCCTTTTACTACTTCTTTTCCCTGTTCGTTGTAGATTGTAAATTCTGCATTTGGCAGTTTCGTATTCCCATCTGCTACATCTACTTTCGTTATTTCTAACTCACCTTCCACCTTCTTATCTTGAACGATATGTTTAATAATTTCTCCATTCTCTTTTATTTCAAATGCGAACGTCTCTTCATTTATTACATATCCATTCGGTGCTATCGTTTCTTTATACGTGTACTTTCCGTATGGTAGTTTAAATTTCGCTACACCTTTTTCATCCGTTTTTCCTTTTACTACTTCTTTCCCTTGTTCGTTGTAGATTGTAAATTCTGTGTTCGGCAGTTTCGTATTCCCATCCGCTACATCTACTTTCGTTATTTCTAATTCACCTTTTATATTTTCATTTTTCAACTCTAATACAGCAGTTTCACCAGTTTTCACTTCAATTTTTTTAACACTTCCGTCTAACACATATCCAGCTGGCGCTTGAATTTCTTTGACGCTATATATACCGATTGGAAGATTACCTAACTCCGCAACCCCCTTATCATTAGTCGTAACATTTTGTTTAAAGTTTTCATTAGAAACTTCAAACACCGCTCCTTTTAATAATTCCTTTTTTTCTCCTAATTTCATAATCTTTAAAGAGCCTACTGATTCCCAATTTACAACTAAATCTGTACTGATTTTCTCACTATTTCTTTGTAACAATACCGTTGTATTTTGAACCTTTTCTGATCCTTTAAAAGCTATTGCTTGTAAATTTGTTAAAGTAGACTTCACTTTCATTTTAAAATTACCACTACTCGTATCTTTAGGGATTAAGATTCTGAATTTTTCGTTAATTGATAATGTAGTTTTCTCTTCCCCTTGTTCATTTACAATTCGAATCCCTTTAGGAGCACCTTCAGGAAGAATTGTATAAGAGCCAGAAACTGAATTCGTTTGAATCGCATAAAATCCTGTTTCTAAATACTCTCCTTTTTGTGTAGCAGTTTGTGTGTCTACAGGATTAACTTTAAAGAATACATCTTGTGATCCAGTTTCTTTTTTTGAAGCCTCTACTAAACGCTTCATAAGATTATGTACTCGTTCATTTTTTGCAACTAAATCTTCTTCCGTTAATTCATTCGCTGCAATCCATACTGCTAATTGTGTAGCATAATGCGCTTCTTCCGTTGTCGCTACACCTAATTCAGATGGACTTTTTTGAGGATATCCATTTAATAAAATACGATATACGGCATCAGATGTTTTCCCCATCTCAGGCAAATCATCCCCATTGGGTGAACGTAAATCAGGCGTTAAACAATACCCAATACTACCCGAAGCCGTTTTAATTATTTCGGTCTTTATGTCACGCTGTTTCGAATTACTATAGCTCCAATCCATCTTATATGTTTCTCTGTTCATTACTTCTGCCTTTACTTGTGGCATTGCAATTCCTAATAAAATAATAAGAGCACTTAAAAAACTAAACCATTTTCCTACCATCTTTCGTTTCATTCTCTCCACCACCATATATAAATTTCTACATGAAGCAATCTTACTGTTTCATTGTACTTATAGTGAAAAAAAGAGAATAGGTGGTTTTTTTGTAGTATCTTGTCGAATTGTTGAGAAAGTTCCAAAGTAATAAGCAACTTTAAAATTATTTGTTCTCATGCTGCTATTGACAAATGAATATCACATGTTTTACATTTTCAAAAATAATAATAAGGCACTTTATAAGTGCCTTCTTAACTTACGAGAAACAAATTTCAAACGAATACATATTACTTATCTTTTTCCTTTATCTCCATCAAAAGTTCAATGATTTTCTCATTCTGCTCCACTTGTTTCTCTGAATTTTGATAGATGAAACGAACCCATCTAAGTGCAAGAATAATAAGAAACAACGGAAGCATTGAAATTAGAAGACCAATAATTGAAAAATTCGTATACATACCCATCACCTCGCTACATACAAATTCTCCACCTTTCCACTAAAACCTTCCATTTTTTACAAATAAAAAAGAACCTATCAAACGATAGATTCTTCCTTCGCAAACTGAGTAGAACGTCCTCTCGTAATCGAAAAAATTGCACAAAGCAGCGCTAATATAATAAAGCCGCCACCTACCCAAGCATTGTATATAACAGATGATTTTTCAATAACAACTCCACCTACTGTTGAACCGAGTGCGATCCCTAAGTGAAGAGCAGAGTTATTTAAACTTTGCTGAATACCAGCTGATTCTGGTGCAATTTCAATTAAATAATTTTGTTGTGCTGGCGAAATAGCCCAGCTCAGCATACTCCAAAGTCCCATCATAATAATGAAAAGCGGGAATGAGAATGTCATTAATGGCAATAGGAAGATCGCACATGCAAATACGATAATGATGGAAATAATACTTTTCTTCGATCCCCATTTATCAGCAAGAAAGCCCCCTAGGCCACCTCCAAGTACCGCCGCAATTCCGAAAATGAAGTAAAATACACTAATCCAATTCGCTTCCACATGCATCACATCTTTTAAAAATGGTGTTAAATATGCATATAGCGTTAAATGACCCGTTAAAAATAAAAATGATGTTAACTGTGCACTGACAATTTTCTTATCTTTTAACGTAGCAATTTGCTCTCTTATCGATAACACTGATGTCGGTGGTACTTTCGTTAAGAATAATGAAATACAAGAAATTGCCATAACTGTTAAGATCGAAATGAGTACAAATGGTGCACGCCATCCATATGCATTTCCGAGTACAAGACCAAGCGGTACTCCAAGTACGAGCGATCCACTGATCCCCATAAAAATGATTCCAATTGCTCGCGCACGAAAATGCGGTTCTACAACGCTAGAAGCAAGTGTTACTGACAGTGCAATAATAAGCGAACCACTCGCTGCACAAACAACCCTTGAGAACATTAACATTCCATAATTCACGCTAAATGCTGAAATGATATTTCCGATTAAGAAAATTGATAATGCCCCAACATATAATCTTTTTCTCTCAAACTTCCCTGTTAACGCTAATAAAACCGGACCTGATAAAGCAAATACTACTGAAAATATTGTTATAAGCTGACCAGCTGCACTAATAGATACTCCTAAATCATTGGCAACTAAATCAAGCGTTCCTCCTATAATTAGCTCAACCGTTCCGACTACGAAAGCCGCGATAGCTAAAATGTACACACGAAAATTCAAGTCTTTCCCCACGCTTTCTATTTTGGTTACTACGACTATAGTAACCAAAATAGAAATTGAATACAAGTACAATTTTTTTACAGTAAAAAAGGTAGGCGTATTATACGCCTACCCTTCAATCATGACACTTCATTTTTATTCTTCTTATTTAAATACCAATATACCGGAAGTCCAGTAAATACCATTCCAATGGATAAGAAACAACTTACCGGATCATTAATAATCGCACTACCAATTACAAAGAACGAACCTAAAATCGCGACGATTGGTACGATTGGGAATAACGGTACACTGTATGCACGCTCTTTATTCTTATTACGTTTTCTTAAAATGAAGACACCAATAAACGTCATTACATAGAAAATATAAATAATGAATACGGAAATCTCAGATAGCTTATTCGGATCACTAATAATCATTAAAATAATTCCTAAAATGATTTCAACAGTAATCGCATTTGCTGGTGTTTTAAATCTTGGACTTTCCTTTGCAATAAACTTAGCAAATGGGAGTTGTCCACGTTCTGCCATCGACATCGGGATACGTGGGAACGTTAAAATCTTTCCATTTAAACAACCGAAAATAGAAACGATAATACCGATACTAATAATTTTCCCACCATATTCTCCAAGTAGCATGCCCGCAGCTGTCGCTGTTGCATTTTCTCCAAGTTCTACAATTTGCGTTGCTGGTAATACATTTAATAAAGCTAAGTTAATTAACACGTAAGCAGCCGTTACAATTAAAATCCCAACTGTCATTGCTTTCGGTAATAACTTTGTTGGATTCTTCATTTCTCCGCCAATCGAAGCGAGTAAAATCCAGCCGTCATAAGCAAATAACGTTGCTAAAATTGCCATCCCGATACTTTGATTTTCTGATATCGGTACAACTACGTTAAAGATATCGCTATTTCCTTTCCAAAAACCTAACACAACAATTAATACGATTGGAATCATCTTCCCAATTGTCGTAACCGTTTGGACGATACCTCCGTATTTTGTTCCCATACTATTTACAACGCCAAGGAACACAACTGTTCCAATTGCGATTGGTAAATTCCATACTTTATCTAAATAGAAAAAATTAATCATTAAAGAACTAAAGTACAACCCTAATGTTCCAATAATAGCTGGTCCATACACAATCGTTTGCATCCAGCCTGATAAATATCCCCAAAAACTTCCGTAAATCTCCTCTAAATACGTATACAACCCACCATTTTTCGGGATTTGCGCTCCAATTTCAGCTACTGTTAAACCACTCGCTAACGTCAACAGACCACCAATTACCCAAGCAAGAATGGCCATATTAGAACTCCCTGAGTAATCTAATACGCTCCCTGGTTTCATAAACACACCAGATCCAATAATCGTTCCTACTACGATAGAAAGTGCTACCGTTAAACCAATTTTGTTTTTCTCATCATGATGCATGCTGCGTATCCTCCTTCCAATCCTAGTGTGATGCAAAAATGAAATAAAAAAACACTCCTCCCTAAAAAAGGGACGAGTGCTGTATTCGTGGTTCCACCCTTGTTTCAATTCGTAAAGTAACACACTTCACCAATTTCTCAAGTCCAAATAACGGTTTTTGCCGGCAAGCAATTACTAGATGTTCGTTCACTGCTGCAGTTCAGAGGTGGTAATCCATTTTTCCGTATTAGGAAGCTCACAGCCAAAGGCTTCCCTCTCTGAGAATCGTAAAAAATTGATCGTGTCCTCATCATCACTTCTTGATGTCGAATTTTGTAGTTATTGTTCATTATATTGAATTGTTAGAAAAAATCAATATATTTTTTTATATAACATAGGAAATATTTCTCTTCTTATATTATAACAGAAGCTGTAATATTTCTCTAACTCCCCCGTATCTTTGGAGCAGTGTAGCTGTAAAAATTATATCAGCGATTTTCAAAATATATCGACCACAACTCAAATTATATCAGCGATTTTTCAAATATATCGATTTACCAACAAAAAACGCCAACAGTAAAAGGAGGTCTTTCAAAAGAAAGCCCCCTCACGCCTGTACCTTCCGGTTGCCCACACGAAAGCTACGTAATTCAATTATTTTTCATCTTTTTTCATAAAAAACTTATGGTTCGGTAAATCAACATTCAATGCCTCTAATTGTTTCTTTTCATTGTCTAAAATCGCTTTTGCTTTTGTTTTTGTTGCCTCATCTAATCCTGCAAATATATCTTCATGCTTCTTTTTCTCTGGGAGTTTCACGCCTAACTTCGTTAATTCTTCTTCTGCTTGATCATGCGTTAATTTTCCGGATTTTTCTTGTTCAAAAATTGACTTCACTTTTTCTTTCGTCTGTTCATCTAAATTAGCAAGCATATCTTTACGCTTACCTTTCTCTGGGAATTTCACACCTAGTTTCGTTAATTCCTCTTGCGCTTGTTCACGTGTTAATTTCCCAGACTTCTCTTGCTCTAAAATGGATTTCGCTTTTTCTTTCGTTTGTTCATCTAATCCCGCAAACATTTCTTTGTGTTTACCCTTTTCCGACAACTTTAATCCTAGTTTTGTTAATTCTTCTTTTGCTTGTTCTCTTGTTAATTTACCAGAATTTTCTTGCTCTAAAATCGACTTCGCTTTCTCTTTTGTTGCTTCATCTAATCCCACAAACATTTCTTTACGTTGCTCTTTCTCAGGAAGCTTTACACCAAGTTCCTCTAACTGTTTCTTTGTATCGTTCATAATTGTTTTTACTTTTTGTTTTGTAGCGTCATCTAAATCTTTTTTCACCGTTTTTGTAGCTTGTTCAGTTGCTGGGGTATTCGTTGCCGCGAATGCCGGAATACCGACTCCTCCAATGATTCCGAATGATAAAGCACCTGCAATCGCTAAATATCCAACTGTTTTCTTCTTCATAGGAAATTTCCTCCTTCATTGTTCTAAAGCATGTACACTTCCGTATACAATGCCTATCGTAATGTTGGTTTCTTAAAATTTCCTTAACACCTTAACAAAAAAACACCGCTCATCACGAGCGGTGTTTCTCTATGCATCTTGTAATTGTAACTCTTCACGTTCCATTACTTTTCTTAATACAATTGTTTGCATCATTGTAAATAAGTTACCTGTTATCCAGTACAACACAAGTCCGGATGGCGCCGCAAATCCCATAAATAGAATCATTGCCGGCATCATAATTTGCTGTATTTTTAGCATTTGTACTTGTTCTCCAGGCGTACTATTTGATTGGAAAACTTTCATTTGAATAAATGTCGTTAGCGCTGCAATAATCGGTAATATATGATAAGGATCTGCATGTCCTAAGTTCACCCATAAAAATGAAGATGTGCGAATCTCTTCTGTTCGGCTAATCGCATAATACAAAGCAGAGAAAATCGGCATTTGTATTAATAGTGGCCAGCAACCAGCAAGTGGATTCCAACCGCCTGATTTCATTAGTTCTGACATTTCTTTTTGATACTGTTTTTGTTTTTCAAGGTCTTTGCTTACATCACCGTGTTTTTTCTTTAGCTTCTGTAATTCAGGTTGCATTTTTTTCATTTTCGCTTGGCCACGATATTGCGAAACAGCTAATGGAATCATTGCTGAACGAATAACGAGCGTCATAATAATGATGGCAATCCCGAAGCTTCCACTCGGTATATGATGAGCAACAAATTGAATCATATACGAGATTGGATATACGAAATAATGATCCCAAATCCCAGTACTATGTGCATCAATTGGGGCCGCATTACTGCAACCAGATAAAACAAAAACAAGTAATAATGATAAACTAACGAGCACAGCTCGGTATGATTTTAACATGTTCATTCCTCCAATGTTTCGTAATTATTTAGCGAAACATTGGTGTATACGGACCGACCTCGTCATTCTCTTCACTTGATTCTTGTCTGCGTACAGAACGAATCATTCCATATTTATAAAAAATTGAAAATAGCGGTACATTCCCTGCACTATCTTCACATGTATCAACTAACGCAAAAGCTCTTTGTCTACCGCTCGATGCTTGCTGACGCACAAAGCGAGAAACATTAGCGAGAAAGAAAACTTCTAATAAACAAAGTGCTGTCGTTACAAACGATATATATAGAATTGCATCCTGCAATAAAAATTCCATCGCTTCACATCCTTAATAAGGTCATTTTAGCACATTCGGCAAACATTCTCTATTTCCTTTTATCGTCAAAAAAAGCATTTTGCATATTTTCTCAAGAAAACAATAATTAAGAAACATTGTATTCGCTTTCTTTAGTATATTCACACACATCAATGAATAGGCTTGATTTATTAGAAATTTATAAAATTTTTGTATTATAATAAAACTATTGCCAGTTTTTGAAAAAACCTTTATTCTCTTCATGTAATCAAAAATGAATATGGAGATGAAACATACTATGGGTCAACTAGGAGACGCCGATTACGTTCCCGACACCGCCTTTTTATCCTTCCCAGCAGCTAAAACATTTCACTTAGAATTTATCATACAGTTGGTTGTTATTTTCGTAGCTTCTGTTTTGTATGCAATTTCTATGAATATGTTCTTTATCCCGCATAATATGATTAGCGGTGGATTCGCTGGTGTAGGGATGATTATCGGTTATTTAATGCACTACAATATCGGTGCACTTATCTTTTTACTAAACATTCCTCTTCTTATTTTAAGTCACTTTTACTTAGGAAAGAAGACAACCTTTTTAACAGCGTACTTTGTAGCTGTATCATCTTTAGCGATGAACATTATCCCGGTACACCAAGTTTCAGACGATATTTTACTTTCTTCTGTATTCGGTGGTGTCATCTGCGGAGCAGCTTCAGGAATTATATTCCGATTTGCTTCGTCAACAGGTGGTTTTGATGTCGTTGGATTGATTGTAGCAAAACATCGAGATATTTCGATTGGAGCAATCATCTTTGGATTCAACTTAATCTTACTTGTTGCAGCAGGATTTATTTTCGGATGGGATATTACGCTTTATACGTTAATTAGCCGGTTTGTAGTCAGCAAAGTAATTGATGCCGTGCATACAAAACATATTAAATTAACGATAATGACAGTTACAGAAAAAGGTGAGGAAATAAAAAGCGCACTATTACATCACGGCATACGCGGGGTGACAATGGTAGACGCTGTCGGCGGCTATACAAACCATAAGAAAAAAATGATTTACACTGTCGTGACTCGATATGAGTTAGGCGAAATGAAACGTATTATCCGTCAAGTGGATAACAAAGCATTTATGAACATTACTGAAACAGTTGAAATTGTCGGCCGTTTCAAACGCATATAAAAAAGGTTAATACATTAAAGGGCATAACATATTAGTCATATATAATATGTTATGCCCTTTGTTATTCAACTAACGCACCCTTTAGCATAATAAAATCACGAAGTTTATTACTACAAATCAGAGGATAGCATTCCATATACAAAACTATCTGTCCATTCATTTTTATTCCAAAAATCTTGTATGAAATGAGCTTCCTTTCTCATGCCTATTCGTTCACACAATTTTTTTGAAGCTGTATTACGTGCATCAAGATTAGCTTGTATACGATGTACACTACATTCATTAAATAATTTAAATACCAAACTACTTACTGCTTCTGTTGCCAAACCTCTCCCAGCTACTTCATTTGAAAAACTATAACCAATCTCAACAGTATCTTTCATATTTGTGTACCATACGGATAAATCACCAACTACTTTAGTCTTGTATATAACTGCCAAACTTAATATTGATTCTTCAGTAAGTACATTGTTTGCTAGCTTCTTATTAAATCTTTTCTGCATGTCTTCATGAGTCCACTTATTATGTAATAGGAACTTACATGTATCATCATTATTATAAATAGCAAATACATCCTGTAAATCAGTACTCTTAAAAGGTCTAATTATTAATCTTTCTGTTGTGATCTCCAAGTTAGCTCTCCTCCCTTACATTCATGCTACAAAACATTTTTTATAGTATTTAAGCCTCCTTCTTAGATCTCACCTTGATTACATATTTCATCATAATAAATTAAAATCCTTCTTCCACTAAACTGCATTGTTAGTGGTATTTCCTTGCGATTTTTATTTTTTACACTTATTACAAAATCAGATAATTCTATTATTGTGGCCCTAAATGTGTTATAATGAAAGCAGACTCACAAAAAAGTATATAGACTTGGAAGTTTCTCATATTTTCCAAACAAAAAGAAACGAGAAGTCGGGTATATTTCAATCACCATACACGTAACGGTTTAAAAGCCGATCATCTTAGTTATTCTTCACTGATCTTTTTATAAAAAGATCCTTACAACTAAAATTCACTTCAATATACTATACCTACCTTTTTGACTTCCAAATCATCTTATTACATAAGGAGATGAACATATGAATCAATATATAAGATACACAATAGCTGTCCTGTTTGCTATTATCGGCGGAACAATCTGCTTCTGGACAAACACTCAGCTTGGAGAGAATATCATTTTTAATGGAATCGAAACCCTTGTAAGCGCTTCAATTTTAGGCGGATATATTTACTTCCTCTTCAATCCAGAAGAGAATGCGCAAAAAACAATGTTATTAACAATGATCGGAATCGTTGGTGGATGTATTTCCTACTCAATGACAAACTATACATTACCACTTCAATTAAGCTCAGCTTTCTTCCACGGTCTATGGACTTGGTTCATTGCCTTCTGCCTAGCAGACGTATTCAACCTATTACAAGACAATGAAGAAGAAAACGGTCGCCAAATTGAAAGTAACTCGTAAGCTGGAAGATATTCTTCCAGCTTTTTTTATTTTGTTTTGCAGATCCGGTCACCACAATAAAAAGAAGCTACCCCCGTGGCAACCCCTTCCCCATATACCCCACTTAGTATCCACCGAAATATATCAGCGATTTTTTCATTATATCGACGGTTCGACACAACATATCGACTTACCGATATTCTTCGACAACCTATTCATCCTCTATACCCCGGCACCACAATAAAAAGAAGCTACCCTCAGGGCAACTCCTTTTCCATATACCCCATCCAGTATCCACTGGAATATATCAGCGATTTTTCAAATATATCGACGATTTCTCCACTTATATCGGCGATTTTTTCATTATATCGACGGTTCGACATAGGATATCGACTTACCGACATTCTTCGACACTCAAAACGCACAACATACCCTATCCCCCAAGCAATTTACTGCCGAACTCTACGATTAAAAAGATAATTAATAAGATCGCGAGTATTTTTAATGCTACATACGCTACTTTAAAAACAGCATAAATGAGCAAGACTATTAAAATAATTGTTAAAATTTCCATGTAGAATTCCTCCAAGCTTTGCTCTTCATATCTTATTTTACTCGTCCCAGACTTTTTATGGAACGGCATAAGACGACATAGAAAAAAGAGGATACCTCACCCATCGTAAGATACCCTCTTCTTTAGCTGCTCAAACCATTCTCTCTCCAATTGTAAATATCCCATCTCACTCTTCTCGGCACTCGTTAAGTCTTTATCAGCTTTCCTCATATAAATGTGTGAGGCTTCCATATTGCCCTCTAAATATTTAATAATTCCTTGTGTGCGATAATATCCATGTAAGTCTATTTTTGTAATGGTCTTCCCATGTTTCTTCGCTTCTTGCAAAGAAAGACTATCCATCTGATAAAGAGCTTTATATAAAAGATACCAACTATGAAAACTACTAACGAAAAATTTATTTTCCTTCGTTACAGGTATTCGAATAATTTGTTCTATATACGGTATCGCTCTTTCCATTCCCTTTTGATCAGCTCTGGCACAAAAGACGAGCATAAGTCCGCTCATTATCTCTCTTATTTCTTTATCCTCTTTTATTTTTTCCTCACTAAGTTCTATTAATCTCTCATCCCAGTCTTTCGGCCTTTTATAACTAAATAACTCACTCGATACTTGAATATTATATAAATGCTGCTTCGCCTTTTCATCATCTTTAATTAAAATAAGAAATTGCATACCATCACTCAAAAACGTTCCTTTTATCGGTACGATTGTAGCTGCAAAAATCACAAAGTGTAAAACAGAAAAATATAAAAGATATTGATAATAACTCACCATGTATATGTAACCGAAAGTAATACCAAATAGTAAACTCGTAATCGGTCCACCTAAAGTGAGCCACGCCCATTTTTTCGAAAGATTCGGTGTCTCTATAGAAGGTGGTACTAGTGTTGCAACGCCTCCAAAGTACGCCCATAATTTATTTTCTCGAATGCGTAATTTTCCTTTTTCTTTTTGAATAGTAATGGGTCCTACTGTCATAAATTTAAATGTCAAACCACCTATTACACCAAATACTACATGTCCTAGCTCATGAATGGCTAACACTAACAATGAAATTCCAACTATTGCCCATAGGTTCAAAATTACTTCTAATTTCTCAGTTCGGATTACTCCGTATAAAATGGACAAAACTAACGCCGCCGTCATAGAACCAGCCGGCCTTCTTAAAATATCCACTTTTTTCTCCCCTTAATAAATCATTTTTCTATGCATTTCGTACATGAACTTTCCGAGATGCAATATCCAAATAAATGAGATTAAGCCGATTAATACAAAATCAATATCGCTAACCGCTGTATATATAACGGCAGCCCACCATAGATATGCCAATACTTTATTCGTAAATTCATACGCTTTATATCCAGCTTCATGCACAATGTGCTTTAATCCTTCATCTGCGTTTTTCGTCCACATTTTCATCGATTCTATATACGTTACACCTTGTTCAGGATATAGCTTGTTATAACGATTTTTTGTTATAATCCCGATAACCACTACAATCGTTAAACAAACAATAGAAGCTACTAAATTCCACACTGCAAATGAAACATTTGTATCCTGCAACAGTGCACGTCTACATGTAATAACTGCATATACAAACCACGCCTGCGTAACTATATCACCTACACGTAAATATATACTTATAATGCCTAATTTCCTGCCTTGTACGCTCTCTTCTTCATCGCGTGCCTCCGCTAACATACGTGTATTCTTCCAAGTGTAATACATCATTATCATTCCAAAAATAGTACATACACCTATTAATATATTGGGTGATAATTTTCTCGGTTCATCCGAGAGTAAATCTAAAGCTATATAAGATGCAAAAAAGCCAGCTACCATACTTAATATGAGTTTGCAAAAACTAAAAAATTGTTCCCCTCGTTTACTCTTCATCATCCTCTTCCCCCTCGATTAGTGTGAATATTTCCTCCACAGGTACATTGAAAATGTGTGCGATTTTTAACGACAATACAATAGATGGTGCATAATCCCCGCGCTCAATTAAACTGATTGTTTGCCTTGATGAGCCAATCGCTTTCCCTAAATCCCCTTGTGATAAACGATGCTTTGCTCGCAATTCTCTCACTCGATTTTGCAGCTTCATGTCTTCCCTCTTTTTCATTTATTTAATTAAAATTGTAAATAATATCCTTATTTTTGTCAATTATAATTGTCATTTTGACGTTAATAATTGACAAGATACTCTATAGAGTTTTAAACAGGTAAACAAAAACTTATTAAAATAGATTGGAAAATAAAAAAGGCAGTGCGTCTGCACTGCCTCCCTAAATTCTGACATAGAATGGATTCCATATTAACTTGCGTTTTGTAATAATGCTTGTTTTAACTGTTTGCGGAAACGAACGCCTAACGTAACTGCTACGATAACGATAACTCCAATAATGATTTTACCGATATGACCTTCTAGCACTCCAAAAATATCATGTAAGTTTCCACCTAACCAGTAACCACCGATTAAGAAGAATGATACCCAAAATAGAGCACCTGAGTAAATTGTAATTGCAAAGCGACGGAATGGTAAGTTAATAATTCCTGCAAAGTACCCTGTAAAATGACGTACACCAGGAATAAAGAAACCGATAAAGATTAGGAAATAGCCATACTTATCAAACCACATTCTTGTTAAGTCGATTTTTCTTTGTGTTAAAAATACGTATTTCCCATACTTTTGAATAAAGGGCATACCTAATTTATTTCCTAAAAAGTATTGAATCGTCATTCCTACACTTGTCCCAATAAAGGATAGAATGATTAAAATCGGTAAGCTTAAATCACCCTTATGTGCTAAAAATCCCGCATATGCTAATGTTGGCTCTCCCGGAAACGGAAGTGCAATATATTCTAACAGCAAACCAACAAGTACAACATAGTACCCGTATTGCTGAAATAATTCATGAATCCATTCCATGTCATCTCTCCTTTCAATCACGTACAACTTCTTACTATTATTGTATAAAAAAATTGTCGAAATAACTATCACAATAGCTTACATTTTTATTACATTTTTGTAAGGCTCACACTAAAACTTTCTGTTCTTTATTTCCTTCTATTTACTTTCATTCAAAAACAATTCAACAAATATATACCGTACGAAACTGAGGGCTTAACATGCAGTTTTTATCCATTTTTTAACACTTAAAAATCGTTATATTTTGTTCTTAATAAAAAACCACTACAAACTCATACTAACTTCATATTAGCTTCATATACGTATTGTAAGATTATATCGGAATTTGTTGAAAAATTTAACCAATAAATGACTAAGCATTAATTTGAATAAATATGAATAGCTTTTCGAAATTGAAAAAAGGGTGAATAAGAAATGGAAGCTTATAAAATGCACGATTTTATTAATACAAATGTTGAATCTCATCAAAATGAAACCGTTTTTAATTTACACATATGTGAAACAAGTGAATTTGACGTAAGTTTAACAAAATCTACTACACTATCTTTTATCGTTTCAAAAAAGAACATTAAAATTGTCACGAAAAAATGGATTAATTCAAATCAAGAAAGCATGATTGGCAAAAGCTATATCATTCCAACGAAAGCTTTTCACTACTTCTTACCAATTATTTCTGAAACTGAAGATGAATTAAATATTCAAGTTCAAAGCTTTGGACTACATGGGGAACTTTTATTAAATGAAAGATTACTTATTGATAAAAACAACAAATACAATGCCAAAATTACTACTTTCTTTGAAACATTAGATGAAAATGTAAATAAAGTATTACGAGGATTGCAAATTCATTGTATGTAAGACTACTACAATAGTAAAAAGGAGAATATAATGAAAAAACTATTATTAAGCGCACTATTATCATTAGGATTTTTAACTATTCCATTCACAAATGCTGAGGCAGCTACAACAAATGATCAGCTTATCGTGAATACACAGTTAAATAAAATGGATTATTATCAAAACGGAAAATTCATAAAGAGTTTTACTGTCGCTACTGGAAAAGCAGCTACTCCTACACCTAAAGGTACTTTTCAAATCGTAAATAAAATTAAAAATCGTCCTTATTATACAGGCAAAATTAAAGGCGGCGATCCACGTAATCCACTTGGTGACCGCTGGCTCGGACTAAACATGGCAGGAACTTACGGAACAACTTATGCGATTCATGGTACGAACAATAATCAGGCAATTGGTAAGTGGACAACACTAGGTTGTATTCGTATGTATAACAATGATATACACTGGTTATTTGAGCGTATTCCCCAGCAAGCTACTGTCACTGTAAAATAACCTCAAAGCGCGATTTACATGTAGCCAAGAATTTTATGTCTTGGCTTATTTTATTTCTTCATTTACAGTAGCAAAACAACTGTATTTACATATATAATAGGAATAGATTGTGTTAAATAACATCCAAACATTGATAAACATGGATATTAAAATTATACAGTTATAATATTTTATAAATTTTACAATACATACTATAATAGAATTACTGTAATTCTTAAATATTCAGTTTCACTAAACAACTCCCCTTGCTACTTTCATGATTATTTTATGGCGGGGGCTTATTATATGTATAAACAATCTGAGTCATCGGAAAAATGATGAATTCGAATATTGCAGTTAAAAGCGTTATTTAGGAGGTGTTACTATGACGCATATACTGGTGATTGAAGACAACCCAGATATACAAGAACTGATTCGTGAATTTCTAATGGCACAAAATTTTACCGTTGATGTTGTTGGCGCTGGAACAGAAGGTATACTTCTTTTCCAAAAAAATTCATACGATCTTGTCCTCCTTGATGTGATGTTACCAGATATAGATGGCTATAGTATTTGTAAAATTATGCGAGGACAATCTGATGTACCAATCATTATGTTAACAGGCTTACATAATGAAGAAAGTGAAATTAAAGGATTTGAGTTAGGTATTGATGACTATATTACAAAACCGTTCCATTACACCGTATTTATTAAACGTGTAGAAGCCGTATTAAGAAGGGCAGCAACGAAGGAAGCCGAAGCTGCAACTATACTACAATTCCATGAATTGATGTTAAATTCTACAGCATATGCCGCTTATGTTCATGGTAATCAAATTGAATTGACAACAAAAGAATTTGAAATTATTTATACTTTACTGCAAAATCGAGGAAAAGTATTATCAAGAAGTGATTTGTTGAATAAGGTATGGGGCTATGAACATTATGGTGATGTAAGAGTTATAGATACACATATTAAAAACTTACGAAAAAAATTAGGAATTCCTTATATTAAAACGGTGAAAGGCATTGGCTACAAAATCGAATCGTAGCAAAGACAACATCACCAAAAATATTTTCATCAAAACCTTATTATTTTGTATTCTTTTATCACTTTGTCTTTATCAAATTATTTACTTCTTAGCTTCAGACTACGATAAAGAACGTTTTGCGAAAGAAACTGGAATGCTGACTACAGAACAAGCGGATTCAGATAAACAAAACGACCAAAGTAAAACGAATCAAAATAAAGCTGTATCACAGGGAGACATTTTTAATTTCCAATCCTCTATTATAGATTATAAATCACTCTCTACAGCTATCAATCACCTTTTGCAGCCTAGCCAAACTGCAAAAGCAAAAGAACATACTCAAAATATTTCGGGGAAAAATAGCGCTTCTGCTCCACTTACAGAAACGGAAAAGCAAGTCGCTACTAATGATGCCTTACATAAACAAAATGCAGCAAGTAAAGCAAATGATGCACAAGATAATCCAAAATTAACAGATGTACTGCAGCAATTAGCTCCACATATTGGCGCAACAATGCTTGTATTATCTCTGCTCGGATCTTTAATTTATGCAAAACTAATTGCTAAACCTTTTCAATATATGAGTGACGCTCTAAAAGATATTATGAATCTTGATTTCTCAGATAAAAAGCTGCTTAACAAAAATACTGATCAAGCAGACTTTAATTTGCAAGTAGCTGCTTCACAAGTACCAAATATTGTGAAGAATTTACATGCAAGCAATCAAGATTTAAGAAATGAACTCAAAAAGGAACAACAATTAGAACAATCTCGTAAAGAATTTATGTCTATGGTTTCCCATGAATTAAAAACACCAATCGCAGCCGTTATGGGACAACTAGATGGCATGATTCACGGAATTGGAGCTTATAAAGATAGAGATAAATATTTAAAACGTTCCTATGAAATGATGCAAGACATTAACATATTAACGGAAAAAATGTCGGAATTATCCAAAATACAAAACCCTCAATTTAAGCCTGATTTAAAAGTTATCTCATTAACTAATATTATTGAGGATGTTATGAAGAAAGTAGATTATTTCGTATCTGTAAAGCAGTTAAATGTGCAATCTAACATTAAACAAGATGTACAAGTTTTAGCTGATCCTAAATTTATTCAAACTGCTATTTTTAACATTATTTCAAATGCAATTCATTACACAATTGACCATCAGCATGTATATATAAAGCTTTATGAAAAACCAAACGGTTACGCATTAGAAGTATTAAATACAGGTTCACAAATAGATGAAGATAAACTTGCCCATTTATTTGAGCCATTCTATCGCGCAAATCCTGACAAACATGGCTTAGTACAAGGTAGTGGTCTTGGGTTATACATTGTAAAACAAATACTAGATAAACATCAGTTTCCTTATGGGATACAAAACACACCTCAAGGTGTAAAATGTTCTATTGTATTCCCAAAAGCAATGTAAAAACCTACTACAATTTCATACCCCAAATTCATACTTCGTATGAGTGGCGGAATTTTGTAGAGTATCTTACTCTGTTTCGTTCGCCCGTTATCCTTATTTGGATAGCGGGCGTTTTTTATTATTTAAAAGGAGGATTTTCATGGAGAAATTTAAGTATTCATTACTCGTTTTATTCGGAGCTTGTAGCTACGGTGTACTTTCAACTATTTTCAAACTCGGATTTATTGATGGATTTTCAGCACATCAACTATTAGGAGGACAATATGTCTTCGGATGGATTGGGCTTCTTCTACTCGTTCTTTTCGTTTCACGTCATAAAGTAACAAAAAAACAATTCTTCTCCTTACTAACAGTTGGCACAACAATGAGTATGACTGGTATTTTCTACGCTATTTCTGTAGAAGAACTACCAGCATCTATCGCTGTCGTCCTACTTTTCCAGTTCACATGGATTGGTGTAGTTATTGAAGCAATTGCCAATCGAACATTTCCAAGCCGTGAAAAAGTTATATCTATCATTATTTTATTTACTGGTACATTGTTTGCAGGCGGTGTCTTTGAAGGTCTTGGACAAAACTTTTCCATGAAAGGTATTATCTCTGGTCTATTAGCCGCTGTCTCTTTTTCATTCTATGTTTTTGCAAGTGGGCGCGTTGCTACAGAAGTTCCGCCTTATACGAAAAGCTTTCTTATGACAACAAGCGCTACTCTTATCGTATGCCTATTCTTCCCACCAACCTTTTTAACAGACGGTGCCCTGCAAGCCGGTCTTTGGAAATACGCTTTCTTCCTCGGATTATTCGGTGTTGTCGTACCTGTCATTTGTTTTTCAATTGGCGTACCGAAAGTAGGAACAGGACTTAGTACAATACTAGGAGCAGCTGAATTACCAACGGCCATCATCGCTTCTATTACACTTGTACATGAAGTCGTAACATTCATGCAGTGGATTGGGATAATCTTTATACTACTTGGGATTTTCACTCCTCAGCTACTTACGGCTAGGAAAGGGAAGGAACGGAATAGTATACATACTGCATAACAAAAGACCTTTCATTCACTTGAAAGGTCTTTTTCTCTATCTCACTTTACCGCTCCATATAGTTTCTCTATCTCACACTCAATTTGTTTTACATCGATTCTTTCAAATAATGGCTGCACACTATTAATTTGATTCGGTAACGTATTTTGAGGTTCCCAATTCTTTTTAACAATCGATAATGTGTTTCTAACTCTTTCACTTGAAAATGGTAAAAACGGTTCAAGGAGATTTGCAAAATTAGCGATGAGATACACACAGTTATAAATCGTCTCTTCGCATGAAACTGGATCATCTTCTCGTTGTTTCCACGGTTGTCTCTCATCAAAATATTTATTTGCAAAACGTACTGCATCAAATATTGATTCTAGCGCTACCTTAAATTTAGTTTGCTCAATCGCCTCTCCTACATTTTTATATAATCCTTCTACTTTATCTTTCAGCTCTACATCAATACTTCCCTTTGGTACAATGCCATCATAATATTTTTCAGTAAACTTTAATGTCCGGTTTACAAAGTTCCCGTATGCACCTAACAATTCACTATTATGACTGTAAATAAATTCTCGCCATGAAAAATCAGTATCGCGATTTTCTGGTGCATTGACTGTTAAAAAGTAACGAATAGAATCTGGATTATAGCGTTCTAATATGTCAGGTACCCATACTGCCCAGTTTTTACTTGTCGATAATTTTCTTTTTTCAACTGTTAAATATTCATTCGACACGATATGACGAGGAATTGCCCCTTCTCCTATTCCAAGCAATACCGCTGGCCAAATGATAGAATGAAACGGAATATTATCCTTTCCGTGCACATAATATGTTTTCGCTTCTCTATCCCAAAACTCTTGATCATCTTTCCCTGTTCCTTCAGCCCAATGTTTACTCGCTGAATAATAGCCTGTCACCGCTTCAATCCATACGTAAATTTTTTTATCTTCGTATCCCGATACCGGAATTGGAACTCCGATTGGTAAATCACGTGACACTGCCCTATCTTGTAACCCTTCTTTTACATATCTTTCTGTTAGCTGAATTGCATTGTCACGCCATGTTCTTTTTTGTTTTGCAATTTCTACAGACTCTTTAATTTGGTGCTGAAATGTATGCAATGCGAAATAAAAATGTTCTGTTTCCTGTACTGATGGCGTACTACCACATAACTTACATTTCTTGTCTAACAAATCAAGTGGATCTAAAATAGCAGAACACGCATCACATTGATCTCCTCTCGCTGCTTCATGACAATGTGGACAAATGCCTTCTACATAACGATCAGGTAAAAACTGCGTACACGTTTCGCAATATGCTTGTTCCACTGTTTTTTTATAAATGTAGCCTTCTTCTAATAAACGTAAAAAAACTTTTTGAACCGTTTCATGATGGTGCTCACTATCTGTACGTGTATAGCAATCATACGTAAAACCTAAATCCTGAAAACATCGCTCAAATTCTTCATGATACTTATCAGCAATTTTCTTCGCCGTCACTCCTTCTTGTTTTGCCCTAATTGCAATCGGTGTTCCATTACAATCACTTCCCGAAACATACAACACATTCTCACCTTTTGCCCGGTAATAACGTGCTAAAATATCTCCAGGTAACAAGCTCGCAATATGTCCAAGATGTAACGAACCATTTGCATACGGCCAAGCGCCTCCAATAAAAATACTCATCTTATATTCCTCCTTTAAAATACAAAAAGCCCCGCCCTTATCTTAAAAAAGATAAGGGCGGGGCTGTATAAACAGTCGCGGTACCACCTTATTTCGCTAATTACTCACATAATTAGCCTTAACAAGTACGGAGCTATATGCTCTTATACTGTGGTTTTGATAACGAGTACCAACTCTCGTCGCCGCCTACTATTATCATTTGATAAGTTCAGGACGAAGCTCAAAGGCCATTGTTCAAATGAATATTCTTGCTTCTTCTCAGCTACCGAAGCTCTCTGGAAAGAATGTGTTCATCCTACTTTTCCTTTTCAACGCTTTTACGTATAACATGTATTGTACGATTTAATCACAGAAAAATCAAACTTTTATCCAAGAAGAAAAGGAAATCCCATCCCCCTGCCGAATACCTATACGTTCACAAAAGGAGTGATACGATTGAATCAAAAACAACTAAGCACACGTAATGAAAAAAGCTGGAATGCAGCTGCTTATGAAGCTTGGACGAATCGCCACGGGGCGCCAGCTGATTATGCGAAAAAGCTCATAGAAAATCCTATGCGCGAGGTAGATCACTATTTACCTTACATACAATCTCCAAAAGGAAAACGTATTATTAATTTACTCGGGTCAAAAGGAAATAAAGCCGTCTCTCTTGCTCTTTTAGGGGCTGACGTAACGATTGTTGATATTTCAGCAAGTAATGCAAAATATGCAAACGAACTTGCTGAAGCAGCCGGTGTCTCTATCCAGTATATCGTTTCTGATGTATTAAATGTCCAACTCTCCGAATCATTTGATATCGTATTGCTGGAACTTGGTGTACTCCATTACTTTCTAGATTTAAAACCGCTCTTCCAAAAAATTACTACCTTACTTAAGCGAGATGGAATGCTTATTCTTCGTGACTATCATCCTGTTTACACTAAATTATTAGGAGTAGACCATCCCTCATTTCAGGCCAATGGGAATTATTTCGATGAAGAATTAATTGAAGATGATGTTGCTTATAGCATCCTTCTTACAGAAGCGCAGAAAGAATCGTTACCTAAAACAACCATCCGTCGTTGGACGCTAGGAGAAATTATTACAACACTTGCAGAAGAACATTTTAAAATTGAAAAACTAGTTGAAGAACACGGTTCCCATCAAAGATGGGTCTTTCCTTCTACTGCACCGGAAGGAATTGAAGAACGAATACCCGGTCTATATACATTAATTGCGACAGCATGCAAAAAAGGATCCCTTCACGGATAGGATCCTTTTTGCATGCTCACGCATATAAGTTGAGGTTGGAGATTACCATAATTCTGTAGAATAGGACACAAGATATTTCAACATTTCGTCTCTGACTTACGTCGTCAAAAAGGGGTATGACCAACATAACGAAGAGTAATGTTCATAGTTGATACTGATAATCGTTATCAACTAATTAGAAGTATACATGATGTTATTTCAAATTACAATAGTATTTCTAATTTTTATTTATGAACTTTTTGATATACAAATGTATACATTTTAAGAACATTTACTCATATCAATCTGCCATCTTCCATTATCTGCTATAATTTTCATTGAACAGATTAATAACTTCATAATGATGTTTTTATTAATTCTGCTCTTAATATTCATAAATTATAATAAACAGTTTTTAAAGGTAGGGGTAACGATGAAATATGTTAGTATTCGAAAAAAACTACTGTTCACACTCTTAAGCATTTCTTCTTTATTTAGCATCGCTCTTATTGTTATTCTTTCATTCGCCATGAGCCAAGCAAGTGAAATTGAAACGTTAAAAAATGATGTATCCAAAAGAGCAACAATTTTAAAAGAACGCGGTGATTGGTTCCAAGCACAAGTTGCTGGTTTACAAGAATATTTACTATCACATGATCAAAAAGGATTAGATAAATTCAACCGAGAAGGAAAAAAACTGGCTGATACTAGAGAAAAAGTAACAAGTGATAAAAAACTTCCAGAAGGAATGAAAGAAGCCATTTTAATGGGAGGAAAATGGCGCAGCGTCATAGATAATGAAGTCCTCCCTCTCGCTCGCGAAGGAAAATGGGAAGAAGCTTCCAAAATCGCTTTAGCTCAAACCGATTATGTAAATGACCTTTTAGGTCGTTTTACGAAATATGCAAATGAAGAAAATGATAAACGTGACACATTAATTGCTGACGTAGAGTCTTCTTCATCTCTTATTCAATATATTATTTTCTTCTCACTCATTACATGTACAATAACTTCTATCTTATTAGCATGGTGGTTCTCTGGTAAACTCGTTAAACCGATACGACAAATTGATGAGAAATTAAAAGAATTAGCTTCTCAAGATGGCGATTTAACTGCTAGATTGCACGTAACGAGTAAAGATGAAATTGGTGATATCGCCAATTCCTTTAATCAAATGCTTGCTAACTTACAACGTATAATAAAACAAGTGCAACAAACATCAACAAGTGTAAAAGAAGCGTCTGAAAATGTGTTTATCGAAACAACTTCTTCTATGGAAAACACAGCAAAAACGCAAGAAACTATGAATGCCCTTGAGCATAATATTCGTTCACAAGTCTCCAGCATCGAGGAAAGTTCAACTGCAATGGATGATATGACAACGAGTGTTCAGCGGATTGCAGAATCTGCCTCTTCTGTTGCTAGCCTAGCTGTTACAACTTCAGAAAAAGCAGATAGTGGTAATAAAGTCATTGAGAAATCTATTACACAAATGCATACCATTAACGAAGCTGTTAACGCTACATCACAAGTAGTAGAGCGGCTCATTACACATACGAATCATATTGATACTGCACTTCAATCCATTTCTAATATCGCGGAACAAACGAATTTGCTCGCTTTAAATGCTTCCATTGAAGCGGCCCGTGCTGGTGAACATGGAAAAGGATTCGCTGTTGTTGCTGATGAAGTTCGAAAACTTGCTGAACAATCCCAGCTAGCAGCAACCGATATTAACCATTTACTTTATCAAATTCAAGCAGATACAAAAATAGCAAATGAAATGATGGCGCAAGGTCAGTCAGAGGCTTCTGAAGGCATTACAGTCATTCGTACCGCTGGATCTTCATTCTCAGAAATTGTTAACCACATTAATAAAGTCTCTACACAAATGCAAGAAATGTCTGCAACTGCCGAAGAGATGGCCGCAAGTTCTGAAGAAATGAACGCTTCACTTAATAACATCGCTTCTATTTCAAATGAAGTTGCCGCCGAAACATCACAAACAGCAACTTCAGCTGGTGACCAAGTAAACAAAATGAGTGTCGTTGCTAAAAAAGCATCTGAAATGAAAACGACTGTACAAGAACTTGAAGTTCTCGTTTCTCATTTCAAAACAAACGTTTAAAGCAAAACTTTCATTTATACTTCTATGAGCTCCAAATTATTTAAAAGAGAGATTTACAGTCTCTCTTTTTTCACTTTAAAATATTTCTTTCTATCTCTCATTCCGTCTGCTATAATTCCTAAAGGAAAGAAGAAAGCTTTGTTCCAGATGGAGTAAAGCTTTCTTTCAATTTTTTAAATTTATTAATTCTAATACTAAGATTTCACAAAGGAGGCTTTTATCATATGAATTTTATTAGCATTCGAAAAAAACTTATGTTCATGATGGGAACGATTTGCGCTTTATTTGGCATCGCCTTAGCTTTTATTCTATTCTTTACCATGGATCAATCTCGTCAAACTGAAGCATTACAAAAAGAAATTTCTCCCCTTGCAACAGAATTGAAAGAGCGCGGAGATGCTTATCAAGTACAGCTCTCTGCTTTAAGAGGTTATTTATTACAACATGATCAAGTCGAATTAGACAAGTTTAATGAGATGAGTAAACGTCTGGAGGATTCAAAAGATAAACTTCTTTCTAATCCAAATATTTCTCAATCCGTGAAAGATACAATGGAATCAGGATCCACTTGGAGAAAATTTATTGAAGAAAAAGTTTTCACTCTTGCAAAAGAACAAAAGTGGGAAGAGGCTCTACAAGTAGCTTATGCAGAAAATGGTACTGTCTATAAAGTAATTGGTGACTTCACAAATTATAGTAATGAACAAGCCAAGTTACGTGATCAATCTATCAAAAAAATTGATCAATCTTCACTACAAATTGAATATGTTGTCTTCTTATCACTTGTTATTTGTATTATCGTAGCTATCATTCTTGCATGGTGGTTCTCTGGTAAACTTGTAAAACCAATTCAACAAATTGATAGTAAGCTAAAAGAATTATCATCTCAAGAAGGTGACTTAACAGCTCGCCTACAAGTAAATAGTAATGATGAACTTGGTACGATCGCAACATCCTTTAATAAAATGTTAGAAAACCTACAACATATCATCAATCGTGTGCAAAAAACATCTGTGGAAGTACAAAACGCTTCTGAAAATATGCTAGAAAAGACGAATATATCACGCGAGGCAACAATAAAAGTTCAAAGTTCGATGTCCAACTTAAATGCGAGTATTCAATCTCAAGCCTCTAGCATGGAAGAAAGCTCAACGGCAATGGACGATATGGCAGTGAGTGTTCAGCGCATTGCTGAATCTGCTTCATCTGTAACTGAGCTTGCTGTAGTTACATCTGAACAAGCTAACGACGGAAGTACTGTTATTCAAAAATCCGTTTCACAAATGACAACGATACACGACGCGGTAAATGCTACATCAGAAGTGGTCGAACGTCTAATCACTCACACGAAATATATTGATACAGCTGTACAATCTATTTCTAATATCGCAGAGCAAACAAACTTACTTGCTTTAAATGCATCTATCGAAGCAGCTCGTGCTGGCGAACAAGGAAAAGGCTTCGCTGTCGTAGCTGACGAAGTTCGAAAACTTGCCGAACAATCTAAAACAGCGGCAACAGATATTAACCAATTACTACATCAAATTCAACAAGACACTGAAACTGCAAGCTCTATGATGTCACAAGGTCGTTCTGAGGCATTTGAAGGCATTCACGTCATTCGTGAAGCTGGCAATTCTTTCACAACGATTGTGGAACAAGTAAATAAAGTATCTACTCAAATGCAAGACATCTCAGCAACTGCTGAAGAAATGGCTGCAAGCGCTGAAGAAATGAACGCTTCACTGAATAACATCGCTTCTATTTCAACTGAAGTATCTAGTGAAACAGCAGCAACAGCACAATCTGCTGAGCAAAAGGTCATTACTATGAATGAGATGACTGTAACTGCTAGACAAATGAAACAAACAGTTGAAGAATTAGATCAACTCGTATCTCATTTCAAAACTGAATAGCTCAAAAAAATATCCCTCTTCCAAAAGGGATATTTTTTTGAGCTCATTTCCTGCACATTATACACATTTCCGTTATAATGAGAATCGATATCATAAATGTGTAGGAGGTGCTATTTATGTCTCAAGAAGCATTTGAAAATAAATTATATGCCAATTTAGAAGCTGTTATTGATCCTGAACTAGGCGTTGACATTGTGAACCTTGGATTAGTTTATGACGTTACAGCAGATGAAAATAATAATGCTGTCATTACGATGACGATGACTTCTATCGGTTGTCCAATGGCTGGGCAAATTGTATCCGACGTAAAAAAAGTATTATCAACGAACGTACCTGAAGTCAATGAAATAGAAGTAAATGTCGTTTGGAATCCACCATGGTCTAAAGAGCGCATGTCACGTATGGCGAAAATCGCATTAGGTATTCGCGACTAAATCAGTGGAACTTTAACCATTCGCAAATAGCTGGATAAAGAAAAGACCTGACATTCTAGTCAGGTCTTTTTCTCTTATTATTTTACGCCTACTGCTTCATAAGCTTTCGCTACAGCTTGTACAGCTTTAGAATCTTTACCATATAAATCTTCAGCTGATTGAAGAGCAGCTTGACGCATCATCTTAAAGTCAGAGTTTGCAGTTAAATATTTCGTAAGAGCACGGTAATAAATTTTTTCTGTCGCTTCACGGCCTACTCCAGTTACTTTCACGCCGTAATGCTCTCCGCCATCAGATACTAAATAGGCAGCTTTATTGTTAATACTACTGTTAATATGAACGCCGCCATTATCAGCTGTTCCAGTGTAGCGTTTATTGTAATGATCTGGGTAACCTTCACCTGGTTTTAATGGATTTGGAATAGATGCTGGATCTTTCAGAGAACGAAGTGCATCACCAGGTTTTCCAGGTGTATAAATATCAGCACCTAAATCCCAGCTCTTCTTCTCAACCATGACACCCATAATATCAGATAACGATTCATTTAACGCACCTGACTCATTTTTATAAACAAGATTTGCTGTATGTTCCGTTACAGCATGCGTTAATTCGTGACCGATAACATCTAGTCCAGCAGATAATGGAATAAATGTTGTACCATCGCCATCACCATACATCATCTGAATACCGTTCCAGGCTGCGTTATTCCAGTTTTCACCTACGTGAACAGAGGAAATAAGTTTCGCACCTTTATCATCGAAAGAGTTACGGTTAAATGTCTTTTTGTAGTAATCATATACTTTTCCTGCATTTACATGCGCATCAACCGCTGCTTTGTCATCAAAGAATTTATTTTTACTTTCTACTTCTAGACCTGTATATCCAAACCATTGCGAGAATATGTTAAATAAATTTTCATCCATATTATCTGCATCAAATGTATGAACACCTTGTCCTCGTTTCCCATCAAATAAGTTGAATGCTCCTGTTTTCTCATCTTGAGCAATTTCAAATGATTGTCTAGCTCCTAGTACTCCGTAACCAAATCCTGTAATGTGATCTACAGCATTATATTTCTCAATCACATTTCCATTCGTTGCATCAACAAAATAATGCCAATATCCTGGAGCTGGCTTTGAAATCGACGCTTTCACTAAATATGCAAGATAGTAATTTCCATCTTTTTCATACACATATAAATCTTTTTTCACACCGTCATAATTCTTTACTTTACCAATTTCTTTCTCAATGCCTGCCTTTGCAATCGTTTCTGCTTGTTCCGCACTAATGCTTGCAAACGTAGGAATATTTTTATCCTCTAAATTCGGAATAACTTGTCCGAAGAATGCTTTTACATTATTCTCTTTATCAAGTGTAACAGTTTGATCTGAACCATACACAGGAATGTTATTATGTTTCTCAACTAACTTCACGTGTGTTGTGCCAGATTCAGCATCTTTTTCTTCCCCAACGACATTGAAATGTTTATCAATATTTCCTGCTAATTTAAACATATCTTTCTTACTCTCTAAATATTGAAAGACTGTCTCTTTTTTATCTAGTCCTTCCGGTGCTTTCCATTCTTCACCTATGTATGCAGGCGTTTTAAATTCTTGATGATATTGAATTTTTTGTTCTTCCGCTTTCGTTGTCGTTGCTCCAAATGTTCCAAATCCCCCGGCGATAACAGTTAAGGCTAATGCTGATGAAATGACTTGCTTTTTCACTATAACATTCCCCATTCCCTAAAGATTTTTGACACTTTTATACAATTCTTATTTTTTAAGCTAATACCTTTTTCCAAAATTTGAGAAAGTTTTTTCTGACAATTCCACTCAAAAAAAAGAGGACATCCTATTAGGTGTCCTCTTTTCTATAAACGTTTTATTATTTTTTCAATTCAATTGCTAAATAGTGTGATTGTTCTTTCGCTGCAATATAAATATCTTCTTCTACTGCTTCTGCCGCATCACGCATAACAAGTGTCTCACCATTTATTACACTACTTCCTTCAATTTGAACAAGGTACAATTGACGACCTTCTTTCACAGGAAAATGAATTTCTTTTCCAGCTTCTAACGATAAAGAATATAAATTCGCATCTTGGTGAATTTGAATTGATGCCTCTCCTTCTAATGGAGATACCATATGGAACCACTCGTTTTCACGCTTACTCCAATCAAATTTAAACTCACCATAGTTTGGCTTATGATCTGCACGGTCTGGTAAAATCCAAATTTGTAATAAACGCAATGTCTCATTTCCTAAATTATGCTCACTATGAAATACACCTGTGCCAGCACTCATATATTGAACATGTCCACGCTCAATTGTTCCGCGGTTCCCCATGCTATCTTCATGTGTTAAAGCACCATCTACAACGTACGAAATGATTTCCATATCGCGGTGTGGATGCATATCAAAACCAGTTTGTGCCGCTACTAAATCATCATTAATAACACGTAATGCTCCAAAGCTCATGTTATTTGAATTATAGTAATTAGCAAAGGAAAAATGAAAATGTGTATTTAACCAACCGTGATTCGCTCTTCCCATATTTTTATGATCAACTTTTCTAAACATATCCTTCACCTCATATTATCTCGAATTCAAGATTTATTTTAAAAATTTTTTCACTGTAATTTTTTTAGTAATTGTAATAATTGATTTTGTTCTTCTATATTTAAATTATGAAACTGCTCCGCTTGGAACGTTTCTTGAGGCGGGACAATTTCCTCATATAAAGCTCTTCCCTTTTCTGTTAATGAAATATATTTCGTAGTACCTTCTTGTTCACGACGAATCCACTCCATTTGCTCCATTTTATTTAAAAGCTGAGTGATATTTCCTTTCGTAACAAATAGCTTATTTCCAAGCTCTTGCTGTGTTAAACGATCATGCCCTCCAACTTGAGCTAGTACATCAAACTGAGCAGCAGATACATTCCATTTTTTCAAATGCTGATTCGTCTCACGAATACTTTTGTTATAAAAACGTGATAAACGAAACCATAATAATAATCCGAGCCTATCTTCAGTTTTCATTCTATCACCTCGCTCGTTTCATACCATTAGTTTAGAACTAAACTTTATAAAAGTCAATTACTTATTTTTAGTAAGAAACAAGGAAAGCACAGCGCTATTTCTCCACTATGCTTTACATTAACTTTCTATTTTTATATTCATCGAATTTCCTCTCCGCGAACTTCCTCGCATCTTTTTCAATCCATCTCTCTTCGTACACTTCACTTCCCACATACAACACTTCCCTCTTATGCTGCATAGCATGGCGAAATTCATGCAGTAGTGTTTTGAGCACTTGCTCATACTCTTCCCACATACAAACAAAAATTAATTGTTTTTCTTTATGATAAAAACCGCCTATTGGGAATAGAAACTCTTCCTCTTCTTCCCCTAACGATAGAAGTACATGATTCGCATCACACGTATCACAAAAAATAACTGGCGTTTTACATACTTCAATAAGTGAAAACAAATCATCTCTCAGCCTTTTGACATCCCAAGGAAGCTCCGAATCCAACACATACCAATTCTCCACCTGTTGATATACATTTTGAAACTGGAGTTCCATTTTTCTATAATCCCCTTTCCAAACTCCCTTTTCTTATATGTATGCCACAATATGGTAAATATTAAACGTATTCTTTCATCCTTGAAAAATGCCAATAAAAAAAGGGATCTATGTCGACATAGATCTCTTTTTCATAAATATCTTGTACTTTGATGTTTAAAAATTTAGCTCTTCTTCATATCCCACTTAAAGATTTTATTTAAAAATTTATATACATTCTTTGACTCTTTCGTCAGAAGTGGACCTAAGATGGATAGTATAAGCACGTATAGCGCTGAGAATGGTTTCAGTACTGACATTAAACCACCGGCGATACCGATATTGGCCATAATGATGGAGAATTCTCCCCTTGAAACGATTGTTAATCCAATATTTGTTGATGCTTTATGAGATAATCCAGCTTGTCGCCCTGCAATCATCCCAGCTACAAAGTTTCCGATGATTGTAAGAAGGACAGCACCTAACGTTAACCATATCGCTCCGCCTAATGAAAACGGATCAATACTTAATCCGAAACTGAAGAAGAAAATAGCTCCGAAAAAGTCTCTAAATGGAACAACGAGATGTTCAATTCTGTCACTATGCTCTGTCTCAGAGAAAACTAATCCTAAAAGAAGTGCTCCAATTGCTTCGGCAACGTGAATTGTTTCTGAAAAACCAGCAATGAAGAAAAGTGAAGCAAATACTACAATAATAAAGATCTCATCTGAGCTAATATTGAGCAATTTATTTAATAACGGCGTCGCCTTTCTAGCTACAATAAAGAATAGAAGCATGTATCCTAAAGCAATTCCAATTGAAGTAAGAGCACCTAAGAAGGAAGCATGATCCCCTAGAACTAAACCAGAAACAACTGATAAATATACAGCAAGGAATATATCTTCAAACATAATAATTCCTAAAATTAATTCGGTCTCATTATTACCAGTTCTTCTTAAATCCACTAACACCTTTGCAACGATAGCACTAGAAGAAATCGTAATAATACCCGCAATAATTAAGATTTCTAGTAAAGGGAATCCCATTATAAATCCGTATAATAATCCAAGTGAAAAGTTAATTAAAATATAAATCGTTCCGCCAATCGCAATAGAACGTCCAGATTTAATTAGTTTTTTCATCGAAAACTCTAACCCTAGATAGAACAGAAGAAACAGAACGCCAATCCGTCCAAGGAAGGAAATTACATTTGCACTTTCAATAAACTTGAAATCGATCACACCTATTGTCGGCGCATGCGGCCCCACTAACATCCCAAGAACAATTAGAAACGGAATTACTGAGAATTTAAACTTTCCAGCAATTACTGCCGCAATTGCAACTAATACTAACGCTGTACCAACTTCAAAAATTAAAGTATCCATCTAGTCAGTCCCCCTATTCGAAAGTAACTCATTAATAATTTTTTTAATTTCTTCTCTCTCACCAGAAACTACAAGCATATCGCCTTCTTCAATTAACGTTTCTGGCCCTGGATTAAATAGCTTTTTCATATTCTTCTTCATAACTGCAATGATCGTTACGCTATAGTTTTTTCTTATTTCAAGATCACCAATTGTTTTTCCGATTGCTGGAGCTACATTCTCTACTTTAAACCACTCAATTGCTAAACCTTCAAAGACCATTTCAACATTTTCTAATGCTCTAGGCTTATACACCATTCCACCTAATATTGCTGCAATTTGTCTTGCCTCTGAGTCGCGTAATGAAATACTTGAGATACTTTCTTCATGGTCTGAATCAAAATGATACATTTCTCTACGCCCATCATCATGAATGACAATTACCATCTTTTCGTTACCTTTCGTAACGATTTGAAATTTGTAACCAATACCCGGAAGTTCACTTTCTCTAATATTCATATTTAGCTCCTCCACAACTTTTTATATTTGAATTTTCTGTTTTTCTGTCTTTTGTTCATCCAATCAACTTTAGAAATTCTAACCATTCAGGATACCTGTGATTTGGAAATCTTTTATTGTAATAATAAGTGGCTCCTAAAAAGATACTTAAAGATGTAATGATAAAAAATATATTACTTCTCATTTTTAAACTCTTAAGGCTTACTTTCAATAAAGTTTCTTCTTTCAAATTATCCCCTCTTTCTCGCTTTACATTTAGTTTTTTAAAATGTAAATAATTCTAAAAATATTATGATGTAACATAATCATAACACAAAATGTATTTAAGTAACATAATTTTTTAGAAAAATTGATTCTCGTATATTTTTTGCATATAATTTTCTTATTACGAAAAAAAGGAAGTGTATTATATGGTTGATATCTTTAGCAGATTCCTTGAGGTAACGAATAATATTTTATGGTCATATATTCTTATTGCAATGCTAATCGGCTTCGGTCTTTATTTCTCTTTTAAATTGAAGTTTGTCCAAATTACTCATTTTGGTGAGATGGTCGGTTTAATTAGTAAAGGGTTTAATCGAAAAGAAAAAAAGAAAGATAGCATCTCTCCATTCCAAGCATTTTGCCTAAGTGCAGCAGCACGTATCGGTATCGGGAACTTAGCTGGTGTAGCACTAGCCATTTCAATGGGTGGACCTGGCGCAATATTTTGGATGTGGTTTATCGCTATCCTTGGAGCAGCTACTAGTTTCGTAGAATGTACGCTCGCGCAAATTTATAAAGTAAAAGATGGAAGCAGATTCCGTGGTGGTCCAGCATATTACATGGAAAAAGGATTAAATAAACGCTGGATGGGTGTTTGGTTTTCACTTCTTATTACAGTTGCGTACGGATTAATTTTCAATTCTGTACAAGCAAACACAGTAACAATAGCATTTGAAAATGCTTTTGGACTAGAGCGAACGATCGTAGGGGCTCTATTGGCTTTATTAGTTGCAGTTATTATTTTCGGTGGTATCAAGAGCATTTCACGTATTACAGAAATGATTGTTCCTCCAATGGCAATTATTTATATTGGTGTGGCAATTTTTGTTGTTATTAACAACTTCACTATGTTACCAAGCATTTTCACAGAAATATTTAACAGCGCATTTGGTTTAGACCAAGCCGTCGCTGGTGGTATTGGAGCAGCAATCAAGTTCGGAATTCAGCGCGGTTTATTCGCGACAGAAGCAGGTATGGGTAGCTCTCCTAACGCAGCAGCAACATCAGATGTATCTCACCCTGTAAAACAAGGACTTGTTCAAGCATTAGGTGTTTTCGTAGATACATTCTTAGTATGTACATCAACAGCGTTCATCGTATTATGTTCTGGACTTTACAAAGGATCGAATTTAGAAGGTATTGAATTAACACAACAAGCACTAAGTTCACAAATCGGACCGTGGGCAAGCACTTTCTTAGCGATTATTATTTTCCTATTCGCGTTCAGCTCTTTACTAGGAAACTACTATTATGGTGAAACGAATATCGCATTCATTAAAGAAAGCAAAACATGGTTAATGATTTATCGCGTTGCAGTTGTCGGAATGGTATTCTTCGGATCAATCGCTGCCCTTAAAACAGTTTGGAGTTTAGCTGATTTATTCATGGGACTAATGGTATTCACAAACTTAATTGCCATCTCATTCCTAAGCAAGTTCGCCTACGCAGCATTAGTAGACTATATTAAGCAAAAGAAACAAGGAAAAGACCCTGTTTTCATTGCAAGTTCTATCCCTGGCTTACAGAATACAGAGTGCTGGGATGGACAGGATGTAGAAGAAAAACAGAAGGCTGTATAATAATTAATAGCAGTAGCTATCTATCAAACAAAATCCCTATTACTTCACAGTAATAGGGATTTTTATTTACAACAGTTCATAATTTGTTCAAATTAATTCCAGCAAAAGGGTTGATTTATACGAATTACTAGATTATAATAATTATAAATTAGTAATTGATATCACATAACAACTCAAAAGGAGATTGATCATAATGAACAAACAAGTAATCGAAGTATTAAACAAACAAGTAGCAGACTGGAGCGTTTTATTCACAAAACTACACAACTTCCATTGGTACGTAAAAGGACCTCAATTCTTCACATTACACGAGAAATTCGAAGAACTTTACACAGAATCAGCTACTCACATCGACGAAATTGCAGAACGTATTTTAGCAATTGGTGGTAAACCAGTAGCAACAATGAAAGAATACCTAGAAATATCTTCTATTCAAGAAGCAGCTTACGGAGAAACTGCAGAAGGGATGGTCGAAGCAATCATGAAAGACTACCAAATGATGCTAGTCGAACTGAAAAAAGGCATGGAAATCGCTCAAGACTCTGACGACGAAATGACATCTGACCTACTATTAGGTATCTACACAGAACTAGAAAAACACGCTTGGATGCTACGTGCGTTCTTGAATCAATAATAGATTTTAAAGCGGAAGCGGCTCGTTCAGAGTCGCTTTTTTCTATGGATTGGTCACGCATGCTGTGCTGGTACATGAGATTTATATCGGCGATTTTCTAACTATATCGGCGATTTCATCAAATTTATCAGCGATTTTCTAATTATATCGGCGATTTCGGCAAATTTATCAGCGATTTTTCCAATATATCGACTTACCAACAAATCACGACAATATTAGCACTCTCCTACCCCTACTTTTATCAATATATTACAATCTCTTTTATGTTAAAATATAGGAAACACCCTTTAGCAAAATAGATCCAAAAAAGCTTTTCCATATTCATCATTTACTACTTAAATGGCGGGAGTGGTTCAGTTGAAAGACTACTTAATTAGAGCATTTTTTGCGTTAATAACAGTTGGGATTGTCTTACTTATAGCTAATATTTTCAATATACGTATCGAGGTTAAAGACTATGCTTTCCTCGTTGTCGTAGCAATTGGTGGCGGCTGGGGTGGCTGGTACCTGTATAAAAAACAAAGTAATCAAAATGATAAAGGCATTCCAAAGTAATACGGAATGCCTTCTTTTTATTGCCGTCTATAATAAATAATAAAATTCAAACCGCTAATACAACCAATCGCAATACACATATTAAAACTCTGTACATCTCCGGCTAGATTATACTCATCAACGGTCAACTACCCTCACTACGATAAAGCCTTTCAGTGGGAGCTTGAGTTCGAACGCTAGGTCTTTTCGTCTATCGCTAGACAGTTTGACGCTCTAGCATTCATGCCACCCTATGGTAACACCCCAAGTATGTTTTTGGTTGGTACTGGCAACGAACAATTATTTTCCCACTTGCACCACCCTTTCGAAAAAGAGCAGTTCTTCCTTTTGGAAGAAACCACCACTCAGATGAATCCGGCGTGTGCTACAAGCCCCGACAAGTCGAGTACACATGGATGGTTGACGCACCCACTAAGCTATGCGCGAAACAACAGCCTTACGTTTTTGTACTTCTAATAGAAGCGGCGTTTTCACTCTAAGATTGTCATCCCATTCTATAACTCTTGATTTTTGCAATGTATTCAGCGCACCATTAATATCCGCATGAATACATGTTCCTGCTTTACTTTGGTACAGACCACGCGTGATTCGTTTGCCACTAAAGCGATACTGCGTCCTATCATCCTTAGACCAAACGGGAACCGGATCTTTATCAAGAAAACTAGCTTTTGAAGTATAGCTTTCTTCTTGTTTCAAAAAACGGATGCCTTCTTTTACACATTTATTCTCAATTGCTGCAATCAGTTTATGAAATGGGATTTGCACAAATGTTTGATTACTCTTTTTCCCCATATCAGATTTTTGTTTCCAACCCGTGTTATACCCTACAACAATCGTATCTATATCGAATTCTTTCACTTTTTTGAACAACAAGCCTACCGTTTGAGAAATGTAACCATTGATTTGTTTTTCTCGTTTATGCCAAATTGCAGCCATTTGATTCGTTACAACACGTTTAGAAATTCCATTCTCCATATTTTTCTGTTGCAGATTACGTATCGTTTTGTTGAAGTATTGGTTAATGGATTTTAATTTTTTTCCATCAATTAAGAACGTATCACCTGTATTCGTTGCGCAACTTACTAATCTATCTACACCTAAATCGCAACTCAAAGCGTTACTAGTAGTCGTGGATTGTTTCTTCATTTGAGAAACGTGCATGTCATATGTGTAATGCACCTCAAAGAACCGACCTTTTTGCTTCGGTACAATCTCAATATAGGAGATTTTTTTATTTCTTAA
This sequence comes from Bacillus basilensis, assembly GCF_050630465.1. Taxonomy (NCBI): domain Bacteria; kingdom Bacillati; phylum Bacillota; class Bacilli; order Caryophanales; family Bacillaceae; genus Bacillus; species Bacillus basilensis. Next base: position 57,533 of record NZ_JBNTQO010000020.1, on the reverse strand, counting down.
GTTTTTAGGCATACGTATTTGAATAGAACCAAATTTTTTTCTGAATGCAACATTCATCGGAATGATCCAATATCCGTTCTCATCCACTTTTGGTACTTGATAGATTTCAATAATTCGTTTGTCAGTTGAACGAGAATAATTTGGAAACTTCGGACGACCTGTGAATTTCTCAGGATTTTTCTTCCACTGTTCCAACGCCTTAAAAAAGCTCTTCACTTCTGTAAATAAGGCTCTTCGAATCGCTTGAACAGAGTTTGATTGAACACCCCAGTAGTTCATATCAGCTTGCATGGCAGTGTCCACTTCTTTTACAGTAGCTATTTTGTTATTGTTCAAGTAACTTTGTTTAATCGTGTACAATCCAACATTTCGTAACGCTTTTGAACTATGCGACATGCGTTGCAATAAACGAAATTCTTTAGCTGTGAGGCAAGCTCGTCCGATATTCTGTTTCTGCGTGAATCGTTGTATGTTTTCTCTTTTCTTTTGTTTACGTAATACTTTCACCGCTTTCTTTCTAGCCATTGTTTTCACCACCTTTCTTAGAGAGTTCATTACAATTATTTCTTTCCTAAAATCGTTTTTTCTTAGGAAAGAAATAATTTTGTAACTGTTAATTACTTTTGACAAATCAATATTTAGAACGGAACAAAATGTGAACATGGTCTTCATCATAATTCCTTTTGGTTCAAGCAACCAAATGATTATGATTATCATTATTCAATTTCGTTTTCCTACGATATATTACCTCCTTATCTAGGGCAGATTATATAGTAAGACAAAAGAAACCAAATTGTTTCGTCTACCTGTTGACAGCAATTCATCTCCACCTGAATTGTTAGGTTTCACCCGTAACACAAATCAGATGGAGTCTTCTTGCCGAAAAGGATAAAATGACATGTGTTTCCAAAAATCTCTATACAATTGTATTATGATAGTTGCTTCCACTTCGTTCCTAAAACAGGACGCTCGTAATTTTGTATCTTATGAATGAGTGCATCTGCCGTCTCAGCTGAAACGATTAACTCTCTATTCGATGGATTCATAAACCCTTCTTCTGCTGCACGTTCAACCATTTGCAGAATTGGTCCGTAGAAATCTTTTATGTTCAATAAACCAACTGGCTTACTATGTATACCAATTTGTGACCAACATACAACTTCAAATAGCTCTTCAAAGGTTCCATATCCGCCTGGCAGTGCAATAAAAGCATCCGCAAGCTCTGCCATTTTCGCTTTACGTTCATGCATCGTTTCCACTTCAATTAATTCTGTTAATCCTGTATGAACAATTTCTCCTCGGAATAGTCCGCGCGGCATAACACCTGTCACACGACCACCTAAGCGAAGTACTTCGTTTGCTACTTCTCCCATTAATCCGACGCATGAACCTCCATATACAAGCTCATAGTCGTTCTCAACAAACATTTTACCTAATTCAATTGCCTGCTCTTTGAACTCTGGTCTCTCCCCTAAATTTGAACCTGCAAACACACAAATCTTTCTCATTCCTACACCCCGAAACTATATATTGTTATGATACAATTGTCATTGTACAACATATTGAGGAGATGAGGAAGAAATGGATATCGTCGCATTTGAAAGATGGGTTGAGGAATTTTATGAAAAACGAAGCTGGTCACAGTATAATTCCTTTATTCGCTTAAATTTCTTAACAGAGGAAGTTGGGGAAGTTTCACGCGTTGTTCGCGCTATTGAAATCGGTCGTGATCGTCCTGATGAAGACGCAAAAACAGAAGAAGAACTAAAACAAGAACTAAAAGAAGAACTTGGTGATGTACTATCTAATCTTATTATTCTTTCACAAAAATATGATTTGGATTTACAAGACATTATGGATGCACACGTCACAAAGCTTTCGAAAAGGTTTGAAACATCTAAATGAGAACATTATCAATTATGATATAATATTCTTGTCACAATACTAAGGGGGATTTTATGTTATCTAAAAAATTGCACGACGCACTAAACGATCAAATGAATTTTGAGTTTTACTCTGCTCACGCTTATATGGCAATGGCTGCTTACTGTACGGCAGAGAGCTATGATGGATTCGCTAACTTTTTCCTTGTACAAGCTGAAGAAGAGCGTTTCCACGCAATGAAGCTTTATAACTACATTAATGACCGCGGTGAGCGCGCTATTGTTACTGGATTTGATAATCCTAACAACGAATACGAATCTGTATTAAATGCTTTTGAAGTTGCACTTGAGCACGAGCGTGAAGTAACGAAACGCATTTATCACTTATCTGATATCGCTTGGGATGAGCGTGAACATGCAACAATTACATTCTTAAAATGGTTCGTTGACGAGCAAGTTGAAGAAGAAGCTTCATTTGATAGCATCATCCAAAAATTAAAACGTATTACAAGCGATTCAAACGCACTATTTATGCTAGATGCTGAATTAGAGAAACGTACATTTACGCCTCCAGCTGAGTAGTATTTCAATCACCTTAATGAATATATTAAGGTGATTTTTTATTTCTTCTCTAAGCTGGATAACCCTCGCCACATCCTTCTTATAAAGCCCTGAAACCTTTTCAACAAAGTCACTATGAGTAAAAGTCCCATCGCCTTCTTCTACTATGCTCAAATATCCATGTATCAATTTTAAAAATGCTCTAGCATCTTCTCCAGTTAATTGATCAATGTTCTCTATAATCTCATCAAACTCCCTTACACTATCCGCTTCTTTCACCCTAATTCCCCCTCTCTATATTATTTATCATACTAAAATAAAAAAAGTCGTTCATCCCTCTAAGCGAGAGATAAACGACTTCTTTACTATTTTATTAAAGCATAACCCCAACGATAATCGCTGATAATATACTTACTAACGTGGCACCGTATACAAGTTTTAGTCCGAATGATGATACAACGTTTGCTTGTTTACCATCGATACTCTTCGTTGCACCTGCGATAATTCCGATAGATGAGAAGTTCGCAAATGATACAAGGAAAATTGATAAAATACCTACTGTACGAGTTGATAAGTCGCCAGCTACTTTTCCTAAATCAAGCATCGCAACAAATTCGTTTGTTACTAATTTCGTTGCCATAATTTGTCCTGCTGCCAGCATCTCTGATGTTGGAATACCCATTACGAATGCTAATGGTGAGAAGACATATCCTAAAATACTTTGGAATGTGATTCCGAAAATTGAATCGAATACACCGTTAATTGCTGTAATTAATGCTACGAAACCGATTAGCATCGCCGCTACTGTTACAGCGATAGAGAAACCAAGCATAATATATTCGCCTAACATTTCAAAGAATGTTTGCTTCTTATCTTCTTGCAATTCTAAAATATCGTCTTCTTCTTTTACTTCATATGGATTAATGATATGAACGATAATGAATCCACTGAATAAGTTTAAGACAAGTGCTGTTACTACATATTTTGGATCAATCATTTTCATATAAGAACCAACGATTGACATCGATACTGTTGACATTGAAGATGCACAAAGTGTGTATAAACGATTTTTCGGTAATTTGCTTAGTTGATCTTTTACTGTAATGAATACTTCCCCTTGACCAACAATTGCAGCTGCTACCGCATTATATGATTCTAGTTTTCCTAAACCGTTAATTTTACTTAATAGGAAACCGACTGCACGAATGATAATCGGTAAAACTTTAATATGTTGTAAGATCCCAATTAGTACTGCTAAGAAAATAATTGGTAATAATACTGTTAAGAAGAATGGTGCTTGTCCATCATTTGCTAGACCACCAAATACGAAATTAACCCCTGCTTCCGCAAATTTTAAAATAGCGCCAAACCCATCTGCAATCCCTTTTACTAATACAAATCCGACCTTTGTATTTAGTAAGAAATACGCAAGCACCAATTGAATGACAAGCATAAGTGCAATTGGTTTATATTTAATTTTCTTACGATCTGAACTGATAAGGAACCCTAGTACAAATACTACAAGTAAACCGACTAGAAACATTACTATTTTCATATGTGAATCCTCCACTTCTCCCACGAGTTATTGGTCGTATAACGTATAACGAATGACGTCTGACCATTGATGTTAAAAAATTTAAAACCCCTAAATACTATTCAACTGTTATCTAAAATCAGTAAGCGTTTACATAAATTACAATTTATAAAAGGTAGCCTCTTCTCTCCTACCATATTTGAAAGTCTGAAATTGATACCACCTACAAATCAAATTGTAAGCGTTATCTAGACGAAATGCAATATAAATTTTAAAAGATTTTCATATGTTAATATATTCCTAATTAATTGGTTTTTTCATGCAAATTTACCATAAAAAAAAATAGCCCTAGCTATGAGCTAGGGCCACCTTTTTATAGCATAACACCAACGATAATCGCTGATAGAATACTTACTAATGTCGCACCGTACACAAGGCGTAGACCGAATGATGATACAACATTTGATTGATTTTCATCGATACCTTTCGTTGCACCTGCGATAATTCCAATTGATGAGAAGTTCGCAAATGATACAAGGAATACAGAAAGGATACCAACTGTACGAGCTGATAAATCGCCAGCTACTTTTCCAAGATCAAGCATTGCAACAAACTCGTTTGATACTAATTTTGTTGCCATAATTTGTCCCGCTGTTACCATCTCTGCTTGTGGGATACCCATTACGAATGCTAATGGTGAGAAAATATATCCTAAAATAGCTTGGAATGTAATACCGAACATTGAATCAAACAAGCTATTGATTGCTGTAATTAATGCCACGAAACCAAGTAACATCGCTGCTACTGTAATCGCGATTGTGAAACCAAGCATAATATATTCACTTAACATTTCAAAGAATGACTGTTTTTTCTTATTTTCTAATTTCAGTGTATCTTCTTCTTCTGTAATATCGTACGGGTTAATAATATGAATAATAATGAAACCACTAAATAAATTTAATACAAGTGCTGTTACTACATATTTTGGTTCGATCATTTTCATGTAAGAACCGACGATTGACATTGATACTGTCGACATGGAAGATGCACATAATGTATATAAACGATGTTTTGGGATTTTACTTAATTGATCTTTTACTGTAATAAATACTTCTGCTTGCCCAACAATGGCAGCTGCTACTGCATTATATGATTCTAATTTTCCTAGACCATTTACTTTACTTAACAAAGTACCAATAGCGCGAATAAATATCGGTAAAATTTTAAAGTGTTGCAGAATTCCAATTAAAACGGCAAAGAATACGATTGGTAATAATGCTGTTAAGAAGAATGAAACCTCTCCTTTATTAACAAGGCCACCAAATACGAAAACGATTCCAGCTTCCGCATATCCAAGAAGCGCGCCAAATCCATCTGAAATTCCTTTTACTAAAATATAACCAACTTGTGTATTTAATAAGAAATAAGATAACGCTAGCTGAATAACAAGCATAATTGCGATTGGTTTGTACTTAATCTTCTTTCGATCGGCACTTATAAGAAAACCGAGTACAAATACAACGAGTAATCCTACAAGAAACATAACAAACTTCATTAATAAAATCCTCCATTTAACTCTTCATTAACGTTGAACGTCTGACCACTCAAAATAAGAAATAATCCGAACTTTCCATTTCTCCTCCAAAAGCTACAATCGGATAGGAAAGATCATAAAACCTCTTGTTTCAAAGGCATTTCCCATTCTAACATAAATCACAACTCATATCCGCACTTTTCTTAAAAAAATTACATTTTATTATAAAACATTCAAGAATGTTCGTCTTTTGCATTATAAAGTGAAGCTTTAATGAGCGGGAATTTTACTTCTCACAAATAGCTGGATAAAACAAAAAATGAGCATCAAGTTTCACTTGATGCTCACCTCATTATACCGCTTTTTCTTTTTCTTTATCTGCTACTTGCTCTTCCCAGCACTCTGTATTTTTCAGGCCTGGAATAGAATTTGCGTAGAAGACCGGATCTTTTCCTTGTTTCTTCTGCTTAATATAATCTGATAACGCTGCAAAAGCGTACTTAGAAAGGAATACGATCGCTACTAAGTTAATAACAGCCATAATCCCCATAAATAAATCTGCTAAATCCCAAACGATTTGAATTGTTGCTACAGACCCTAACATAACCATACCAAGTACAGCAATGCGGTATGCATTTAATAGCACTTTACTTCCATTTAAGAACTCAATATTTGTTTCACCATAGTAGTAGTTACCTACTAATGAACTGAATGCAAATAAGAAGATTGCCACCGCTACAAATACAGAAGCCCATGGGCCGATATGCTGACTTAACGCTTGTTGCGTTAATTGAATACCATTTAGATCAGCTGCATTATGCACATCTGATAAAAGAATAATAAATGCTGTACAACTACAAATTAATAATGTATCTGTAAATACCCCTAAAGTTTGAATGAAACCTTGTTTAACTGGGTGCGTTACGTTTGCAGTCGCAGCTGCGTTCGGCGCACTACCCATACCTGCTTCATTTGAGAATAATCCACGTTTTACCCCTAATAAAATCGCAGCTCCTAATCCTCCGCCTACTACTTCTTTAATTCCGAAAGCATGTAAGAAAATTTCTTTAAATACATACGGAATTGCCGTAATATTTGTTACAACAACGAATAATGCCACAGCTACATAAATAATCGCCATTACTGGAACGATCATCTCAACCGCACGAGCAATTCGTTTTACTCCGCCGAAAATAATAACTGCAAGTAAACCAGCCATTACAAGACCTACTAATCTACTATCTGTTTTGAATGCACCATCAAAAGCAGCTGCTACAGTATTAGATTGTACAGCGTTAAAAATTAATCCGAAACTTACTGTTATTAATACAGAGAAAATAGCTCCAAGCCATCGTTTATTTAATCCCTTTTCCATATAATACGCTGGACCACCACGGAACGCATTCCCATCTTTTACTTTATAAATTTGCGCTAATGTGCTCTCTACAAATGCAGAAGCACCCCCAATTACCGCAATTAACCACATCCAAAATACCGCTCCTGGTCCACCTGCTGAAATTGCGATAGCTACACCAGCTAAGTTACCAGTACCTACACGAGAAGCTGTACTCATACAAAATGCTTGGAATGATGATACGCCGCTCTTCTCTTTTTGCGCTTTTCTCGTTTTTGAGCTTGCCCCATCCCCAAGCAAACGAATCATTTCACCGAAGTAACGAACTTGGACAAATTTCACACGAAATGAAAAGTAGAGCCCTAACCCAATTAACATCGCAATAATGACATATGACCAAAGGACATTATTTATATCCCCAATTACCTTAGCTAAAAAATCCATAATTGTATTGCCCCCTCTTCCTAACAATAAGAAAATTATATTCTAAAAACTTTTAGTAATCAAGAATTTTCGACAAATTCACGTTATATTTTATAACATGACGGCGTTACATCATATGACATGAGGCTTTTTTCATAAAATAAAACTATACTCAGCTAGCGCATTTCCCTAATACCCAACCACATATTTTCGACAAATCACAGAAAAAAAGACCAAACAAAAAGAGCATCGAATTCATCTCGATGCTCTTTTTTATTACACTGCTTTTTCTTTATCTGTTACCGCTGACTTATCCCAACACTCTGTATTCGTTAAACCAGGAATAGAATCTGCACTGAAGACCGGATCTTTTCCTTGTTTCTTTTGCCTTACATAGTCTGCCAAAGCAGCATATGCAAATCGCCCAAGAAGTGTAATCGCAATTAAGTTTGTAATTACCATTAGACCCATAAATAAATCTGCCATATTCCATACGACTTGAAGCGTCGCAATAGAACCGAATAACACCATTCCAACTACCGCAATACGGTAAATCGTTAACCAAGTTTTACTTTGTTTAATGAATTCAATATTCGTTTCACCATAATAGTAATTTCCTAAAAGTGAACTGAATGCAAATAAGAAAATAATAATCGCTAAGAAACTGCTCGCCCATGGGCCAATTTGTGAACTTAATGCATTTTGCGTTAATTCAATACCTTCTAAATTCGTTGCTTTATATGCACCAGAACATAGTACGATAAATGCTGTTGATGTACATACTAAGAATGTATCTACTAAAACACCAATCGTTTGAATAAAACCTTGTTTCGCTGGATGCGTTACATCAGCTGTTGCTGCCGCGTTCGGCGCACTACCCATACCTGCTTCGTTCGCGAATAATCCACGCTGAATACCATATTTCATTGCAGCACCGATACCGCCACCTACAGCTGAATCTAAACCGAATGCACCTTTAAAGATTTCTGTAAACACATCTGGTATTAAATAGAAGTTCTTAATGACAACAAAAATAGCGACCGCAATATAAATAAGCGCCATTGGTGGAACAATCATTTCCGACATACGTGCGATACTTTTTACACCACCAAAAATAATAACCGCAACTAATGCAGCTAATGCAATCCCAACAATATAACGCTCAATACCAAAAGCATTTTTAAATGCTAATGTAACTGTATTTGCTTGTACTGAGTTAAAAATTAAACCATAACTAATTGTAATAAGGATAGAGAACCAAATTCCCATCCAACGTTTATTTAAACCTTTTTCCATATAATAAGCAGGACCACCACGGAAGCCACTGCCATCTTTTATTTTATAAATTTGTGCAAGCGTACTTTCTACGAAACTTGAAGAAGCTCCGATAATCGCAATAACCCACATCCAAAATACTGCGCCAGGTCCTCCCATAGAAATAGCTAACGCTACACCAGCTAAATTACCGATACCAATACGAGCTGCTGAACTCATACAGAACGCTTGGAAAGAAGATACACTACCTTTTTTACGCGTCTTTCCAGTTAATCCATCACTCATTAGTCGAACCATTTCCCCTAAATGAGTAATTTGTACGAATTTCAATTTAATAGAAAAATAAAGACCTAAACCAATTAACATTGCAATAAGAATATATGACCAAAGAATTGTATTCGTTGATGAAATAAATTGCTCTAAAATATTCATACAATTAACCCCTCCTTTTCTCCATAAAACGAATTATATTTAAAAAACATTTAAAAATCAACATTTTTCGACAATTTGCAATTTCCAAATATTAGCCAGGCTCGAAGTAACAATATCTTTATGACTCTCCTCCCTCTAACTGTGCATACTAAAACAAAAAATAAATCTACAAACTACCCCATTGACAAAAATACCAACCTGTAACTATAATGATTACAACAGGTTGTAACAAACCTAATTACAATACATTCATTTACTTTCAGATATACACTTTAACAAAACACTTTGGAGGGATTTATTATGAAAATCGGAATTATCGGAGCAACTGGTAAAGCAGGAAGTCGCATTTTAAAAGAAGCATTAGATCGCGGACATGAAGTAACTGCAATCGTAAGAAATGCTGCAAAAATTACAGAAGAAAATGTAAAAGTTTTAGAGAAAGATGTATTCACTCTTACATCTAACGATCTACAAGCATTCGATGTAGTTGTAAATGCATTCGGTGCTCCAGCAGGACAAGAACACCTTCACGTAGATGCAGGAAACGTACTAATTGAAGCTATGAAGGGTGCACCAAATACAAAATTACTTGTAGTTGGCGGCGCTGGAAGCTTATTTGTAGACGAAGAGAAAACAACACGTGTATTTGAGACACCAGGTTTCCCAGGCGAATACCTTGCAACAGCTCAAAACCAAGGTAAAAACTTAGAAATCTTGCAACAAACAAACGATATTACTTGGACATTCATCAGCCCTTCTGCACTATTTGCATTAGGAAAACGCACAGGCTCTTATACAGCTGGAAAAGACAATCTGCTTGTTAACGCAAAAGGTGATAGCTACGTAAGTTACGAAGACTTCGCAGTAGCAGCACTTGATGAAATTGAAAATCCAAAACACGTAAACGAACGCTTCACAGTTGTTTCTGAAGCTGAATAATAAAAAAGCTCGTAAAACGTTATGTTTTACGAGCTTTTTTATTATTATATTTGCTCTAAACCATTCGGAGTAATCTTGAAGGAAATTTCTTCAAACTTTTTCTTATCTCCTTTTCCAACGAACTCACTATTTTTGTACCAGCTTAAACGATCTGATTCGGCATGATACACTTTTACTACATCTCCATACTCGAACATCATACCATTTACTTGTTCTGCAAAATTCTTTGAAGTCTCTTGCCCTTCTGCTATTACATGCTTTTTCTCATTATTATTTTGATCATATAACGTAATTCCCATATATAATTCATTGTTAAAGTAACTATGAATTTGTTCATTTGTAGACGTTACATGTAATTTCTTATCATCATGATTTAACGTTACAATAGAACGAACAACATTACTAAGCCCTTGGTATACAATGCTGTCTCCATACGTTACTTCTACTGGCACTTCCGTCACTTTCTTATTTCCAAAGCGATCTTTCGTTTCTACCTTTACTTTTTGTTCACCGATTTTTGTCGTATCCAGATTTTCTACAAAACCGATTACTTCTCCATCTTTCACTTGAACAAATTTTTGTGCTTCTAATTTATCAGCGTTTGTTCCAATTACTACTTTTTGCGGTACAGCTGTTACTTCTTGCTGAGCTCCCATTCTCTCAAAGCCCTTTTCGGTTACCTTAAAGAGTAATTCCTTTTCTACTTTCGCCTTTCCTTGACCGATAAACTCATTATTTTGATACCAATTCAAGCGATCTGATTCTGCGTGATATACTTTAACAACGTCACCATATGCAAACTCTAATCCATTAATCGTTTTTGCGAATTCTTCCGCATTTTCAACGCCTTTTACAGTTACTTTCTTTTTTTCTTTTCCATTTGAACCTAGTAACGCGAATTCAAAATACGTATCTTCTTTAAAATAAGAATGCACTTGATTTGAATTAGCCATCGCACTAAACTTTTTCTGATCATGTTGCAGCGTTACAATTGATTTAACATCACCATCATCTATGTAATTAAGCCCTTTAAATACTAAGCTATCACCATAACTAACATTTGCTACAACCGGAATTAAATTCTTATTACCTTTTTCATCTATAATTTCTACTTTTACAGTTTTTTCTCCAACTTCAGGCTTACCTTGTATAATCACACCTGTTGTTTTTACATCTTTGCCTAAATTCTGTACAAGTTCTTTTGCTTTTTTCTCATCATATGTAGTACCGATTACTACATTTTATATTTTTTCATTATTTGGCTCGCCATATGGAACTTCATATAACTCAGTTTGTTTTTCACGAATTGGATTGCTATCTGTAGATAACCATATTTCTTTTTCTAATTTTGGTAAATTTAATTTTTCAATCTTTTCTCTCGTAGCATCATTTGCAAATAATCCCCATTTATCAAAGAAAGGAATTAAATTTTGTCCTGCCACTTTTGACGTCATATAAATAAACATCTGCTTTTTCTCTTCATCAGATTTAGGCAGTTCTGTATCATGTAACAAACGATACATTTGATGTAAATTCGGATAGAATTGATCCCCATAAGCTAAATGTAACTGCCAAAACATAACTAATTTCTCAAATACATCCATCTTTTCTTGTGCATCCGGTTTACCTAAATAAGCAAATGCAACTTCATAGCGCCCCTCTTGCTCTAACCTTGTTTTATGCCCAAATGTAGTTTGAACTGCCAAAGAATAAATATTAACGGTTACTTCTCCAAGTCCATCCCATAACCAAGTATTCTGTTGATGTTGATGTCCCACTTCATGCCAAGGCCCCCATCCATCATTAGTTAACTTTTCTAGATTTAGTACTGGGCCTAAATTCCCTTTACTATAAGCTGTTCGATAATAAGTCGCATACATATAATTGTCCGTATACCAGTCTTCAACAAAATGAATGGAATGTTTACCTTGATTCGCAACACCCACACCATCTTTTGATAAACCTGATATCTTATGTTCTATATTAATTATTTCATCCTGTTTCTTTAATAACGCAGCTGGATCTTCTTGTTTTAAATGCCCCGCTACAGTCTCAGGATGCATAGTTAATAAACTATTTTCTCCCTTCATTTCTATTGCATATGGATCAGGATTCTCTGCCAACATACGTTTCCAATCTTTCGTCGTATGCTTTCCTAAAATAAATAAAGGATTTGTTGTACCACCTTTTTTCACTTTAGCGACTAATTCTCCTGTGTTGTGATAATTATAAAAGTATAATAGTCCCCCATTTGAAGAAGAAATTTTATTCTCACCAGGATTTAAATTGAATTGTTTAGGTTCTTCTTTTTCATAAGAATATGTACCAATATAAGCTTTAATCTGTTGAGTCCCTTCTACTTGAATAACTACTTCTTCACCTGGCTTTACATAAATGCCCGTTGGTTCATAAGGAGAAAAACTCATTCGACGCTGATGCAACTCACGCATCTCTTCTACATTACCTTTTGGCAGCAATTGATACACTCGCTCTTCTTGCTGCTTCTCCTTATCTTCAATCGTCATCTCTGCATACACCTTAGGTACTTCAAGTCCATATGGCGTTAATAACGTAGCTAAACAAACACCAGCCACTAATACCCTACTCGTCTTTTTCTTCGACATAATCTGTGTCCCCTGTTCCTTTATTTAGAAAAACCAACATATATTCATTTAATAAGAAATCCTATTATTTTTATAAAAAAATTTAATGAATAGACTAACACCTCGCGCACCTGTATCTATTACTACTGCATTTCCCTCCATGTATTCGCTTTCTTACATTGTAAAATTTTTATGTAATATGCCCTCCTCACTTCTCTCTATTTGTGATGAGTTCTCTTCGTACATAAAAAGAGAATAGTAAAAGATATAATTTAGTATTGTCATCTATACATCCGAAAATAAAAATAGTAATATAAACTTACATTTTCTTCATATATGACCATCTATAGGTAGTTTTTCCAACTGAATTGTACACGCTTTACACTTTGTTTGATAGACTTTTCAATTAGAATAATGTTACAATTTCGTGAATTTAATCTATTGATTGTAACGTTTAGATTTTATTATATTTTGTTATTTCCAAATAATTTTCCCAACATAAAAACAGTGTTTTATCTAGTTAATAATTATCTTGATATAATTTTAAATTTCATATATAAAAAGCATTGGTTAACACCAATGCTTTCATCCTTACCTTTTATATTGATTCGGTTTATGCGGTTCATTTGGAGTATGTGGTTTATTATTATCATGACCATTTCCTTTTTTCCAACTCACTGATAACTCCGGACTTGTTTCTTCTTCACTACGCTCAAGTAATACAACTGCATTTTGAATTGTCGGTGTACCTTTATGTGCAATCCCTTGTAGCTTCGTTAATTTCCCGATTACTTTAAAGCTAAATCCACCAGCTGGTGTTTGTTTCGGAATTAAAATGCGGAACTTTTCTCCTACATTAAATTCTGTTTTTGCTTCGCCTTTTTCATTTACAAATTTCGCTCCTGCTGGTGCACCTATTGCTTGCACTTTATACGTCCCGCTTTTTGCATTTGTTTCTACTGTATATAAACCTGTTTCAAAGAAATCATTTTTCAATACTGCTTGTTGTTCTTCCAATGGTACGACACTCATCGTAATTTCTTGTAATTCTTCACTAGCGCTTGCTTTTGCAACGATATCTTTCGTTACCTTTTCTACATTTTTATTACGGAAATCTAAATCATTAATATCGATTTGTTTTAACGCATCCCATACCGCAAGCTGCGTTGCGTAATGCGCTTCTCTCCAATCAGAAACACCTAATTCTTGTGGACTCTTTTGTGGATATCCATTCAATAGTACACGGTACACATTAATATCCACTTTACCCATTTCCGGTAAATCTTGACCGCTCGGAGATTTCAAATCTACATTTAAGCAAAATGCAATTTTTCCATCTGCCGTTTTAATAAGTTCTGTTCGAATTGGCTTCTTCTTTGACTTACTATAACTCCAATCCATTTGATACTTTGTATGGTCCATAACTTCGGCAAATGCTTTTTGAAGTGGGAATAACACAAATAACACACTTAAAAACATAGCTAGAAGTTTGAACGATTGCTTTATATTCATGTTTACAGCCCCTTATAACAAACTTAATACTAAGTAGTATTTAATTAGAAAATATTTTTATGCACAAAAAAAGAGTGCATAAAAGCACTCTTTTTTCTTTCTTACTTTAATCTTAGAAATCGAAGTTATCAGGATCTGGACCAACGCGGTGATTTTGATTTAACGCATCGATTTTTTCCATATCTTCTTTCGTTAACTCAAAGTTAAATACATCAGCGTTTGCAATGATGCGGTGTTCTTTCGTTGATTTTGGAATTGTAATTACTCCATTTTGAAGATCCCAACGTAAAATAACTTGCGCTGTTGTTTTACCGTGTTTCTCAGCAATTGCTTGTAATGTTTCGTTATCTAATAATTGACCTTGCATTAATGGTGACCATGCTTCCATTTGAATACCTTGTTCTTTACAGAAAGCTTGTAATTCTTTTTGTGTCAAACGAGGGTGGTATTCTACTTGGTTAATCATTGGCTTGATTTCTGCATCTTTCATTACATCTTGTAAGTGATGGATTTGGAAGTTACTTACACCAATTGCACGTACGCGCTCTTCTTTATAAAGTGTTTCTAACGCTCTCCATGTATCTTTATATTTTCCTTCTACAGGCCAGTGAACAAGGAATAAATCTAAATAATCTAGTTCTAATTTCTTTAAACTCTCTTCGTATGCAGCAATTGTTTCTTCATATCCTTGATCTGCATTCCACACTTTTGAAGTGATGAATAAATCTTCTCTTGAAATACCAGTTGCTTCGATACCTGCACGGATTCCTTCACCTACAGCTTTTTCATTTCCGTAAATTGCAGCTGTATCGATACTGCGGTATCCTGCTTTAATCGCTGATTTTACAGCTTCTACAAGTTCTGGTCCTTCTTCTACTTTAAATACACCTAAACCGAACCAAGGCATTTCTACACCATTATTTAATACTGCTTTACTTTGTAAGTTTTTCATTTTATTTTCTCTCCTTTTATTTTGCTTGATCTCTTTTTTCTAATGTCATGCTCCACGCTGTTAAAATAACAGCAGCTACTACCATAATGCCGCCTACCCAAGCAGTATGGATTAACCCTAATGAATTCGTTACAAGGCCACCTATATAAGAACCTAAAGCGATTCCTCCGTTAAATGCGGCAATATTTATTGCTGAAGCAACATCAACCGCACTCGGAACAAAGCGCTCTGCCAATATAACTACATATACTTGCAGCCCCGGAACATTCATAAATGCGAATAGTCCCATGAAAATAATTGTGATTAATCCAGCTACTTTAAATGGCGCTGTAAATGTTAAAACAAATAATATAATCGCTTGAATCAAGAACATGTAAAATAGCGCTCGAATCGGATTATGATTCGATAACTTTCCGCCGACCATATTCCCTATCGCAATGGCAATTCCATACACTAATAAAATGATAGTAACAGTACTTGCTTCAAACCCTGTTACTTCTTGTAATAGCGGTGATAAATACGTAAATGTTACGAATGTACCGCCGTATCCAAGTGCAGTAATAATGAAAACAAGTAATAGTCTTCCATTTTTAATTAGTTTGAATTGATCACGAAACGATACAGGTACACCATTTTTCAAATTAGATGGGACTAGTATGCTGTTTGCGATAAAAGCAATAATTCCAATTACAACAATCGCCATAAATGACGCTCTCCAGCCAAATTGTTGCCCAATAAAGGTACCAATTGGCACACCTGTAATAGTCGCAACTGTTAATCCAGTAAACATAATCGCAATGGCACTAGCACGTTTATTCTCTGGTACGATTGCGGCCGCGATTGTAGATCCTATCGACATAAACACACCATGTGCAAACGCAGCTACAATCCTTGCGATAATTAATACAGTGAAGCTTGTTGCTATTGCCGCAATGCCATTACCAATAATGAAAATAACCATAATCCACATTAATAATGTCTTTCTCGACATACTAGCTGTTAACGCTGTTAAGACAGGAGCTCCTACCGCTGCCCCTAACGCATATAGGGAAACAGTTAAACCAGCTGTTGTAACCGAAACATTTAAATCTTTTGAAATGGATGGTAATAAACCGACACTAATAAATTCGGTCGTACCAATCCCAAACGCACTAATTGCTAGTGCTAATAAAGCAAACATACTTCTTCGGTTCGTCTGAACTTCGGAAGATGGTACTGTATATGAACTCAATTGAATTCCTCCTTATTACAAGAAATCCAATCATAATAGTGCGATAAAAAGGCCCTTTTATCTTCTAAAAAATATATTTAATCTCTACAAATGCTATTATGAATGGTTTCATTCTTTTTTTGAAGAACGCACTTTAAAGTACTATAGGCACCAAAAGGTAACATAGTCACTTTTCAGTACCGTACTACTCATTTGCCTCTTACATGTGCTATTATGAAACATATTTAACATGATAAAAAGTACGTACTTTAAAGTGCTATAGGTACTAAAAAGTAACATTTGTATTATTTAACACTCACACAAGGAGGGTTTCATATGAAGAAATATAATATTCCTGTAGAGGCGACCTTAGAAGTTATCGGCGGCAAATGGAAGGTTGTTATTCTTTGTCACTTAACGAAAGGTACAAAGAGAACGAGTGAACTAAAACGTTCAATGCCTGGTATTACACAAAAAATGTTAACGCAGCAATTACGTGAATTAGAAGACGACGGCGTTATTCAAAGAAAGGTATACAATCAAGTTCCACCAAAAGTAGAATATTCTCTTACTGATTACGGTTGGTCTTTAGAATCCATTCTTGATTCTCTTTGTTCTTGGGGCGAATGCCATCTTGAAAAGGAAGGTAACACATCGATGCTAATTGCGGAAGGTGAATAATAGGAAAAAGGAAAAAACGAACATGAATTTGTTCATTTTTTCCTTTTTTTCTTATTATATATGTACATTTCTAACTGAAACAAAATATTTTATACGCTTTCATACCTTGTCAGTACTACGTTATACATTCAATATCAAATAATTAGGAATCATTTTTATGTTAACATAGGTGTATATAGTATATAATATAGGATATATATTATATACACTTTCCGGTAACGGAGCTTTTCCATTATGCGGACAAGCCATATATCGGACAGTTCATAAATAATAGGTAAGACGTTATGGTTTTAGATTTATGTTTGCAGCTTACTTGCTGTCATAAATTTAAAGGCATTTTATTGTGTTTTGTGAAACTTTGTATAAAGTTTCGTAACCGTTTACTATCTTACTTATAAAAAATAAGAGTATTGCTATCGTAAAGGAGAATTGGAGATGCCAGAAACTATGACTCAAACAAAGCCAGAACAAGAAACTGTACAAATTTCTGCTAGCCAAGGACAACTTGATGTACTTGATCAGTTGTTAAAACCTGAGGTACAAGAATCATTAACAACACTAGTGGAACAGCTTCCAAAATTAACTGAGCTTGTTAACATTTTAACTAAGTCTTATGACTTCGCTCAAACTGTTGCTACTGATGAAGTATTAAAAAGCGACACTGTTGGTGCAATCACAGAGCTTGTAGAACCTGTAAAAGATACAGTGAAAAGCATGGCTGCAACTGCAATCGAAGCGAAAGATCGTGCTGACGAAAGCAACGAAGTTATTGGCCTATTCGGTCTATTAAAATTACTAAAAGATCCACAAGCACAAAAAATGTTCCGCTTTGTGAACGCATATCTTCAAATTAGTGCAGAACGTAACAATAAATAAGTTAACTTATAACAACAATTAGTAAAGACGGGGGATATCATACTATGTCAAAACAAATTGTCATCTTAGGCGCTGGTTATGGCGGTCTTCTTGCCGCTTTAAACGTACGTAAATATTACAGCAAATCAGAAGCACAAGTTACAGTGATTAACCAATACCCAACACACCAAATCATCACTGAACTACACCGCCTTGCAGCTGGTAATGTTGCTGAGCAAGCAATTGCAATGCCACTTACAAAGCTTTTCAAAGGTAAAGACATCGATCTTAAAATTGCAACAGTTGAGTCATTCTCAGTTGATAGCAAAGAAATTAAATTAGCTGGCGGCACTACTTTATCTTACGATGCACTTGTAGTTGCTTTAGGAAGTAAAACTGCTTACTTCGGTATTCCAGGACTAGAAGAAAACAGCATGGTATTAAAATCTGCTGCTGATGCAAACAAAATCTACAAACACGTTGAAGACCGTATTCGTGAATACGCGAAAACGAAAAACGAAGCTGATGCTACAATCGTAATCGGTGGTGGCGGATTAACTGGCGTTGAGCTAGTTGGTGAGCTTGCTGACATTATGCC
The DNA here is from genome assembly GCF_050630465.1 of Bacillus basilensis. NCBI lineage: Bacteria > Bacillati > Bacillota > Bacilli > Caryophanales > Bacillaceae > Bacillus > Bacillus basilensis. The sequence goes on along the minus strand of NZ_JBNTQO010000020.1, from coordinate 39,187 downwards.
TAAACTTGCAAAAAGCCACGGCGTAAATCCAAAAGAAGTTAAACTTCTTCTTGTTGAAGCAGGTCCAAAAATCCTTCCAGTATTACCAGACCACTTAATCGAACGTGCAACTACTAGCCTAGAAGCACGCGGCGTTACATTCTTAACTGGTCTTCCTGTAACAAACGTTGCTGGCAATGAGATCGACTTAAAAGACGGTCAAAAACTTGTTGCTAACACATTCGTTTGGACAGGCGGTGTACAAGGTAATCCACTAATCGGTGAATCAGGTCTTGAAGTTAACCGTGGACGTGCAACAGTTGATGCATACCTACAATCTACTTCTCACAAAGACGTATTCGTTGCTGGAGACAGCGCTGTTGTCTTCGCTCCAGACGGACGTCCATACCCACCAACTGCACAAATTGCTTGGCAAATGGGTGAGTTAATTGGATACAACTTATACGCAGCACTAGAAGGCAAAGCATTCGAAGAGTTCGCACCTGTAAACTCTGGAACACTTGCTAGTCTAGGACGTAAAGATGCTGTTGCTACAATCGGAGCAAGCAATACTCCACTTAAAGGCTTACCAGCATCATTAATGAAAGAAGCAAGTAACGTTCGTTACTTATCACACATTAAAGGTCTATTCAGCTTAGCTTACTAATCTGAATATAAGCCCGAATCATGCCCTGCATGGTTCGGGCTATTTTTATCCGTAATTTTCTCTAACTTATTTATTCGGCAGAAGAATAAAATAATCCTTTAAATTATCTAAATTTACTGATTATTTTATGTCTAAATTGTGTATATGAAAGAATGGAAGTATTCTTCCTACTCCCATCCTTTCACACAAATTATTCTCCTAACTTCACAAGGCTATAGTTCTTCTTCCCTTTACGGATAATAATAAATCGTCCATCAAATGAATTCTCTATAGTAACATCCGTGCCTACATCTGTTACTTTTTCACCATTCATAGAAATCGCACCATTATTAATGTCTTCGCGTGCTTGTCTTCTAGATGGTTCAATTCCTAAATCAACTAGCCATTCTACGATGTTTTTCGTCTCTTTTGAAGACTGGAATGTTGGCATTTCTTTAAAGCCTTGTTCAATTTCATCAGCTGTTAACGATTTAATATCTCCGCTAAATAACGCTGCTGTAATTTTCACAGCTTGCAGGAATGCTTCTTCTCCGTGAACGAATTTTGTCATTTCTTCCGCTAATACTTTTTGCGCTTCACGTTTATGAGGCTCTGTTTCTACCTTGACCGCTAATTCATCAATGCGCTCTTTCGTTAAGAATGTAAAGTATTTCAAGTATTTGACTACGTCACGGTCATCTGTATTTACCCAGAATTGGTAAAATTCAAACGGTGTCGTTTTTTCAGGATTAAGCCAAACAGCGCCACCTGCCGATTTACCGAACTTCGTACCATCTGATTTCAATAATAACGGAATCGTTAATCCGAATACTTTCGCTTCGTGCCCTTCTAGCTTACGAATTAAATCTAATCCACTCGTAATATTTCCCCATTGGTCACTACCACCAATTTGCAGTTGCACATCTTCTTTCGTGTATAAGTGATGGAAATCCATCGCTTGCAAGATTTGGTACGTAAATTCCGTGAAAGAAATTCCTGTATCTAAACGGCTTGCTACAATATCCTTTGCTAACATACTATTAATGCTAAAGTTTTTTCCGTAATCACGTAAAAACTCAATAATGTTTATTTCATGTGTCCAGTCGTAGTTATTTACCATCTTCACTTCGCTATTTCCGCCAAAATCAAATAGCTTTTTCATTTGTGCTGTTAACGCATCTACATTATGCTGAACTACTTCTAACGTTTGAAGTTGGCGTTCTGATTGACGTCCACTCGGATCACCAATTGTTCCTGTTGCCCCACCAATTAAAATAACTGGATGATGGCCAGCTAACTGGAATCTCTTCATCATCATAAACGGAATCAAATGTCCGATATGCATACTATCACCAGTCGGATCCACTCCGCAGTATAGTGAAATCTTTTTCTCTTCTACTAACTTACGTAAACCTTCTTCATCAGTCTGTTGATTAACGGCGCCGCGCCATTCTAATTCATCAATGATATTCATCTTTTGTCATCCCCTTTATTTTTTAAAAACAAAAAATCCCTATGTCTATGACATAGGGACGATTATTCACCGTGTTACCACCCAGTTTGTATAAATAGCATAGCTACTCATACCACTCTTAGCAATAATATCGATTGCCAATCCGCTTAGCATTACCTAAGATACTCCAGAGTGTAATTCGCAAGTTTGTTTGTGCTAGGTTCCAGCAACCCCTAGCTCTCTCGTTAACAGTGACAAACTGCTACTGGGCTCTTTCAACGTATGTTATTTGTTAAATTATTAGCCATTATATTGAATTAAAAACAAATTGTCAATAATCGCCAAATATTATTTTAAAATAATTCCCATCTTCATACGTATTCCTTTATTACTTATCTTCTCCAATAATCCTTACTTCTCGCTCTAACTTCACACCGAATTTCTCTTCAACTGTTTTTTGCACGAAATGAATTAAATCGATGTAATCTTGTGCTGTTCCGTTATCAACATTCACCATAAATCCAGCATGCTTTAGAGAAACTTCCACTCCACCAATTCGCTTACCTTGTAGTCCTGATTCTTGAATCAATTTACCAGCAAAATTATTTGGTGGGCGTTTAAATACGCTACCGCATGAAGGATATTCTAGAGGTTGTTTTGACTCACGTTTAAACGTTAAATCATCCATTTTTTCTTTAATTTCTTCACGTACACCTTCTTCAAGTTCAAATCTCGCTTCAAGAATAATGTAGTGATTGTTAGCAAATACACTCTTACGATATCCAAATTCAAATGCTTCTTTCGTTAAAGTACGTAGCTCTCCATCACCTGTCATTACGACAGCTTCTGTTAATACAAACGAAATTTCACCGCCGTAAGCACCAGCATTCATATATAATGCTCCGCCCACTGAACCTGGAATACCACAAGCGAACTCAAGGCCCGTTAAGTTATGATCTAACGCAATACGTGATACATCAATAATTGCTGCACCGCACTGTGCTACAATCGTTGTTCCATTTACAGTAACACCTGTAATATGAATTAAACTTACCGTAATCCCTCGAATACCACCGTCTTTAATAATGACATTCGAACCATTTCCTAAAAACGTAACTGGAATATTATATTGGTTCGCATATTTAATAACTTCTTGAATTTCATCATAATTCGTAGGCGCAACGAACACATCTGCTTTTCCGCCAACTTTAATATGCGTATGATTCTTTAACATTTCATCTTGTTTCACATGACCTTCAGGCAATACCGTACTTAAATATTCATAAACCTCTTGCATATTCATTTTACGATTCCTCTATTTCTATATTCTTTTTATCCCGTTATACGGGCCCATAATATCCCCACGTACATGAAAGAACCTAAAGTGGTGGATACAGTGTACCCAAAATCAATTCGAGACACCTATAAACCTCTTAATTATAAGAGGTGCCACTCATATTAAAATATATATTGCATAATAAAGCAACCCAAATGGGCTACTAAACTTGACATGTAACCAGAAAGACAACAATTTGTAAAATATATCACTTTTACAAAACAATATCCTTCAGTATCTTACTATACCATACGAAAAGAAAGTGGTATTTTTTTGTAATTTTTACTTTGTTTTCATCAACAAAAAAGGATGCTTTTACCTATGTAAAAGCATCCTTTTCATTACTTATTTTAAATTACTTTTCGTTCTCTTCTTTTTCCTTATCAAACCATAACAGCTCATCGTCATCAACTTCACCATTATAATTGATTAGAATCTCTTCTCCCGCTTTTATATCCTTATAAGCAAAGAAGTTAAACGTATGATTCTCAAAGACAATATCATACGTTGCATTCGGATTATATGCATGATTAAATAACATGCCGTATCCTAAAAGGAATGCCGTATGATTTACCCCATACTCAAATGCGTAGTCAGCAAGTAACGTTTTCTCAATGTGTTCATGCTGTTCATTCGGATAAGAGATAACTGGTGCTGAGTGAATCAACTCGCCCTTTTTAATATCACGAGTTGCAAATACACCTCTATTAAATTCTCCATCACTAAGTTCAGAAGTCTTAACTTCGATCATATGCGTCACCTATAAAATTCTTTCTTTGAAGTATTTTATCTCGCTACCTGCGAGGTTCAACTAATAATTAGTAGCTATTAGTTGAATTTTATCTCCTTAAGCTTGGCAGAAAACGCGCAGAAAAGCAATTAAATTCCTATTAAGTCTTCGTTTAAATAAAAAAAGAGCACAAATGGTGTGCTCTCTTCAAGCGATATTACTTTTCTAAAATATCTTCTAACAATTTCACTTGCTCGCTAACAGTATGTAATGTCTTCACTGATGTATCATTTCGATGTTTTTCTTCTTCCACACTTGCTAACACTTCTTCTGTAGCCGCAGAAGTTTGCTGAATTACATTAGAAGCATGTGTAACATCCTTTACGATATTCTTCGTTTTAGCTTGGAAATTTTCTTGATGACCAACAATCTCTCTCATTACATCATTAATTGTATCAATAAACTTCCCTAAATCCGTTACATTTGTTAAAACGCTTGCTAGCATTTCGTTACATTCTTCTTGTACTCTTTCTGATTTCTCTACCTGTACTTCTACCTTGCTTGCTTGATTACTAAACTCCTTCAAAATCCCTTGAATTCTTCCAGCAGAACGATTCGATTCTTCAGCAAGCTTTAATACTTCATTCGCTACAATAGCAAACCCTTTTCCATGTTCTCCTGCCCTTGCAGCTTCAATATTTGCATTTAAAGCTAGCAAACTCGTCTGACTTGAAATATTCGTTATTACATCTACAATTTCATTAATTTGCTTCGATTGCATCATTAAATCTCTAAATATAATTCCTGATTGTGAAACAACATCATTTAAACTTCTCATGTTAGCTTCAAAACTTCTTAAAGTATGTACACTACCCTTTGAAATCTCTAAACTTTCATCAACACGAATTGATGCATTTCTTACTTGAGAGATGATTTGTTCAATATTTCCTTCCATATCGTTCAATACTTCTACTGAACGTGACATCATCTCTGATTGTGATTGCGTGCCAACTGCCACCTCTTCAAAAGCAAAATTAATGTCACTCATCGACTCCATTGATGTATTCATATTTTGTCTTAAATGATTGAAATTACTATCTAGTTTCACAACTGTTTCTTCAATAAGCCTTTGCGTCTCTTCTAGCTCCTGAGCTTTTCTCATTACTTCTTGCTTCTCATCGCTTAAACGAGACAACAGATTAGAACCAATTTTCGTGACGCCCCACATAGCGATTGTAACAATCGCTAACAAACTCGCAAAATTAGCAGCTTCAGATGCCGCTGTATAAGCAAAAAATTGATCCGGCCAATAACTACAAAGGATAAATGTACTAACAACAGCTACCCCACCAAGAATTAAAATAAGGCGCTCACTTAAATAAATAAGTGAAACCGCTAGTGTAAAGTAGACCATTTGAAATACAGCTGGGCTTTCATTAAATGCTTGTACCATAATGAAAGACATCATAAGCAACATAAATGTCATGATGTATTTATACATTGATTCCATACTTTTTATAAAAGTAAAAATCGTTCCAAATACAACGACAGAAATGCCACAAGCCCAAAACGCTAGTGCTCTCTCTGTAAAAATATATCCGTAATACCCAATCGCGATGATTCCAAGGAAGAAACTACAAATCGTAATAAACAGCAATAAATGATTTTTCTGTGATTCTTTCTCAAGGTTAGAAAAACAAGTTTTCTTTAACCATTCCATATATAAAGTCCCACCTTCTGCACTTAATTACTTCAACTTAAATACCGCACTCACTGGGTTATGATCACTATTTTCAAACTTTAAATCTTTCCCTTGTACATTTACAATCTCCACATTCGGCGAAACGATAAAGCCATCAATAATCGTAACGAAGTTTTCACCCTCCACATATTTCTTCACATCATCTCTCACCGTCATAACAGACGGATCTACAGCCCACTTAAAGCCACCATCAGTAAAGTCCTTCGGTAACTCTACTAACCACTCCGGACGCTCTTTCACAAACTTCGGATCACTTAATTGAACGTCAGAAAGCAATTGATTCCAATCTCCGCCCATTATTACGTAATCACCATTTTTATAACGCTTGTTCATATATTCTTTTAAATACTCTACTTGCTGTTTTCTAATTTTCCCGCCTTCATCATAGGCAGACAAATGTAAATTTACGAGTCTCACAAACTTCCCATTATTAACAGGAATTTTATGTTCAACAATCGCTCGATCTAAATCAAACAAACGCTTCGGCCAAGGCTCCATTCCAGGAAGCTGGAACCTATTCGCTGTTTGAACTGTATATTTAGAAAATGTACTTAATCCAGCCTCCGCATATCCCATTGGACTTGTAATTGGAACAGGAACCCATTTTGTATCATAGTTCTTCCCGAATGACGAAGCATAATCAGGTAATCCCTTTTTTAAAAATTCATGCCCATTTACATCAAATGATCGAAGTGATTTTATATCAACTTCTTGTAATAACGCAAAATCACTATTCTCATTTTGTAAAAACGAAAGCATATTTTTTAAGTTCGTTTCCGTTTGATCTTCACTACTTGAACCAGATCTCTTTCCCCCATCCATAAAGAAGTCTTGGTCCTTATCTAATCCAGCATAACCAATATTAAATGTTGTAACTTTAAATTCATTTCCTGTCGCTAATACGCGCTCTTTATTATTTTCCACCTTCAAACTTATAACATCAGCAGGCTGTTCTTTAGTAAGCGTCATATACGCTAAAAAACCACCTACAACTCCCACTCCTACTAAAATACATATAAGTACTATTTTTAATAATTTCTTCAAATAAACGCCCCTTTTCTAAAACACGCAACTTAATTATCTTTATTTTCAGTTAAATAAAACTGAATAACAGACATACGAAATATTTTATCACATCGAAAACCCTATATCACTATATTTAGTTTATAAGTAATTATTCTTGCTCTTAAATCATCAAAAAATACAAAATGCCCCTACTTCTTCACTGGAAATCAAACAAAATGTTTAGTACACTATATGTAATAATCATAGGCGATGGAGTTCGCCATAACTGCTGCTTAGCTAATGACTCCTACCAGTAGTATAACTTACTGGTAGGAGTCTATTTTTTTGAGCAAGCTATTTAAAGAGGTGAGAAAATTGATTTATATTATCGTTGGCATTGCCGGTATATTAGGAGCCCTTTCTCGTTATTATTTAGGTCTTACTATTCATGAGTTTTGGTATCATTCATTTCCATTAGCTACATTACTGATTAACTTAATCGGCTGCTTCTTATTAGCATGGTTAACTACATATATTGCTCGGCTAAACATTTTACCTTCGGAGGTTATCACAGGCGTTGGAACTGGATTTATCGGTTCTTTTACGACTTTTTCAACATTTAGTGTAGAGACTATTCAATTGATTAATCATTCTGAGTGGAGCATAGCCTTCTTATATGTATCATGCAGCATACTTGGTGGCCTCATTATGTCTGGCATCGGCTATACACTTGGTGATTTCTTAATTAAGAAATCACTGACGGAAGGTGATCACATATGATGGAAGCTTTATTAGTCGCAACAGGGGGATTTTTCGGTGCGATTACACGATTCGCAATTAGCAATTGGTTTAAAAAAAGAAATAAAACTTCATTTCCAATTGCTACATTTCTCATTAATATAACAGGAGCGTTTTTACTCGGATATATAATTGGCAGTGAAGTCACTACAGGTTGGCAATTATTATTAGGTACTGGATTTATGGGGGCATTCACGACATTTTCGACGTTTAAACTAGAATCTGTTCAACTTCTCAATCGTAAAAACATTAACACTTTCCTTTTATACTTAAGTACTACTTACATAATTGGTCTCCTCTTTGCATTCCTTGGAATGAAGCTAGGGGGAATATAAAAAAAGAAAGCGACTCTTATCAGTCGCTTTCTTTCATAAGAAGTAAGTTCCGCCATATGGAATGGAAAAAAAACTAGCTGGATACACATTATAATGGACAATTTGCATTGGAAACTGTGAATACGGCATGTACTGACCTTGCATCATTTTTGCAAATTGTGCTTGTTGTTGCATTTTAATAACTTGATTCACAGCATGAATGGTTCCCTGTGCCCCAGCCAGCGTAATAGCTGCTCCTATTTGTCTTCCATTGTAAAAATAACGATTCATCATTATCCAACTCACTTATTATTTGTCTTCCATATGATATGTTTCTATTTCATAGTGAGTGTTTTGTCCCGCTTTATGAACCCCTTATCTATTACTTTTTTTCAGCTTTGAAGTAATAAATCCAAATAATAATACACCAATACCACTAAGGAACAATACATAACTTATCGGTACTAGGAAAAAGAAAGGTTCTTCAAGGAATCCATTCGCTCCTACTTTACTGTTTGAAGCATGTATAGTTAAAGAAATAATCGCTAAAATCATGAAAGAAATAGCTACTACGTATTTATTTTTCATCATGTACTCTCCTTTAATTCCCACTAATCTTATTACCAACATAATAAGTCTATAAATATTATAAGTCAACAATATTTTATTGTTTATCAATAAAATATTGTTGTTAAACTCATAAAAAAGGGCTAGAGACAAAACATTGTCTTTAGCCCTTTTTACGCATTTATTTCACTCTAAAATATTCCTTTTGGAACATACACATTCTTATCGCATTATGGTAGTTGCCATCAACGAAGAACTCGTCTAAAAGCTCACCTTCTACCATAAATCCAACCTTCTTATAAACATGTACTGCTTTTTCATTTTCCTTATCCACAACTAAATATATCTTATGCATATTTAATACGGAAAAAGCGTAATTCATCGCTAAACGCGTCGCATCCGCTGCATAACCATACCCTTGATAATTAGGATCAATAATAATTTGAAATTCTGTTCTTCTGTGAATATAATCGATTTCTACTAACTCAACTAATCCAACCATCTCATTATCTTTTTCAACGATAAATCGGCGTTCACTTTGATCATGTATATGTTTATCGTATAGGTCCTGTAGCTCCACAAATGCCTCATATGGCTCTTCAAACCAATACGACATAATATGTGCATTATTATTAAGTTCATGTACAAACTTTAAATCTTCTCGCTCTAATGGACGTAACTTCAATTCTTGACTCATTTCTATAACCTCCAAGTAAAAGAAACCTCTTCACTTAATTTCTCAATTTTTTTCAATTTCAAACGCCCTATTTACATTGTAAACTTTCAAGCAACTTGAAGGTCAAGACATAAAAAAGCAGTGCAAGCTTATGCCTGCACTACTACTCTTTTCTCAAATCTCTCATATTTGATATGTATAAAGCAATAACTAAAACAAGAATTGCTCCTGCGTATAATAACGTCTCCATCGGTTCCTCATGAGATACAATAATTAATCGAATTAAAGCCGTAATTCCGATATAAATAAAATAACGTAATGGGAAATGATAGTTCGATTTAAAATACTTAATAATTAATGCAATGAACTCGAAATATAAGAAATAAACGATAATACTTTCAACTAATTTATATGACGTATACTTCTTCGCTGAAAATATGTATTGAATAAAAGTAATCGTCTCATTAATTAAAAAGATAGATAAAACAATGGATAATATAATTAGAGCTATATTTAATATCCACTGTAAAACACTCGCGATAAAATGATCAATATTGAATGATTTCATTTTCTCTTTAAACTCCCCTTCGTATAAGTACGTATTTATTATAGCAAAATTATGATTGGAAAGAAGTTAAATCATAGGTTCGTCCTTTGTTGTTGCCGGTGTATGGGATTTTCATTGTTTGGAGGAGTCGTTTAACCGCAGAACTAGATTGCATATTAAAGAATCCTCTCAATTTGCTATTAGTAGTTATCATTCCAAACAGAAGTGTGTAATCTTGCAAAGCACGTAAATGAGCTTGTTTAGACGTACTATTACAGTTTTGGCAACGCCATCCCTGCTTTTCTTTTAACATCGCCATGGTAAAACATTCCTCACACTGTACGCCCTTTAGCAACTCCTCTTCTTTAACTTTATATTGTACAAGAATATTTTGTCTCTGCGGGATGTGCCCATTCATAATTTGATTTATAAGTCCATTTATATTACTAATTGCTTCTTCTTTATATTGATTTTCAATCTGTTTGATTCTATTAGGTAAATTTGCACCGTGTATAATTTTATTAGGAAGTATTTCATCTGAAGTTTTAATAATTGTACGAGGAGAACTAATTACAACGAGAGATTCAATCGGAATATTATATAAATCATGCAAACTCAACCATTTTCTCAGCTGCATCTCTTGCCGTTTCAGTTGTAAAAGCGGATCTGGGAACCCTTCTTCCGAAGTACCATCTGCTATTCGAATGAGTTGATTAAACTTCGCATCAAAAATTAATGTGCCAATGATATTTTTTATTTCAAGAAAAAGAAGAAAACACGAGGAAACTACAAGGGTATCGATTTGGAAATAATGTTTCTGATCAAACAACCTGATATCATGTAAAATACTATATCTTGTTTCGGACAGAAAACTAAGTGGATATTCAATCGCCCGCTCTCCTTTATAGCCAGCCATAAATTTCGCTAGATTTTCAGCCACCATATTCCTTTTTGGATGATGGGCAGGCAATCTTCTAAGTAAAGCTTCTAATTGAAGTAAATGTACGGGTATTTTTCGTTCTTTCACAATCATCTTTATCCACCTCCAAAATATATCAGCGATTTTTCAAATATATCAGCGCTACTCAAATTATATCGGCGATTTTCTAAATATATCGGCGCAAATCCAAATATATCAGCGATTTTCTAAATATATCGACTTACCGACAAAAACCGACACAACAAACACTCATAGAACCCTATATACAGTATAGCATCACATCAAAAAGCGTACTGTAATCATAATATTAATCCGCCCATTTGATTCCGGCAGTTTCAAAATGAGAGATCAGCATTCATCGTATGTAAAAGACCATTTTCTAAGTATGAACAAATTTTAGGAATTAGTTTATCTTTTTTTAATGTTTTATTTAGAGGCAGTTTATACTCGAGGATTAACATAATAAACGTAGTAACTATTACTACAATCAACAACCGTACTACTTACATTTATAAAATGAGGAGACGATAAAAAATGAACAAAAAAACGAAAGCACTATCATCTATATTGCTCGGATTCACACTAGCACTAACCGGATGTGTTGGTACTAAAGCTGAAGAAAATCATAGTAAACCGAAACAAGAACAAGCTGCTAAAGAAACAAAAAAGGAAAATAAGTTAACGAAAGGCCAAAAAATGGCTAACATTCTTAGCGATACAAATTGGCAAGGTACCCAAGTATATGACAAAGATAAAAATGATTTAACAAAAGAAAATGCAAACTTCATTGGTCTTGCGAAATATGATGCAAAGTCAGGAAGATATGAATTCTTTGATGCTAAAACAGGTGCAAGTCGTGGCGATAAAGGAACTTTCTTTATCACAAATGATGGGAAGAAGAGAATATTAATTTCAGAATCAATGAAATATCAAGCTGTTGTTGACATGACAAAATTAAATAAAAATGTATTTACTTATAAAAGAATGGGGAAAGACGCTAACGGTAACGATGTAGAAGTCTTCGTTGAACATGTTCCATATAAAGAAAAAGAGCTTTCTTTCACTGATCCGGACAAGCAACTGAACACGACTACAGGCGATATCGTTAAGAACGTTGATGGAGATAAAATTTTAGGTGGAACCCTTTGGTACGGAACAAAAGCATTAGATGAAGCTGGTAATGACGTAACACAGTTTAATTCGAACTTTATTAGTTTAGCAAAATTCGATGACAAATCTAATAAATATGAGTTCTTCAATAGCGAAACAGGTCAACGCCGCGGTGACTATGGTTACTTCGATGTTTTACATGAAAATAAAATAAGAGCTCATGTTTCAATTGGAAATAATAAATATGGTGCGGCTCTTGAACTTACTGAACTGAACAATAAGAAATTTACGTATAAAAGAACTGGTAAAGACCAAGCGGGTAAGGACATCACTATATTCGTTGAACATGAACCTTATAAAGGTGATATGAAGCCACAATTTAGTTTTTAATTAGTTTGATTAAAACTCCTGTACTGAGTTACAGGAGTTTTTTTATGAGTCTACTTTTTATATTTAAAAAATAAAAGAAGCATAAGCTGACCAGCACAGTCAGCTTATGCTTCTTTTACATGGAACAATCACTACAGTTCATCCATTACTTTCGTTGGCTTTTGAAGCTCAGATGAAAAAATTGTTAATTCTTCAGCTGATTGCAAGGTAAAAAAAAATGCTGCCTATAAAATACAGACAGCAACTTCAACTAAAGTAGCTAACATAATTTACGCAAGCTACAGTATACATTTTTTAACTAATAAACAGCAATTGGCCCATAAGGCCCCTTGATAATCTCTATTTTTGTTTCAAAAATATCTGTCAAAAGTGTTGGGTCCATAACCTCTTCTACTGTTCCAAAAGCAGCAATTTGTCCATCTTTCATAGCACAAATTTTGTCAGAGTATTTAGCTGCAAAATTTATGTCATGCATAACAGTCAAAATTGTTCTTCCAAATTCATTAGCCGCACGTCTCAAATGCTCCATCATTTGAACAGATCGAGCAACATCAAGGTTGTTCAGAGGCTCATCCAAAAGTACATATTCAGTCTCTTGGCACAATACCATCGCTACATATGCCCTTTGTCTTTGACCACCAGAAAGCTCATCTAAATACCTATTCTCTAAATTAGTTAAATCTAGGAAGTCGATATATTTAGAAATAATAACTTCATCCTCTTTCGTTAATCTTCCCTTTGAATAAGGAAAGCGTCCAAATCCAACTAATTGTCTAACAGTAAGCCTAGTTACAAAATGATTTTCTTGTCGCAATATAGTCAAAACTTTTGCTAAGTCTTTTGATTTAGATTCAGAAACATCCATATTCGCTACCTGAATTTGACCTTCATCCATATCTAAAAGTCTTCCAATCATCAAAAGTGTCGTGGACTTTCCAGCGCCATTTGGTCCAATTAAAGAAGTAAAGCCTGCTTTTGGTATTTCAATATCCAAAGGTCCTATTTTTACCTTATCAGTATAGAACTTTTTAACGTTATCAATTTTTATCATAAAGCCCTCTTCCTTAAAACTATAGTTAAGAATATGATTCCACCAAATAATTCAATAATAACTGAAACTACCCCTTGAGCATGGAATACATGATACATTAAAAAGTATGCACTCGTCATTATTAAAAATCCTATAGCAAAAGCCATTGGGAAAATATATCTATGATCATACGTTGACGCCGCCTGATAACTCAAAGTTGCTACTAAAAAGCCGTAGAAAGTAAGTGGCCCAATTAGAGCTGTTGAGATAGACATCAAAATAGCTACTAATACAAGCGTATAAATTACACTAGGTTGATATTTAACCCCAAAAGAAGTAGCAACATCCTTTCCTAATGACAAAATATTCAACTTCTTAGAATGAACAAAAATTAATACTGCTACAATTATGATCATAGGAATTACAATCGGAAAATATGCAGGGTCTGCATGATTAACAGAACCAAATAATCTCGCTTGTAAAATATCAAATTCTGAAGGCGCAAGTAGTTTTCTCATAAAAGTTGACACAGAATTTAGCCCGGTACCAATGATAATTCCAACTAAAAGCATAAGTTGTAAATTCCCGTATTTACCGGAAAGTAACCATCCATAAAGTATCAAACTCATGAAAACCATCACAACAACTTGAAATAAAAATGATCCAATTCCATTAAAGTTTATTAATGCACTAGCACCAAAGAAGAATATTGTACTCGTTTGAATTGCTGAATAAAGTGATTCGAAACCTAAAAGTGAAGGAGTAATAATCTTATTATTCGTAATAGATTGGAAAGCAACTGTCGATAAGCTATGGCAAACTGCAGCAATAATCATTGCAACAATAGCTACTATCCTTCTCTTAACAACTGGGATAAAAGAAGGTGAATCTATCGGAACTGGGTTGTTATAAACTAAAAGTCCATATGAAGAAAGGAGACCTAAAGCAATCAATGTTATGAGTAAAATCCAATAACGTCTCGCTTCCTTCTTAGAACGAAAAGCACTAGCTGATCTACTTTCATTATGAAGGCTAGAATCGATTTCGACATTTTCTTTATTTTTATATTCTAATGTGATCATCGCAGCCTCCTTGGTTTTCTTTGTCTCAATAGAATAGTAATAAACACAACCGCTCCCACTGTTGCAAGTATTAAAGAAACAGGGACTTCAAAAGGCTTTATAATTGTTCGAGAAATGATGTCACAGGCAGTTATTGTCCCCATTCCAATCACACAAACCCAAGGTAAATTACTTCTAAGATCATCACCTCTAAACATAGAAACAATATTTGGCACAATTAATCCCAAGAAAGGTAAGTGTCCAATAACAGCTGCAACAATTCCAACTGCAACAGAGATAAGAGCAGTCCCAAAAAGAACAATTCTATTGTAATTAACGCCAAGGCTTGTTGCGACATCTTCTCCTAGTCCAGCTAAAGTCAATCTATTAGCATACATAAAAATAAGCAAAGTAATGATAACAATCAGCCATAAATATTCATATCTTCCCACCTGAATGTTAGCAAATGAACCTACAAACCAAGTTTCAATACTTTGCGTCATTTGAAAAAGGAGTCCCAAAAAAGTAGACACTGCAGAAATAACTGCTCCAAGCATCAATCCAATAATCGGGACAATTAAAGACGAACGAAGCTTAACTCTTCTTAAAAATAGAAAGAAAATCATAGTTCCTATAAAAGAAAAAATGATTGCACCAGTCATTCTTTGAACTAAAGTCGGGGCAGGAAATAATAAATACACAAAAAGCAGGCCTAAGCCTGACCATTCAATAGTACCCGTTGTAGTAGGTTCAACAAAGCGATTCTGTGTAATGAGTTGCATTACGAGTCCTGCCATCGCCATTGCAGCTCCAGTAAGCATTAATGCAACTGTTCTCGGAACACGAGTGATGAAAAACATCTCCATTCCGTCCTCTTGTCCACGTATATCATAAACTCCAGTAAACAGTGATATAATCCCTAAAATTATAACAACTATAACCGCTATTATAAAAGGTTTTGTCCATATTTTATTGTGATTATAAAACTGGGGTTGAGAAATATTCTCAACCCTAGAAATCATATTTTTTGACACTATTTCGTACCCCTTTACACTACTTAGCTAAAGTTTTTGCAAGATTTCCAAATAACTCTACATAAGTCTGAATTGATTCATTTGTGTAAGTATCTTCTGGTGCATAAACAACTTGTTTTTTAGAAACAGCAGTTGTGTTTTGAAGAGCTGGTGATTTAGAAATAACATCCTTAGCAGGTGTTGAAGTAGCTGCATCAGATGTTGCAGCATCACGATCTAATACGAAAAGCCAATCAGGATTTGTTTGTGCAATAGCTTCAACAGAAACGTCATCACCTTTATGACCTGCAGTAGAATTAGACACTTCTAATGCTGGAGTCCAACCGAAAATTTCATACATTGGTCCCCAAACACGACCAGAATGTGGAGCAGCAAAACCAATATTCCCACCAGTAACAATAACACTCATAACTTTATCTTTTCCGTTATAAGCAGATTTTGCTTTTTCAATAGATTTATCAAAATCAGCTACTAATTGTTTAGCTTCTTTATCTTTATCAAAGATTTTTCCTAGAGTAGTTGTAGAATTTTTAAGTCCATCTACTAAATTTTTTCCAGGCGTAGTAGATTTCTCAGAAACATCAAAATTAAGATCAATAACAGCTGCATTTGGCACTAATTTTTTGATTTCTTCGTAATGATCAGCAAATCTTTGACCAACGATTACAAGTTCAGGATTTGCAGCTGCAATAATTTCAAGATTTGGCTCACGGTGATTCCCAATATTTTGAACTTTTTCATCCTTTTTATATGCTGAATCAGCAGGCATGATATCCTTTGGAGCAGCCGCTAATTTAATTCCCCAATCAGCTAAAGTTTCAAAAGTTCTATTATCTAAAGCAACTACATTCTTTGGATTTACAGGGACTTTAACAGTTCCATGAGCATCAGTGATTTCAACCGTTTTTGACTTATCACTACTATCACCTTTATTAGCTTTCGAAGTTTCCTTACTTGAATCTGAGCAAGCTACTAACATTAAAGTGAAAATTGCTAGAATACTTACTAATTTTAAAAGCATAGTTTTTTTCATACGTATACTCCTTATTATGTAATTTAGTTCGAAAATGATAAAGTTCATAGATTAAATTAGATAGTAACTTTTATACATCTAAATTGCTATTGATAATCATTTTCATTTGAACATCCTGTAAATAAGTATAGTCATTAATTCTGTGAAAATCTTGTGAATGGTGTGAGTTAATAAAATTAAAGATAAATTTGATACGGTCTCAACTAATGCGCATCAGATCCATCCCCCCACTCATACTAACCGATAGGCTCACACCTTATAAACCATGATTTCTACTGCAAGAAAATGACCATTTCCTGATAGCAATCTTCTTTTTATAGTTTCTGTCTTTTCATATTTCACAGAAACTACTTTATTATCTTATTTTTATCATTCAACCATTGAATATCCCCTGCCATGTATCGTTTGAATATATCTATCTTTCTTCTCGCACTTTAACTTTTTTCTTATATACCCAATATATAAGTCTACTACATTTGGATTTACTACTACGTTATGTCCCCAAACCTGATTCAAAAGCATTTCACGGCTCAATATTGTATTTTTATTCTTGATTAAGAATACAAGTAAATCATACTCCCGCTTCGTAAGCGAGAGATTTTTACCACCTTTTTTCACAATATTGCTAGATGCATCAACAAAAAGATCTTTAAACTGAAAAAAGTTTATCTCATTTTGCTGGTTACAGTCACTTCTTCTTAAAATAGCTTGAATCCTTGCTACTAATTCTTCTTTCGCAAATGGTTTTCTTATATAATCATCTGCTCCTGCTTGTAACCCTGCTACGCAATCCTTGCTAGAAATATTGTCGGTTACAATAATGATCGGTGTCATTTTAACAAGTCGTATTTGTCTGCAAAATTCTGGTCCGGATATGCTTAATGAATCCCAATCTAATATGATAATATCCCAATCTTGTTCATATATTATATTTAAACCTTCGTTTTCATTGTGAAGTTTTAAAATGAAATAGCCTTCTTGCGTTAAACCGCTTACGATTTTCTTTGCTAAAGACCGTTCATTCTTAATTACTAACACCTGCCTCACCGATGGTTCACCTCTACTTCAATATCACTTAGTTAGATAAAAAATTATCCCCAGAAAATAATTTAAGATTTATAAATATTAAATTCCTAAAAAATTCATTAAAACAGCTTATTAGGAGAACTCTATATAATCTTACAATATGTATAGATAAAAATACAAAACATATAAAGATTTGAATAAAGTGAAATTTCAATAACTATTCGCCAATCGGGCGCTTACGGGCATCTATAGTATCTACCTGCTTATCATCAATAACCATTCCTTCATTTTCTGTTTCAGGGATACCGCCCCATCAACTTATACATTTTATAAAACTACAAAACAAAATACGGTATTTTTTCTATTGCTTTAAACCTAGAAGACAAATCGCTTCAATATTTTCTGAATATTATGGGAGGATGTAAATACTGTGAACACGGTATATTTAGTGTTTAATTGACCTTATAATAAAAAACAGCGCGCTAAATTAATTTGAAAGGTGCAAAAAAATGATTACAAATCAACAATTAGTCATAAACAATTTGGAAGAAAAATTAAAAGTATTTACTCATGCAGTTAGTGGAGAACTTACAAAAGAAGAAGATTTCATCATAGCAAATACAGACATTCCTACTGATACATTCAATGTAATATTGCCGAAATCTCCAAATATCAAAAATACAGGTAAGATTAGACATGGAATCGATAATTTTTCATATAAAAAATATCCCTTTAGTATTTGGATTGATGCTCAGTATTTAACCGAGGATTGGACAAAACTTATGCAAGAATATGACCTAGAAGAAGCGGAACGTAATGTGATGATGAAGCTTGAAAATACTCTTAATGTTGGTCAAAGAATTTCCGATCAACTTATGATTACTAATGTAAAAAATAATGAAGAACTTTTAAAATATATAGACGTATTCATGAGCTTATTTGAGGGTACACCAGAAAAAAACGCATTAGAAAGTTATTTTAATAAGTTTTCTCAAGTAAAATTAGGTCCAAAAGTTCAAATGTTTATTGGATGCATAGATGAAATGCCTGTAACTACTGGTTTATTAATAGAAAGCAAAGATAGTTATGGTATTTATGATGTGATGACAAAAGAAACATTTAGAGGTAAAGGAATTGGCAGTGAAATGTTTCAATTTCTTCTAAATCAAACAACGGATAAACAAAAACCAGTTGTATTACAAGCTTCAGATGATGGAAAAAATATCTATAAGCGATTTGGATTTATGGATGTCGGGGAAATGGTTGTATTTGAATAAGGGGTTTTCTTATTCAGCTATAGGGCAGGATTCTTGAGCAACATAGATAGAAAATGATCCAAATTTTTTTAAAAGAATGAACTAATTGAAAATATTAAGGACGTGTTTTGACCAATTTTTTTCAAAACACGCTTTTTCCTTTTTTATTTATCAAGGTTATTTGCTTAATTTGAACAAACTTTATTCTAAAACAACCTTAATTAAAATTACTTCCAAGGAGCATATCTTTGCATAACAAAAAAGGAAGCATAAACCTGCATTTTATGCAAAGTTACGCTTCCTGTTATAACAAAATAAAAAAACCACCAAATATGTATTGGTGGAGACGGTGGGAGTCGAACCCACGTCCAAAAATATCGGCACTTAAGCTTCTACGAGTGTAGTCGATATATTAGCATTTCGCAAACTCTTCGGCCTATCGACAGGCTTCCAAGTTGCTAGTCTGGTTGTTCTCTTCCTTTGTCCTCAGACGGCGAACTCCGGCGTAGTCCACTTAGTTTGAGTCCCTTACCCTACCACATGGACGATGGAGGGAGGAACCTTTAGTGCAATTAAGCAGCTAAAGAAAGATTGTTTTGTTTGCCAATTATAGGCTTTGACGTTTTAACGAGGCCGATCCCCTCGACTCGCAACCTAAGCTCGAACTATCCCTGTCGAATCCGTAACGTCCCCATGATAAAAATGGAGCATACGAAGAAAATTTCGTGATAGCTACTAAGAGCTGTTTTTCAATGTGCAACAATCTTACATAAGTTATTATAACATACGCGCGCCGTTTTACAAATGTAAATATCTGTATTACATCTTTTGACGATCACGGAACGCGCGTGCAATTTCACGTTTAGCTTCTTTCTCTTTTAAATCGTGACGCTTATCATATTGTTTCTTACCTTTTGCTAAACCCAGTGCCATTTTCGCGAATCCATTTTTTAAATAGATTCTAACTGGAACTAATGCATATCCTGTTTCTTTTGAAGCACCCATTAACTTCTCGATTTCTTTTTTATGAAGAAGTAACTTTCTCGTACGAAGCGGGTCATGGTTGAAACGATTCCCTTGCTCGTACGTACTAATATGCATATTATGAACCCATACTTCACCATTATGTACACGTGCAAACGCATCTTTCAAGTTCACGCGTCCAGCGCGAATCGACTTAATTTCCGTTCCTTGAAGGACAAGCCCTGCTTCGTATGTTTCTTCGATGAAATAATCATGAAATGCTTTTTTATTTTGTGCAATAACCTTACCTGAACCTTTTGGCATATAACGTCCCTCCTCTATTTTTACTATTGTAACAAATGTTAATAAAAAGCGAAAGTGGCTCGCTCAGAATGTGAGGTGGATGGAGCTTCTGACCTTGAGGTGCTCTTTACCTCTGGGGAAGAAGCGAAGCCGCCGAACATCCTAGCCACTACTGTAGCTGGATTCCATAAAAAGCGAAAGTGGCTCGCTCTCAAGCCACCAAGAAAAAAGAAAAAGCCCCGCTTTTCATCAAAGCGAAGCCATCTTTTTCTTACTTACGCTTTTTCTTTTTCTTCTTGAATCCTGGTACGTTTTCGAAGAATGCTTTTTTCTTCTTGCCGTTACCATCTTTTTTCCCTGACTGGCTAGCAGACGTAGATGTGGATGTGGATGCGGATGCGGATCCTCTTCCTTTTCCTGCGCCTTTACCTTTGCCACCACGGTCAAATTTTCTTCCTGTGCCACGTTCTCCGCCGCGCTCATTACTACGCTCGCTACGTCCACCGCGTTTCTTTCTGCCTGTTCTTGGCTGTTCGATAACGACTGGGCGGTCTTTGAATTTACGACGAGGCGTACCTTTCATGCCAACGATTTCAAAGTCGATTGCACGCTCATCTTTGTTTACGTTAATAACGCGAATTGTAATTTCGTCACCAATGCGGAATACGTTACCTGTACGTTCTCCGATCATTGCGAAATGTTGCTCATCATAACGGTAGTAATCATCCGTTAAGTAGCTAACATGTACAAGACCTTCGATTGTATTTGGAAGCTCTACGAATAAACCGAAGTTTGTTACAGAGCTAATCATACCGTCATACTCTTCGCCGATCTTATCAACCATATACTCTGCTTTTTTCATTTCGTCTGTTTCACGTTCTGCTTCAACAGCACGACGCTCCATATTAGAAGAGTGCTCTGCAATCTCAGGTAAGTTTTCACGCCATTTTGCTTGTGTTTCGTTGTCGACTTTACCGTTAATGATGTATTCACGAATTAATCGATGAACAATCGTATCTGGGTAACGACGAATTGGCGACGTGAAATGCGTGTAGAATTCAGTTGATAAACCGAAATGTCCTAAGCTATCCGAATCGTAACGAGCTTGCTTCATTGAACGAAGCATAACTGTTGAGATTACCACTTCTTCCGGTTGCCCTTGAACCATTTCAAGAATTTGTTGTAGTGCGCGAGGATGCACTTCATTCGCACGACCTTTTACTGCATATCCGAAATTCGTTACAAACTCGAAGAAACGCTCTAGCTTATCTTCTTTCGGATCTTCATGGACACGGTACATGAATGGTACGTTCATCCAGTGGAAGTGCTCTGCTACTGTTTCGTTCGCAACAAGCATAAATTCTTCAATTAACTTCTCTGATACAGAACGATCACGCATGACAACATCTGTCGGTTTTCCTTCTTCATCTACTAATACTTTCGCTTCTTTAAAGTCAAAGTCGATTGCACCGCGGCGCATACGTTTTTCACGTAAAATTTGTGCCAATTGACCCATCTCTTTAAACATCGGTACAAGCGGTTCATAGCGCTTGATTAATTCTTCATCCTCGTCTTCTAAAATGCTTCTTACGTCAGCATACGTCATACGCTCTGTCGTTTTAATTACACTTTGGAAAATCTCGTGTTTGACAACGTCACCTAAATTGTTAATTTCCATTTCACAAGATAGTGTCAGACGGTCTACTTTTGGATTTAATGAACAAATACCGTTCGATAGTCGATGCGGAATCATCGGAATTACACGGTCAACAAGATATACACTCGTCGCTCTTTCCGCTGCTTCTACATCAATTGGAGAACCTTCTTGAACGTAATGGCTTACATCCGCAATATGAACGCCAAGCTTGTAGTTACCGTTCTCCAGTTTTGTTACTGTAACAGCGTCATCTAAATCTTTCGCATCTGCACCATCAATTGTTACGATCATTTGGTCACGCAGGTCACGACGATCTTTTAAATCTTCTTCTGAAATCGTTTCTGGTACACTGTTTGCATGTTCCATTACTTCTTCAGGAAATGCTAAAGGTAAGTGATGTTTATGGATGACAGATAAAATATCTACTCCTGGATCATTTTTATGACCTAGAATTTGAATAACTTCACCTTCTGCACTTAAACGATTCTCTGGATAGCTCGTAATTTTCACAACTACTTTATGACCTTCTACAGCACCCATCGATGCACTTTTCAAGATAAAGATATCACTCGTCCAGCGCTTATTGTCAGGTATAACAAACCCAAAGTTTTTCGATTCTGTATATGTACCAACTAATTCTTTCGTGCCACGCTCTAAAATGCGTACAATTGAACCTTCTTGACGCGAACCACTCGATTGGGAACTAAGTCGGGCTAATACTGTATCGCCATGAAGTGCACCGTTTAACTCTGTAGGCGGGATGAAAAGATCATCGTCTCCTGTTTTCTTCTCGTCTGGTACAACGAATGCAAAGCCACGTGCATGTCCAATTAACTTACCGCGTACTAAATTCATCTTTTCAGGAAGACCGTAACGGTTGCTACGGGTACGAATAACAAGTCCCTTCTCTTCCATCATTACAAGTGCCTTTACAAAATCTTTAAAGCCCTCAGAACTTTCAATTCCAAATGCCTCTTCTAACTCTTGTATTGTTAATGGTTTATACGCTTCTTCTCTCATAAATAATAACAACTTATCAATATGTTCTTGTATGATTTCTTCCAAGCAAAAATACCTCCTTTAAAACCTTATATTATTTAGTGTATCCGAAAGATAGGGGATGTATAAAGCGAAAATTCAATACTCCCCTTATGATTTTTACAGTTTTCACAAAAAATTCCTTATGAAAAAAAGAGGCAACTAGATCTTACCAATCTAGTTGCTCCAAGAAGTTATATACATCCTCATGTAGCTCGTCACGTTGCTTATCAAGTGTAATGACATGCGTAGAGTCTTCATACCATTTAATGTCTTTTAACGTTGATTCTACACCGTTATAAATAATGTTCGCACTATCTGTATTAATCATTTCATCATGACGTGCTTGTACAACAAATGTCGGTGCATAAATCATGTCCACATTGTTACGTACGTCAGCAATTAATTGTTGTAATGCTTTTAATGTATTCATCGGTGTCTTTTGGAATTCCAACATTTCTTGTTCAATTTGCTCTGGTGATTTTTGCTCACGCTTTTTATATTCGTGGGCATATGCCAATATACCTTGGTACATCGTTTCTTCACTCTTAATATACATTGGTGCACACATTGGTACTACACCTAAAACCGGTACTGTATAACCTAATTTTAGAGAAAATACGCCGCCAAGTGATAATCCAACGACAGCAATTTTCTCAAAACCTTTATCTTTTAAAAGCTGGTATGCCTCCGTTACATCTTGCCACCAATCTTCAGGACCTGTATGAACAAGCTCTTCTGGTGGTACACCGTGCCCTTTATAAATTGGCGCATGACAAGTATAGCCTTTCTTTTCTAAGAAACGCCCTAACATACGTACATCAGCTGAGTTTCCTGTGAAACCATGTAGTAATAAAACAGCGCGGTCTCCACCCTCAAATGTAAATGGTTTCGGAGATGCTAATTTCATCATGTACTTCTCCTCTTTCTCTTCTGTAATCTAGTCGTATTCTTTCTATATCTTAGTGTACCATATTTATATTTCTATAATCTAATTAGAAACATCTTTCAAATAGCAAAATAAAAAAAGAAGAACCATTAGTACAACTTACTAACGCTTCTTCTTTCAATTCTATAAATTTAAGTACGTTACAGCAATTGTTAATACGAAGAATAGCACAGCTAAAACAATCGTAATACGGTTCAATACCGCTTCAATTCCACGTGCTTTTTGCTTACCAAATAATTGCTCTGCACCGCCTGAAATTGCACCTGAAAGGCCTGAGCTATTACTAGACTGCATAAGTACCATAACAATCATTAAAATCGATACAATAATAAGTAAAACGGATAATAACGTATGCACTTGGCGTACCTCCTACAAAGATTCAGTTATTGTAACTGTAGCATAAATCCTATAGAAAAGCGAGAGCAATAAGGTTGCTCTCGCTTTTCTTCTATTACATAAACATCATTGCAAATAATGGTCCAAGCAAACATGTCAAAATTGCAGTTAATGTCATTGTTACCGATCCAATAACACCTTCATGTTCATTATTTTTCATCGCTCTCATGACGCCCATAATATGAGAAGCACATCCAAATCCGATCCCTTTACCAACTGAGTTTGTAACGCGGCTCCATTTTAATAAAAGCGGTCCTGTAATCGTTCCAGTAATACCTGCAATAACAACGAAAGCTGCTGTTAATGACGGTACACCACCAACTTGCTCTGAAACACTCATCGCAACTGGCATTGTCACCGATTTTGGTAAAGAAGATAAAATTAAGCTTTTATCTGTTCCCATAAGTGATGCAATGGCAAAATCACTTGCAATCGCAACTGTTGTACCTACTAATACACCACCAGCAATCGGCACAATATATTTTTGCAGAACGTGACGTTGTTTATAAAGAGGAATTGCAAATGCTACAACACCGGGTCCCAGCAGTTTTGCAATCCAGCCACCACCACTTTCCATATAATGTTGATATGGTATATCAAGCACGATAAATAAGAAAGCCATTAAACCTGTTGCTACAAGCATTGGAATGGTGAATGGTGTTGGAAATACTTTATAGATTTTTTTAGATAATTGATATAATAGCACCGTAAAAAGAACCCAACCAATTCCGATTAATATTTGGTTCATCGCGACTCTCTTTCCTTTCTATTCGCAAGATATTGTCCTGTATGTCCTGCGACAATAATAATTAAAAATGTACTCGCTACAACTGTAATAAAAAGTGAAATTCCTTTACTCATAAAAAAAGCACCGTAATTCATTAAGCCAAGCGTTGGCGGAATTAATAAAAACGGCATAATAGCAACGAGTGTTTCTGCTCCTAAATCGAACCATTTCACCGGAAGAACTTTTAGGCTAAGTAAAACAAGTAAGAGGAACATCCCAATCAAACTTCCTGGAATCGGAATATTTAACATTTCTTGTACCCAAGTTCCAACCATATAAAAAACGTAAAGAGCAGCAATTTGGACAAGAATCTTTGTAAATTTCATGTTCATCATCCCTCATGTTTATACGATCTTCTCTTAATATCTTTATCATAGTATAAATTGTAAAAAGCTGCAATTTATCAACTTGACAGCAAAAACAGCCTATGTTATACGCTTACAACCTTGATATGACTGTATTTCCAAGAGAAAATTAAGTCAAAAACCTTGACCTAATATAAGAAGTTTTTATTTTCTGAATTTTAAAGGTTGTTATTTCAATAAAATAATCTTTTTCTCCTTAAACTTACATATATATAAAGTGAAACTTTAATCACCTCTCACCAATCGGGCTTTTACGGACCAAACAACATAGGTGGTGAACATATGCCAAAAAAAGTTCTTATTTTTTGTGATCCTGGGATTGATGATACGATGGCTCTCCTCTTAGCATTCTTTATCGATGAAATAGAAATCATCGGTATTGTTGCTGATTACGGCAATGTTCCAAAAGAAATGGCCGTACAAAATGCTCATTTTCTTAAGAACGAAACAAAGAATAGAAATATCAAGATATTCGGTGGTTCAGAACGTCCGCTTACTGGTGCCCCCCCTGCTTTTTTTACAGATGTACACGGGACACAAGGGCTCGGTCCAATTATTCCAAATGGGAATGTGACTAATGGAGAAATGGAGAATTTTTTCGAGGTTATTCCTCTTATTGAACAGTATAAAGATGAATTAATCATTGTAAGTTTAGGAAGACTTACCTCCCTAGCAATTTTGTTTATCATGTGCAAACAGTTAATGAAGCAAATTAAATCTTACTACGTAATGGGCGGTGCCTTTTTACATCCCGGTAATGTTACTCCTATTTCGGAAGCGAACTTTTATGGCGATCCTACTGCCGCTAATATCGTTCTTCAATCCGCAGCTAACATGTACATATACCCGTTAAACGTCACCCAATATTCGGTCATTACATCCGAAATGACCGAATACATTGAAGCAAAAGGAAAAGCCCCACTCGTCAAACCGTTATTCGATCATTATTACTACGGCTATTATAAAGTTGCCTTACCGCATTTAAAGGGAAGCCCCTTTCATGACACAATGCCGATACTCGCTTTATTTGATAACTCTATGTTCACGTATCACAAATCACCTATTGTTGTCATGACGGAATCCTCTGCACAAGGAGCAAGCATTGGGGAATTTCGCTCTTTAGTGAACCAGAAGCCATTTATTGATTGGCCGGTTCATCAAATCGCCATTGATTTTGATTATAACCGTTTCTTTAAACATTTCATGTCACTTATGACGGGTGAACAATTTTAGCACAAAAAAACAGACCGTGATTTCTCACGGTCTGTCGTTATTTTCTACAATTATCGTTTGATGTTATAGAAAGATTTTACACCATCGTAAACAGCTACTTCGCCTAGCTCGTCTTCGATACGTAATAATTGGTTGTACTTAGCAATACGATCCGTACGGCTCATAGAACCAGTTTTGATTTGGCCAGCGTTAGTTGCAACTGCGATGTCAGCGATTGTAGCATCTTCAGTTTCACCAGAACGGTGAGATACAACTGCTGTGTAACCAGCACGTTTAGCCATTTCGATAGCTTCGAAAGTCTCAGTTAAAGTACCGATTTGGTTAACTTTAATTAAGATTGAGTTAGAGATACCTTTTTCGATACCTTCAGCAAGTTTTTGAGTGTTAGTTACGAATAAATCGTCACCAACTAATTGTACTTTATCACCGATACGATCAGTTAATAATTTGTGACCATCCCAGTCGTTTTCGTCTAAACCATCTTCAATAGAGATGATTGGGAAGTCTTTGCAAAGCTCTTCGTAGAAATCAACCATTTCTGCAGAAGTTAAGCCAGTACGGCCTTCACCTGCAAGGTCATATTTACCAGTTTCTTTGTTGTAGAACTCAGAAGAAGCAACGTCCATTCCTAAGAATACGTTCTCGCCAGCTTTGTAACCAGCTTTTTCGATAGCTTCGATGATTACTTCTAGAGCTTCACGGTTAGAACCAAGGTTTGGAGCGAATCCACCTTCGTCACCTACTGCAGTGTTAAGACCTTTGTCATGTAATACAGCTTTAAGTGCATGGAATACTTCAGCACCCATACGGATTGATTCTTTGAATGTTGGAGCACCAACTGGTAAGATCATGAACTCTTGGAAGTCTACGTTGTTATCAGCGTGAGAACCACCGTTGATGATGTTCATCATTGGAGTTGGTAATTGTTTTGCATTGAATCCACCAAGGTAACGGTATAATGGAAGACCTACGAAGTCAGCTGCTGCGTGAGCTACTGCCATAGATACACCAAGGATAGCGTTAGCGCCTAGTTTACCTTTGTTTGGAGTGCCATCTAATTCGATCATAGCACGGTCGATACCAGCTTGGTCAGTTACGTCGAAACCAACGATTTCTGGAGCGATTGCTTCGTTAACGTTGTTTACTGCGTTCATAACACCTTTACCAAGGTAACGAGATTTGTCACCGTCACGTAATTCTACTGCTTCGTGTTCACCAGTAGATGCACCACTTGGTACGATAGCGCGTCCGAAAGCGCCGCTTTCTGTGTAAACTTCTACTTCTACAGTTGGGTTTCCACGAGAGTCAAGGACTTCGCGAGCATAAACATCAATAATTGTTGACATAATAAATTCTCTCCTTTTTATATAAGCAAATTATTTAATAATTGTTTTACCTGTCATTTCTTTCGGTTGTTCCACATTTAAAAGCGTAAGCATTGTTGGGGCGATATCTCCTAAAATACCACCTTCACGAAGCTCTACATCATTTTTTGTAACGATGAAAGGAACCGGGTTAGTTGTATGAGCTGTCATTGGCTCGCCATCAGCAGTTAACTCCTGATCAGCATTACCATGGTCAGCAGTAATAAGTGCTACACCATCTTTTGCAAGAATTGCTTCTACAACTTTTCCTAAACATTCGTCAGTTGCTTCTACTGCTTTAATTGTTGGTTCCATCATCCCAGAATGGCCAACCATATCACAGTTTGCAAAGTTAAGAATGATAACATCATGTTTATCATTTTCGATTTCATTTACTAAAGCGTCCGTTACTTCGTAAATGCTCATTTCAGGTTTCAAGTCATACGTTGCAACCTTCGGTGAGTTAATTAAGATACGCTCTTCTCCTGGGAATTCAGCCTCACGACCACCGCTAAAGAAGAATGTAACGTGCGGATACTTTTCAGTTTCCGCGATGCGAAGTTGCTTTAATCCCGCTTGCGCAACAACTTCACCTAAAGTGTTATCAAGATTCATTGGCTTGAATGCCACGTAACCATCTACAGTTTCACTGAAGTGTGTCATACAAACGAATTCAGGAATGTGAGGTACTTTTTCACCACGATCGAACTCACGGAAATCTTCGTTTGTAAATACACGAGCAATTTGAATTGCACGGTCTGGACGGAAGTTATAGAAGATAACTGCATCATCATCATTGATTGTTGCAACTGGCGTGTTATCTTCGTTAACAATTACAGACGGCAATACGAATTCATCATAGATACCGTTCGCATAAGAGTCTTCTACACACTCTTCTGCTGATTTATAAGTAGGGCCTTCACCATTCACCATAGCACTGTAACATTTTTCAACGCGATCCCAACGCTTGTCACGGTCCATAGAGTAATAACGACCAGAGATAGTCGCGAATTGTCCTACGCCTGTTTCTTTAATTACTTCATTCGTTGCATCGATATAACCTTTTGCTGTTTGTGGTCCAACATCGCGGCCATCTAAGAATGCATGGATATAAACTTTCTCCACGCCTTCTTTTGCTGCTAAGCGAAGAAGAGCAAACATGTGGTTCATGTGACTGTGCACACCACCGTCAGAAAGTAAACCGAATAAATGAAGTGCAGTACCTTTTTCTTTTACGCTTTTAATTGCATTTTGGAACGTTTCGTTCTGATCGAACTCACCTTCACGAATTGCAACGTTTACGCGTGTTAAGCTTTGATATACTATGCGGCCAGCACCGATATTTAAGTGACCAACCTCAGAGTTACCCATTTGACCTTCTGGAAGACCTACTTCCTCACCACAAGCTGTAAGCGTTGTATGAGGGAATTTGTTCCAGTAACCATCAAAATTAGGTTTTTTAGCTTGTGCTACAGCATTCCCGTGAGTTTCTTCACGTAGTCCGAAACCGTCAAGGATGATTAAAGCTGTTGGCTTTCTCATTTTACCGCCCCCAGAAGACCTAAGAACGAAGCAGGCTCTAAGCTAGCACCGCCAACTAAAGCGCCGTCGATGTCAGATTGTGCCATATACTCTTTAATGTTTTCTGGTTTTACGCTACCGCCGTATTGAATACGAACAGCTTCTGCAGCTTCTGTAGAAACAGCTTCTGCAACAACTTTACGGATGTGCGCACATACTTCATTTGCATCTGCAGAAGAAGAAGATTTACCTGTACCGATAGCCCAAATTGGCTCATAAGCGATAACAGTTGCTTTAACTTGCTCTTCTGTTAAGCCTGCAAGTGCTTTAGTCACTTGACCTGCTACTAGATCAAATGTTTTTCCGCTTTCGCGCTCTTCTAAAGTCTCACCACAACATACG
Organism: Bacillus basilensis; assembly: GCF_050630465.1. Taxonomy (NCBI): domain Bacteria; kingdom Bacillati; phylum Bacillota; class Bacilli; order Caryophanales; family Bacillaceae; genus Bacillus; species Bacillus basilensis. The sequence goes on along the minus strand of NZ_JBNTQO010000020.1, from coordinate 9,516 downwards.
ATTGGTGTTAAACCATGTTCAAATGCTGCAAGAGTCTTTTTGTTTACTGATTCGTCTGTTTCAGCAAACATTTCACGACGCTCAGAGTGGCCAAGTACTACGTAGCCTACTTTTAAGTCGCTAAGTGCTACTGGGCTAATTTCGCCAGTGAATGCACCATTTTTTTCGAAGTGCATGTTTTGTGCACCTACTTGTAAGTCAGTTCCTTCAGTTGCTGCTACTAAGCGCTCTAAGAATAGAGCTGGAGAGCAAACTACTGCATCAACAGCTGAAGCTGCTGGGATTTGACCTTTAACTTCCTCTACGAAGCTAACTGCTTCAGATAGAGTTTTATTCATTTTCCAGTTACCTGCGATAATTGGTTTACGCATGCTTTGCACCGTCCTTTTTCTTTGGCTGCTACTTATTTGTCGTTAAGACAAACTACACCTGGAAGCTCTTTACCTTCCATGAATTCTAATGACGCACCGCCGCCAGTAGAAATGTGGCTCATTTTATCAGCCATACCGAATTTTTCAACAGCTGCTGCAGAGTCACCACCGCCGATAACAGAGTATGTACCTTCTGCATCTGCTAATGCTTGTCCTACTGCTTTTGTACCTTCTGCGAATGGAGTCATTTCGAATACACCCATTGGTCCATTCCATACAACAAGCTTAGAGTTTTTAATTACATCTGCATAAATTTCACGTGTTTTAGGACCGATGTCCACGCCTTCCCAGTTAGAAGGGATAGAGTCGATACCAACGATTTTAGTTGTTGCAGTTTCAGAGAATTCCTCAGTGATTACAACATCAACTGGCATGTAGAAGTTTACGCCTTTTTCTTTTGCAAGTTGCATAAATTCTTTAGCTAGTTCAATCTTGTCGTCTTCACATAGAGATAGACCAATTTCATGACCTAAAGCTTTAACGAATGTGTAAGCAAGTCCGCCACCGATGATTAAGTTATCTACTTTGTCTAATAGATGACGAATTACACCGATTTTATCTTTTACTTTCGCACCACCAATGATAGCTGTGAATGGACGTTCTGGGTTAGAAAGTGCTTTACCTAATACATCTAACTCTTTTTCCATTAATAAACCAGATACTGCTGGTAGGTAGTCTGCGATTCCTGCTGTAGAAGCATGAGCACGGTGAGCTGCACCGAATGCATCGTTTACGAAGATATCAGCAAGAGCTGCAAATTCTTTCGCAAGTTCTGCATCGTTCTTTTCTTCGCCCGCATAGAAACGTACGTTTTCAAGAACTAATACGTCGCCTTCGTTCATTGCTGCAACCATTTCTTGTGCAACTGGTCCGAATGCTTCGTCCGCTTTTTTAACATCTTTACCAAGAAGCTCGCCTAAACGTGCTGCTACTGGAGTAAGACGTAATTCTTCTACTGCTTGACCTTTTGGACGGCCTAAGTGGCTTGCTAAAATAACTTTCGCACCTTGCTCTACTAAATATTGAATTGTAGGAAGAGCTGCACGGATACGAGTTTCATCTGTAATTTTGCCTTCTTTCATAGGTACGTTGAAGTCAACGCGGCAAAATACACGCTTACCTTTTAAATCTACGTCACGAATTGATTTTTTGTTCATTGGATTTCCCTCCGACTACTAGTTAGGATTGACAAAACCCACTCAAAAGCTTAACACATTTGCTTTTAAAACGAAAGAAGAGAGAGAGGGAACAAACCCTCTCCCTCGTTTTGTCATTGATAACTTATATAATTAAGAATTAAAGACCTTTTGAAGTCATGTAAGCTGCTAAGTCTACTACGCGGTTAGAGTAACCAGTTTCGTTATCGTACCAAGAAAGTACTTTAACCATGTTACCTTCCATTACCATTGTAGATAATGCATCGATTGTAGAAGAAGCTGTACATCCGTTATAGTCGATAGATACTAATGGCTCTTCGCTGTATCCAAGGATACCTTTTAATTCGCCTTCAGAAGCTGCTTTGAATGCTGCGTTTACTTCTTCAACTGTTACTTCTTTGTCAAGTTCAACAACTAAGTCAACAAGAGAAACGTTAGCAGTTGGAACACGTACAGCGCCACCGTTTAATTTACCTTTAAGTTCTGGTAATACTAATGCTACAGCTTTAGCTGCACCAGTAGATGTTGGAATCATGTTTTCAGCTGCTGCACGAGCACGACGTAAATCTTTGTGTGGTAAGTCTAAGATTTGTTGGTCGTTAGTGTAAGAGTGAATTGTTGTCATCATTCCGCGTTTTACGCCGAATTTTTCGTTTAATACTTTAGCGAATGGAGCTAGACAGTTTGTAGTACAAGAAGCGTTAGATACTACGTTGTGGTTAGCTGCATCGTATTGTTCGTGGTTAACACCCATAACTACAGTGATATCTTCGTCAGAAGCTGGAGCTGAGATGATAACTTTCTTAACTGATCCACCTAAGTGTTTCTCAGCGTCTGATTTTTTAGTGAAACGACCAGTAGATTCTACTACTACTTCTACTCCGTAGTCGCTCCATGGTAGTTGAGCTGGGTCACGCTCAGCAATAACTTTAATTTCTTTACCGTTAACAACGATGCTGTTTTCGTTAGCAGATACTTCTGCATTTAAAGTTCCGTGAACTGTGTCATATTTTAAAAGGTGAGCTAATGTTTTAGCATCTGTTAAGTCGTTGATTGCTACTACTTCTACCTCAGAGTTGTTAAGAGCTGCGCGGAATACGTTACGTCCGATACGTCCAAATCCATTAATACCAATTTTAGTCATTTGAATTTCCTCCTTGGGGGATTATATTAAAGGGTAATACCCTTTGTTAACTGTTTTGCTGCACCTTCATCTGTAATTAGAATTGAAGTGTGCCCTTGTTTAATTACAGCCTGTATTGCCTTTGCCTTTGAAGAACCTCCAGCGACTGCAACAACGTGAGATACATGTTGTAAATCCTCTAGTTGCATACCAACTGTTCTTACTTTATGAACAACATTTCCTTGTTCATTAAAGTAGTAACCGAAAGCTTCGCCAACTGCTTCACTTGCCTGAATCTTTAACCAATCTGCTTCTGAAGTATTTCTGCGACGTGCCATTGTTAACGCATCACCTATTCCATGAATGACGATATTGGAAGATCGAATCAACTCAAGAACTTCTTTCACGGAAGGCTCTGTCACAATAGACGCATATGCTTCGCTACTAACATGGTCTGGAACATACAACAAGCGATAATTACTCATCGTATTTTGCGCCATTTTGGCACAAATGGTATTGGCTTCTAACTCAACACCTTCTCCAATTCCACCACGCGCTGGGACAAATAGCATATGTAAATCTTTGCAATCAAGCTGCATCATGTCCGCAGCAGCAGCTAGCGTAGTTCCTCCAGCCACAGCAACGATATTATTCGCTGTCAGACGGTCTTTTATACAAGTCACACAAGCACGGCCCATCTCCAGTTTGACCCAAGGTGATTCATCACTATCACCAGGGACAACGAAAACTTCATCCAAGTCTAATGTTTCCTTAAGTTGCTTTTCTAAAACCTTTAACCCGGAAATTTCTTTCATAAAGTCTTCCAAAGCAAGAACTAAAGCTGTTCCTTCTTCTGTCAAAGTCATTCCAGAAGAAGCGACGTGAACTAAGTTTTGTTCTTTCAAAACTTGAACTTCACTTCGCAATACTCGTTCTGTCATACCGAGACTTGCTGATAAGTTTCTTCTTCCAATCGGCTGCATGAGCCTAATGTATTGAAGAATTTGCATTCTCGTTTGCATAACAGGTAGCAGATCAGGTAATAATTTTTTTGTGTTCTGAATCCATGAGCGCATATCTTTTCTCCTCACTACATTGGTTCATTTTTCCTCGGTGGTCACTTTACGTCCCGTAGTGACATTTTGTGTCCCACATAGGTTAAAAAAATAATCCCTGCTACGTGTATTATTGTAACAGGAGATAGAAACTTATTCAACTCTTAACTGCATTCTTTATATAGTTTATTATGACACCTTTGTGAATGTTACCATATTCTACTTGTTTTCCGTCTATTTCTACAACCGGAATCATTAAGTGATATTTTTCTAAAAGGTCATTATCTTCATATATATCTATTTCCTCGATTTGAAAAGAATATTCACATTGTACTTCCTGCAAAACTTCTTTTGCCTGCACGCAAAGACCACAATCTTTTTTTGTATACAGTACAACTTTCATCTTCTTCACCTATCCAATCGTTTTTCGTAATGACGAAGCTGGAATATGCATTTGTTCTCTATACTTCGCCACCGTTCTTCGAGAAATAACGATTTCATGCTCTTCTTCTAATAATTTTGAAATCTTTTGATCTGAAAGTGGCTTTTTCTTATCCTCTGCCTCAACAAGCGTTTGAATAAACTGTTTTACACGTTTTGTAGAAACTGCTTCATCTTCAGTCGTTGAAACAGCATTACTAAAGAACGATTTCATCTCAAATAAACCATGTGGTGTTTGCACATATTTATTTCGCGTTGCACGACTAATTGTAGATTCATGCACACTTAACTCTTCCGCCACCTCTTTTAAAGCAAGCGGTTTTAAATACGCTGGACCTTCCCAAAAGAAATCACGTTGTTTTTCCATAATAATAGTCATTACTTGCAGCAATGTCTGTTTTCTCTGTTTCAAACTGCGCATGATCCACTGCACATGCTGATACTTTTCTGATACGTAAGATGCTACTTCACTTTCGCTATTATTAAGAAGCGCACTATACTCAGAATGAATTTCAATTCTTGGCATATTTCTCTCATTCATCTGTAAAACGAGACGATCGCCATCTTTTTTCACCGCCATATCAGGCACAATATAAAGTGGTTTATCAGAAGAAAACGCAAGACCTGGTTTTGGTTGTAATGACGTTATACAATTTACCGCATCCTGCAATTCTTCATTACTACACTTCAACACTTGAACAAGCTTTCGCCAATCTTTCTTCACGAAATAAGCGAAATGATCTTCCACAACCTCTTCTGCTAATCCATTTCGTCTTTGTAAGCGCTTCAATTGCAAAGTTAGACATTCCTGAATATTACGCGCGCCTACCCCTGCTGGCTCGAGTGATTGGACAAGCTCTACAGAGCGGTCAACTACATGAAGCGGTGCGGAAAGGAGGCTCGCTAACTCCTCGTTCGTTTCTTGTAAATATCCATTTCCATCCATGTTCATAATAATGAAAGAAGCTGCTTTTCGCTCTTCTTCCTCTATTTTATAATACTGTATTTGATTTAATAAATGTTGCTGAATCGTTGTAGAATCCACACTGTAGATTTCCATCTGATTCTCGACTTGTTTGCTGGTACTTTTACTTGTGTTAGAGCTCTTTTTCTTCTCCCTCTCAAAACCACCTAACTCAATAAGGGGATTCTCTAACGATTGCTCATACAAAAACTCCGATAATTCTTGTACATTATACTGGAGCATTGTAATCGCTTGCCTTAACTCTTGTGTCATTGCCAAACGTAAGCTTTGTTCTTGTAAAAGACTTGCCTTCAAACTAATCTCCCCCTTGTTTCTATTGTACAATAAGTTTGGTAAAAGGAGAATGCTATCACAGACACCCATTCCAAAATATTATTAATTTATATGTATTAATGAGATTTACAACTTACAACCGAAATTTGAATAATATTGAAAGAAAATATTAAGGCCAAAAAATTATTACCAAGTACTAATAGTAAATCTTATCACTAGATATAACAAGAGAGAAATAAAAAAAGTCCTAACCTACAAAACGTAAGTTAAGACTTTTTGACGCGCCCAGAGGGATTCGAACCCCCGGCAGACGTGGTACCGGAAACCACCGCTCTATCCGACTGAGCTATGGGCGCATGATTATAAAATACACTTCATTTTCTTCTCATAATAATAGCAATAAAATCCATCTAAATCAATAAAAATATCCCCATAATCCTTTATGCAACTTAGTTATGATTACATCAACAAAGCACCATCCCCTAAATTTTCCAATCATAAATTCACCCCAACTCACAAATTATAATCTTTGAATTGATATTCCAAAGGGGGCTTCATTCAATGACTGTAATTACGAAACTAAAGCAAACTGTTTCTGGATTAAAAAGTGCACAAGCTAGCTTAGAGGGATTCGCTCTTGATACGGATAACCAACAAGCTAAGCAACTTTTCCAAACAGCTGCGCAGCAAACACAAACGATTATCGATTCTTTAAACCCTCGCGTTGAAGAAGTCCAACAAGAAGAACCACAATACTCACAGCAATAACGGATTCGTCATGCTGTGAAATAGAAAAAGGATGATATGCAGTCATCCTTTTTCTATCACATTACATATTGCAATAGAAATGGAATGATAATTATGCGAAAACTCGGCCTCATAACCGCATTATTTGCCCTTCTATTTAGCTCTTTTACCGGATGTGATAATAGTCCCTTAGATAAAAAAGTGAAAGAAGAAGCAAAACGAACGGAGAAAGAGAAAGGTCCCAAATTAACAAAGACAAGTACGGAATCCTTTAATCAATCTATATCACAAGGAGCAAAAAAAAGAGCTCTCGCTATGGATGAAATTATAAAAAGCACAGCAGTAAATTCAAATTTAGATCTCTACATAGCAGTTACACCGGAGCATCACGAAAGGTTTGGATTAAAACCTCTTCGTAAGAAGCTTCAAAAGCAGCTAAGTGATGAGCATCCTACTTTCGATGTTCGTGTCAGTACAGATAAAAAAATCTTTATGTTACTCGAAAAACTCGAAAGAAAAATTAAGGAAAAAGAAGTATCTAAAGATGAAATTAATAAACAATTAAAATTCATTGGGAAAAAAATGGAGTCTAACACTTAACGCTTTTTTTAAGAAAAGGAAGGATTGCAATGTCTAGTAAAGATAAAAACTTAACCCCTGTGCAACAGGAGTATAAAAAATTCGAACAAGAACGAGAACCGAAGCGCCCTGTCTTGAAAAATTGTATAAAAGCCTTTTTCGTCGGTGGTTTTATTTGCTTCATCGGACAACTCATTTCTACATTTTATATCACATATTTTGATTTCACTGAACGCTCAGCGGGAAATCCAACAGTCGCAACTCTTATTTTCATCTCCATGTTACTAACTGGATTTGGTATATATGATCGTTTTGGACAGTTTGCCGGAGCAGGCACAGCTGTACCTGTCACTGGATTTGGTAACTCTGTTATTGCCGCATGTATCGAACACCGAACGGAAGGTTTTGTCCTCGGTGTTGGCGGTAACATGTTTAAATTAGCTGGTTCTGTTATTTTATTTGGTGTATTTTCCGCTTTCGTCATCGCACTTATTAAAACGATTCTCGTTCAATGGGGAGGGCTATAAATGTTACAAGGACACCGAACATGGGTATTTGAAAACAAACCAGTTATTATTTCGACGGGAGTCGTTGGCGGGCCGTTTGAAGCTAAAGGAAAAATTCCAGAAGACTTCGATACCCTCCATGAAGATTTATGGCTCGGACAAGATTCCTATGAAAAAGCACATAAAATTTTGTTCGAAGAGGCTTGTAGCCGCGCTACTGAAAAAGCAAAACTTCGTAAAGATGATATTCAATTTGTACTCGCAGGCGATTTAATTAATCAAATTACCCCTACAAGCTTTGCTTGCCGTACACTGGGCACTCCTTATCTCGGACTATTCGGCGCTTGTTCTACTTCTATGGAAGGTTTAGCACTTGGAGCAAGTATCGTAAATGCAAAAGGCGCAAAATATTTATTAACCGGTGCATCAAGTCATAATACAGCTGTGGAAAAACAGTTCCGCTATCCTACCGAATATGGCGGGCAAAAACCACCTACCGCGCAGTGGACAGTAACCGGAGCAGGAGCCGCTATTTTAAGCGATACGGGACACGGTCCTAGGGTAACATCTGCCACAATCGGACGAGTGGTTGATATGGGATTAACAGATCCTTTTAATATGGGAGGTGCAATGGCTCCAGCTGCCGTTGATACAATTGAAGCCCATTTACGCGAACGCCAAATTGATGCCTCTTACTACGATTTAATCGTAACAGGCGACCTCGGACATGTCGGTCGCGAAATCGCTTATGACTTACTACATAAACACGGAACAAAAGTAACGAGCGAACAGTTTCAAGATTGTGGGTTACTCATTTATAGAGAAGGGCAACCTGTTATCGCTGGTGCTAGCGGACCAGGATGCTCTGCAACAGTCGTATACGGTCACTTATTAAACCGAATGAAAAGAGGAGAGTTTAAAAAAATACTTGTCGTTGCGACAGGCGCCTTGCTATCTCCACTTACATTCCAACAAGAAGAAACGATTCCGTGTATCGCTCATGCCGTTTCGATTGAATTTGGAGGTGCAATGCAATGATTTTTTTCTGGGCTTTCGTCATTGGTGGACTCATATGTGTAATCGGGCAACTTATGTTTGATGTCGGCAAGCTAACACCAGCTCATACAATGGCAACACTCGTTGTTGCCGGAGCTATATTAGATGGATTCAATTTGTATGAACCATTAATTGACTTCGCTGGAGCTGGGGCAACCGTACCTATTACAAGCTTCGGTAATGCCCTTGTTCACGGTGCAATGGAAGAAGCTGCAAAACATGGCATCGTTGGCGTTATTACTGGCATGTTTAAAGTAACGAGCGCCGGTGTGTCAGCAGCTATTATTTTCGGCTTCATCGGAGCATTGCTATTCAAACCGAAAGGATAAGAGGTGTTTGTATGACTGTTATCGCTAGCGTAAAAACCTGCCTTGCTAGTGTAAGAGGAGCTCAAGCAAGCTTAAGCTCCCTTTCGCTAAATTCTACAGACGATGAAGCAAAACGCGTATTTCATGAATGTATGTTAGAAATGGACAGCATCATCGCTGATTTACAAAATAGAGTTTCCGTATTAGAACGTGAAGAACCTCAATATAAAGGGTTTTAAGTAGACTGGAGGAAATGACTATGTCTCACCTGCCGGAATGGACACTGGTCATTCTTCGCTCTGTATTCATATTAATCATTTTATTCACTATTACAAAATGCTTAGGAAAAAGGCAAATCTCCCAACTTTCCTTTTTTGAATACATAGCAGGAATGACAATCGGTGATATCGCCGCTCAAATAGCTACAGGGCTTGATCAAAAGTTTTTCCATGGTGTTTTTGCCATACTTATTTTCGCCTCAGTACCCTTTTTTGTCGGAATTCTCTCCCTAAAAAACAAAACTGCTAGAGATTTTTTTGAAGGGAAGTCTACAGTGTTAATAAAAGATGGCAAAGTACTTGAGGATAATTTAAAACAAGAAAAATATACAAGTGATGAGTTACTTGAACTTCTTAGAGGAAATGGTGCATTCAGTATAGCTGAAGTCGAATTTGCTGTCTTAGAACCAAGCGGAGAATTAAATGTATTATTAAAGAAAGATTCTCAACCACTTACTGCAAAAGATCTCGGTTTAAAAGTGCCGAATGAAAAAGAACCGCAAACTGTTATTATGGATGGCAATGTACTAGATGAACCTCTTTCAGCAAGCGGGCATAACCGCGCTTGGTTGCATTC
>NZ_JBNTQO010000019.1:0-96210 GCF_050630465.1 Bacillus basilensis | reverse complement strand
ACAGGGGCGATGGGAATAACAGGGGCAACGGGTTCAACAGGAGCGACGGGAATAACAGGGGCAACGGGTCCAACAGGAGCGACGGGAATAACAGGCTCAACAGGGGCGATGGGAATAACAGGGGCAACGGGTTCAACAGGAGCGACGGGAATAACAGGGGCAACGGGTCCAACAGGTGAAACTGGAGCAACTGGTACAAGTATAACGGCGACGTATGCATTTGCAAATAATACGTCGGGGACAGCAATATCGGTACTTCTTGGTGGAACGAATGTCCCGCTTCCAAATAATCAAAACATTGGTCCCGGAATTACTGTGTCTGGGGGAAATACGGTATTTACGGTTGCAAATGCTGGGAATTATTATATTTCATATACAATTAACATAACAGCTTCGTTATTAGTAAGTTCACGAATTACAATTAATGGTGCACCCCTTGCTGGGACTATCAATTCTCCTGCATTAGCAACCACATCGTTTAGTGCAACAATTATTACCACTCTTGCGGCTGGAAGTGCTATTAGTTTGCAACTATTTGGTTTGTTAGCTGTTGCAACATTATCAACAACTACACCAGGAGCTGTGTTAACGATAATAAGATTAAGCTAAATAATAACTCTCTTACTCTTTGAAGATTAGGAGAGTTTCTACATATAATAAGAAGTTAATGAAGTAAAGCATAGTTATATAAAAGTCAGAATATTATGATTGTAACGTTATGGCGACTATAATATAATGAAAACAACCATCATGAATGAACATTCATTTATTTTTTATGTATTTGAAGGGGGAATGAAGGTGGAAAAACCATGGTTGAAAAGTTATCCAGAGGAAATTCCGAGTACGATTTCTTATGATATTCAGCCGCTTCATAGATATGTAGAACAGATGGCTTCTCGCTATCCAGAAAAGAAAGCGCTTCACTTTTTAGGGAAGGATATTACATTTTCAGACTTCCATGATAAGGTGAAGAGGTTTGCAAATTATCTCCAAAAGCTCGGTGTGGAAAAGGGTGATCGAGTTGCTATTATGTTGCCGAACTGTCCACAAGCTGTAATTGGCTATTACGGTACATTACTTGCGGGAGGTATCGTAGTACAAACAAATCCACTGTATACAGAAAGAGAATTAGAATACCAGCTTCATGATTCGGGAGCAAAAGTAATTCTTTGTCTCGATTTAGTGTTTCCAAGAGTAACGAATGTTCAATCTGCTACAAAAATTGAACATATTATCGTAACCCGTATTGCGGACTTTTTACCCTTCCCTAAAAATCTATTGTATCCATTTGTGCAGAAAAAACAGTCGAATTTAGTTGTGAAAGTATCAGAGAGTGAAACGACTCATCTTTGGAACTCAGTAGAAAAAGAAGTGAATACGGATGTTGAAGTGCCTTGTGATCCTGAAAATGATCTCGCTCTTTTACAGTACACAGGAGGAACAACTGGATTTCCGAAAGGAGTTATGTTAACGCATAAAAACCTTGTTTCTAACACGTTGATGGGGGTTCACTGGTTATATAATTGCAAAGAAGGAGAAGAAGTTGTTCTTGGAGTTCTTCCATTTTTCCACGTATACGGCATGACGGCTGTCATGAATTTGAGTGTTATGCAAGGATACAAAATGGTTCTGATTCCAAAGTTTGATATGAAAATGGTTTTTGAAGCGATTAAGAAGCATAAAGTGACGTTGTTCCCAGGGGCACCAACTATTTATATCGCTCTTTTAAATAGCTCACTTTTAAAACAATACGATATCTCTTCCATTCGTGCTTGTATTAGTGGCTCAGCACCACTTCCAGTAGAAGTACAGGAAAAGTTTGAAACAGTTACAGGTGGTAAACTAGTAGAGGGATACGGTTTAACAGAATCATCTCCGGTTACACATAGTAATTTTTTATGGGAAAAGCGAGTACCAGGTAGTATTGGAGTTCCATGGCCAGATACAGAAGCAATAATTATGTCGCTTGAAACTGGTGAGGCATTACCTCCAGGTGAAATTGGTGAAATAGTTGTTAAAGGCCCTCAAATTATGAAAGGATATTGGAATAAGCCAGAGGAAACAGCAGCTGTATTGCAAGATGGATGGCTTCATACAGGGGATGTTGGTTACATGGATGAAGATGGATTCTTCTATGTGAAAGATCGTAAGAAAGATATGATTGTTGCTAGCGGTTTTAACGTATATCCTCGTGAAGTAGAAGAAGTGTTATATGAGCATGAAAAGGTGCAAGAAGTAGTGACAATCGGTGTTCCAGATCCGTACCGAGGAGAGACGGTTAAAGCATTTGTTGTGTTAAAAGAAGGTGCGGAGTGTTCAGAGGAAGAATTAAACCAGTTTGCACGTAAATATTTAGCAGCCTATAAAGTGCCTAAAGTATATGAGTTTAGAGATGAACTGCCGAAAACGACAGTCGGAAAAATCTTACGACGTGTCCTAATTGATGAAGAGAAAAGAAAGAATGAGGATGAGCAAACGGGCTAAGGCCCTTTCTTTTTGAAAAAATAGGATTGACACTTTTCTAAATAGTCAGTATTATAAGAATATGAATGACTATTCATTCAGTCATCTTCTTGAAGGGGACAGTAAAGTGAGGAAAAATAGACCGAAATACAATCAAATTATTGATGCGGCAGTCATTGTGATTGCGGAGAATGGGTACCACCAAGCGCAAGTTTCTAAAATTGCAAAGCAAGCTGGGGTAGCTGATGGCACGATTTATTTATATTTTAAAAATAAAGAAGATATATTAATATCCTTATTCCAAGAGAAAATGGGAGAATTTGTCGAAACAATTCGTCAAAAAACAGCAGGAATTGAAAGCGCTGTATCGAAGTTATTCATGTTGGTAGAAACGCACTTCTTGCTGTTGTCACAAAATGATCCTCTTGCTATCGTTACGCAATTAGAGCTAAGACAGTCCAATCAAGACTTACGCCTGAAAATAAATGAAGTATTAAAAGGCTACTTACAAGTTATGGATGAGATTTTAGAGACAGGTATAAAGCAAGGTGAATTCCAAGCGGATTTAAATGTTCGCGTGGCAAGACAAATGATCTTTGGAACAGTAGATGAAGTTGTGACCAATTGGGTAATGAGCGATCATAAGTATGATCTGGTCGCACTTTCAAAAACGGTACATGGGCTACTTATCGCAGCTTGTGGTTATCGTCAATAATGGGAGGGATCATGTTGAAATTCCTATCTGTAAGAGTTGAAGATCATATCGCGGTAGCAACGTTAAATCATGCGCCGGCTAACGCGATGTCTTCACAAGTTATGCATGACGTTACTGAATTAATTGATCAAGTGGAGAAGGATGATAACATTCGTGTTGTTGTTATTCACGGTGAAGGGCGCTTCTTCTCAGCAGGAGCAGATATTAAAGAATTTACATCTGTTACTGAAGCGAAGCAAGCGACAGAATTAGCACAGCTTGGACAAGTTACGTTTGAGCGTGTTGAAAAATGTTCAAAACCAGTTATCGCGGCAATTCATGGAGCGGCACTTGGCGGCGGCCTTGAGTTTGCTATGTCTTGCCACATGCGCTTTGCAACTGAAAGTACAAAACTTGGTTTACCTGAATTAACACTTGGATTAATTCCTGGATTTGCAGGTACACAGCGATTACCACGTTATGTTGGGAAAGCGAAAGCTTGTGAAATGATGTTAACAAGTACACCGATTACTGGTGCAGAAGCATTAAAATGGGGACTTGTTAACGGAGTTTTTGCTGAAGAAACATTTTTAGATGATACGCTTAAAGTTGCAAAACAGATTGCTGGAAAAAGCCCAGCGACAACTCGTGCTGTATTAGAGTTATTGCAAACGACGAAATCGTCTCATTATTATGAAGGTGTACAACACGAAGCTCAAATCTTTGGTGAAGTATTTACGAGTGAAGATGGAAGAGAAGGTGTAGCAGCGTTTTTAGAAAAACGTAAGCCTTCATTTAGTGGCAGGTAGTACAATTATTTTTTTAATATAAATTAACAGAAAATTAAAATTGATAGAATCTTTCTGAAAAACAAGGGGGTAAATGGAATGAACATCTACGTACTCATGAAACGAACATTTGATACAGAAGAAAAAATCGTAATTAAAAACGGTGCAATTTACGATGGCGAAGCGGAATTCATCATCAACCCTTACGATGAATATGCGATTGAAGAAGCAATTCAAGTAAGAGACGCACAAGGTGGAGAAGTTACTGTTGTAACAGTCGGTGGCGAAGATAGTGAGAAAGAACTTCGTACAGCATTAGCGATGGGCTGTGATAAAGCGGTATTAATTAATATTGAAGATGATGTGGAAAATGGTGACCAGTTCACGACAGCAAAAGTTCTTGCTGAATATTTAAAAGATAAAGATGCAGATTTAATTTTAGGCGGAAATGTTGCAATTGATGGTGCATCTGGACAAGTTGGTCCACGCGTAGCTGAAGCATTAAATATGCCGTACGTAACGACAATTACAAAACTTGAGATTGACGGTACAAACGTGAAAATTGAACGTGACGTTGAAGGTGATACAGAAGTAATTGAAACATCATTACCAGTATTAGTAACAGCACAACAAGGTTTAAATGAACCTCGTTATCCATCACTTCCAGGTATTATGAAGGCGAAGAAAAAGCCACTAGAGGAAGTAGAATTAGATGATTTAGATTTAGAAGAAGATGATGTGGAAGCAAAGACAAAAACAATTGAAATCTATTTGCCTCCTAAGAAAGATGCAGGAAAAGTGTTACAAGGCGAGCTGCAAGATCAAGTAAAAGAACTTGTATCGTTGCTCCATACAGAAGCGAAAGTAATCTAATAAAATACGAAATTATATATGCAGGAGGGAAAATCTATGGCTCGTAAAGTATTAGTAATGGGTGAGGTTCGTGATGGATCGCTACGTAACGTTTCGTTTGAAGCGGTAGCGGCAGCAAAAACAATTGCAGAAGGCGGTGAAGTAGTAGGTCTTCTAGTTGGAGACAGCGTTGCTTCTTTTGCAAATGAATTGATTCATTACGGTGCAGATCGCGTTGTGACAGTTGAAAATGATAAATTAAAATCATATACATCTGATGGTTATGCACAAGCATTTTTAGCTGTATATGCTGAAGAAAATCCAGAAGGTATTGTATTTGGCCATACAGCACTTGGTAAAGATTTATCACCAAAATTAGCAGCGAAGCTTGAAGCTGGTCTAGTTTCTGACGTAACTGCTTTAGAAGTTGAGGGTGGAAATGTGATCTTCACTCGTCCAATCTACTCTGGTAAAGCATTCGAGAAGAAGATTGTAACTGAGGGCATATTATTTGCAACAGTGCGTCCAAATAACATTGCAACACTTGAAAAAGATGAGTCTCGCAGTGGTGACGTATCTTCTATTACAGTAGATGTGAAAGACCTACGTACAATCATTCAAGATGTCGTCCGTAAAACAGCAGAAGGTGTTGATCTTTCTGAAGCGAAAGTTATTATCGCTGGCGGACGTGGTGTGAAGAGTGAAGACGGATTTAAACCATTAAAAGAGTTAGCTGACGTACTAGGCGGCGCTGTTGGGGCATCTCGTGGTGCTTGTGACGCTGAGTACTGTGATTACTCATTACAAATTGGTCAAACTGGTAAAGTTGTTACGCCAGACCTATACATTGCATGCGGTATTTCTGGTGCGATTCAGCATTTAGCTGGTATGTCTAACTCAAAAATAATCGTTGCGATTAATAAAGACCCAGAAGCAAGTATCTTCAAAGTAGCTGACTATGGCATTGTTGGCGATCTATTTGAAGTCGTACCTCTTTTAACAGAAGAGTTTAAAAAGTTAAAAGTACATTCATGATTTGAGTACCCTTGAGTTCCAAGTGAAGTACCCCTATATATAGAAAAAGGTGAGAGATCCCCTGTCTCTCATCTTTTTAGTATTTAATCCGTATTTTTATATAGTATAAAGGAACACTTTTTTGTTACAATACATAACGATACATATTATTCGCCACGTATATAAGTTAATGATATACTCTTGGTAGAATATACTTGAAGGAGGAAATAAAATGGCAATTGTAAACGCAAATGACCAAAGCTTCGCAGCTGAAACTAGCGAAGGTGTTGTATTATTAGATTTCTGGGCACCTTGGTGTGGACCTTGTAAAATGATCGCTCCTGTATTAGAGGAAATTGATGCAGAACTAGGCGAAAAAGTAAAAGTAGTAAAAGTAGACGTGGATGAAAACCAAGAAACTGCTCGTCAATTCGAAGTAATGAGTATTCCAGCTCTTTTCGTATTAAAAGACGGTAAAGTAGTTGATCAAGCGTTAGGTTACAAACCGAAAGAAGCGTTAGTAGAATTAGTTTCTAAACACTTCTAAAATAAAAGGGCTACCATTTGGTAGCTTTTTTTATTTTCCTTTTTTACACCTTTCCGTTACAATAAAAGAACGTATGTTGGGTGTTTTGGCATAGTATGTTTTCATGTGAAAATAAAAATGCTAAGCATGTAGAAATGGAGGGTAACGAGTGCACGAACATTTAAAAGAGAAATTGGCTATTTTACCAGATCAACCTGGTTGTTATTTAATGAAAGATAAGCAAGGAACAGTTATATATGTCGGAAAGGCAAAAGTGCTTAAAAATCGTGTGCGCTCGTACTTTACTGGTTCGCATGACGGGAAAACACTTCGGCTAGTAGGAGAAATTGTAGATTTTGAATATATTGTAACCTCTTCAAATCTAGAGGCTCTCATTTTAGAGTTAAACTTAATAAAAAAACATGATCCAAAATATAATATTCAATTAAAAGATGATAAAACATATCCCTTTATTAAAATTACAGCTGAGAAACAGCCGCGATTACTTATTACGCGAAATGTGAAAAAGGATAAGGGAAAGTATTTTGGCCCTTACCCGAATGCACAATCAGCTCATGAAACGAAAAAACTGCTAGATCGTATGTATCCGCTTCGTAAGTGCTCAAATATGCCCGATAAAGTTTGTTTATATTATCATATGGGTCAATGTTTAGCGCCTTGTGTGAAAGAAGTGACGGAAGAACAAAACAAAGAAATTGTAGATGAAATTATTAAGTTTTTAAATGGTGGACATAAAGAAGTTCGTTCAGAATTAGAAACAAAAATGTATGAAGCTTCAGAGAAACTAGAGTTTGAACGTGCAAAAGAGTTACGTGATCAAATCGCTCATATCGATGCGATTATGGAAAAACAAAAGATGATTATGAGTGATTTAGTGGATCGTGATGTGTTTGGGTATGCAGTTGATAAAGGGTGGATGTGTGTTCAAGTTTTCTTCGTTCGAAAAGGAAAGCTAATCGAACGTGATGTTTCTATGTTTCCAATCTACGATGAACCAGAAGAGGGATTCTTAACGTTTATCGGTCAATTTTATGAAAACAGCAGTCATTTTAAGCCGAAGGAAATTGTCGTTCCAGGAAGTATAGACTCAGAATTAGTAGAGCACTTTTTAGAAGTGGAAGCGACACAGCCGAAACGCGGTAAGAAAAAAGATCTTGTAGAACTGGCAAATAAAAATGCGAAGATTGCCCTTGAAGAGAAATTCTATTTAATTGAACGTGATGAAGAGCGAACGATTAAAGCTGTAGATCAGTTAGGAAAGCAGCTCGGGATTGAAACACCGTATCGTATTGAAGCGTTTGATAACTCAAATATTCAAGGAACAAATCCTGTTTCTGCAATGATTGCTTTTATCGATGGGAAACCAGCGAAGAAAGAGTACAGGAAATATAAAATTAAAACGGTTCAAGGACCAGATGATTATGAGTCTATGAGAGAAGTGGTGAGGCGCCGTTATACAAGGGCACTGAAAGAGAATTTACCATTACCAGATTTAATCATTATTGACGGGGGAAAAGGTCATCTGGCAGCTGTAAGTGATGTTCTAGAAAATGAGCTTGGGTTATATATTCCGATGGCAGGCCTTGTAAAAGATGACAAACATAAAACATCCCATTTAATTATTGGGGATCCACCTGAACCGGTGATACTTGAGAGGAATAGCCAAGAATTTTATTTATTGCAGCGCATTCAAGATGAAGTGCATCGATTTGCGATTACATTCCATCGTCAATTACACGGGAAATCTGTCATTCAATCAGCACTGGACGATATTCCAGGAATCGGTGATAAACGGAAAAAGGTATTGTTAAAACATTTTGGTTCATTAAAGAAGATGAAAGAAGCTTCTGTAGCAGAATTTGTCGAAGCGGGTATGCCGAAAAATGTCGCGGAAACAATTTATACGTATTTAACAGATAAGAAGACGTTGTAGTTTACAATGTCTTCTGTTTTTTGATATAATTTCTGAAGATTTAAAATAAACGCATCTGAATGAAAATACAAAAAAGTCAACTAAACTTATATGTCTAGTTGACTGTAGGTAAGGCTACACTTCAATGAGATCTTTTATATCCCATTTCACAAGAAATGTAATAGAGTCTGAACGTTTTTTCTTTTCTTCGTAGGACTCTGCTACGACGTTTCGTTGCTTCTGAATTTGCTCAGCAATGAATCCAGCTTCTAATTGATAAGAAGAATGTCTGTTTTGTTTTTGACGTTCAGCAATGAGAGTGCCTTTAAGTTGGAACTGCATTTCACGACGTTTATGTTCAGTAATGCTTAAAGTGCCCCAACCAGCTTTTTCAAAGAACTGAATGACTTCTTCAATTGTTTCTAGCGGATATTTTCTTGCAAGGTTTCTACCGGACCAGTATAAAATACCATCTAAATCGTTACCAATTAAATCAGGTAGTAATTCTTCACGTAGCAATTCATAAGCGAAGGCGTTCAATGAAACATCTTCTAAAGATGTTATATCGATTGTATTTTTGCTCACAATATTCCCCTCTTTCTATAGGGCTTATTATATAACATTTCACATTTATAAAAACAGATTTTTCTTTAGGAAAATCTGAATATATAAGAAGAAAAAAAGAATTGGCAAATTATATGCAAATTATGTATACGTTTTCTTGACGCTTCGACAAAAATAGGAGTAAAATGAACTTGGTATCAAATTATGCTGAAATATTTCGAATAATTTTTTCAGTTTTTCTTATGCCAATAGTGAAAAAACATTATTGCTATAAACTAATCTGAAAACAGCAGTCAATCATTCAAGGGGGGTAATGGGGACATGAAAGGCCGCGAGTATACGTTTCGTAAGTGGCACTCATTAATGGGGGTCATCCCGGTTGGTGTCTTTTTGACGCAACATTTAATTGTAAACAACTTTGCAACACGAGGAGCAGAGGCTTTTAACAAAGCTGCAGGCTTTATGGAGCTCCTTCCATTCCGGTATGCGCTAGAAATTTTCATTATCTTTTTACCAATACTGTACCATGCTATATATGGCTTATATATTGCATTTACAGCTAAGAACAATGCGGTTTCTTACGGTTATTTCCGTAACTGGATGTTCGTCTTCCAAAGAATTTCAGGTATCGTTACACTGATTTTCATTTCTTGGCATGTCTGGGAAACTCGTATTCAAGCAATGTTAGGTAAAGAGGTAAACTATGATATGATGGCAGATATTTTAAACAATCCAGCTATGTTTGCATTCTACTTAGTTGGTGTTGTTTCAACAATTTTCCACTTTGCAAATGGACTATGGACATTCTGCATCAGCTGGGGAATTACAGTATCTCCACGTTCACAAAGAATCTCTACTTATGTAACATTAGCTATTTTCTTAGGTCTATCTTATGTAGGTGTGAGTGCATTATTAGCGTTCATCGATCCACAGCTAGCAAACCAGTAAGGAGTGGGAGAGCATGAAAGGGAAACTTATAGTAGTCGGCGGTGGCTTGGCTGGCTTAATGGCAACGATTAAAGCGGCGGAAGCAGGAGTAAATGTTGAACTGTTCTCTTTAGTACCAGTAAAACGTTCGCATTCTGTATGTGCCCAAGGTGGAATTAACGGTGCCGTAAATACGAAAGGTGAAGGGGATTCTCCATGGATTCACTTTGACGATACAATTTATGGTGGGGACTTCTTAGCGAACCAACCACCAGTTAAAGCAATGTGTGAAGCAGCACCTGGTATCATTCATTTAATGGACCGTATGGGTGTTATGTTCAACCGTACGGAAGAAGGACTTCTTGATTTCCGTCGTTTTGGTGGAACACAACATCACCGTACGGCATTTGCTGGTGCAACAACTGGACAGCAATTACTATACGCATTAGATGAGCAAGTACGTCGTCACGAAGTAGCAGGACTTGTAACGAAATATGAAGGTTGGGATTTCTTACGAGCTGTTGTTGATGATGAAGGTGTGTGCCGAGGGATCGTTGCACAAGACTTACAAACTATGGAGATTAAAAGTTTCGGAGCTGATGCCGTGATTATGGCAACAGGGGGCCCTGGTATCATCTTCGGAAAATCAACAAACTCCATTATCAATACAGGTACAGCAGCTTCTGCTGTATATCAACAAGGCGCATATTATGCGAACGGTGAGTTCATTCAAATTCACCCAACAGCAATTCCTGGAGACGATAAATTACGTCTTATGAGTGAATCTGCACGTGGTGAAGGTGGACGTGTTTGGACATATAAAGATGGTAAACCATGGTACTTCTTAGAAGAAAAATATCCGGCTTATGGAAACCTTGTACCTCGTGATATTGCAACGCGTGAAATCTTTGATGTTTGCGTAGAGCAAAAACTAGGTATTAACGGTGAAAACATGGTGTACTTAGATCTTTCTCATAAAGATCCGAAAGAACTAGATATTAAACTAGGTGGAATTATTGAAATCTATGAGAAGTTTACAGGTGACGATCCTCGTAAACTACCAATGAAAATCTTCCCAGCTGTTCACTATTCAATGGGCGGACTATGGGTTGATTATAAGCAGATGACAAGTATTCCAGGTTTATTTGCAGCAGGTGAGTGTGATTATTCTATGCACGGTGGTAACCGCCTTGGTGCGAACTCACTATTATCAGCAATTTACGGTGGTATGGTAGCAGGACCAAATGCAATTGAATATATGAAAGGTCTTACTAAATCATCTGATGCTGTTTCATCTACTGTGTATGAACAAAATGAATTGATCGAAACGGAGAAATTTAACAATATTTTAACGCTCGATGGTAACGAAAATGCGTATGTTCTTCATAAAGAGCTTGGAGAATGGATGACAGATAACGTTACAGTAGTTCGTGAAAATAAAAAGCTATTAGAAACAGATGCGAAAATTGAAGAGTTAATGGCTCGTTACAAACGTATTAACATTAACGATACAGCAAGATGGAGTAACCAAGGTGCTTCATTTACACGCCAACTTGCAAATATGTTTGAGTTAGCGCGTGTTATTACAATTGGCGCATATAACCGTAATGAGAGCCGTGGGGCGCATTACAAACCTGAATTCCCAAATCGTGATGATGCTAACTTCTTAAAAACTACGATGGCGAAATTTGAAGGAGAAGGAAATGCACCAGCATTCCATTACGAAGACGTGGATGTTTCGTTAATTAAACCACGTAAACGTGATTATTCTTCAAAACACGATGTAGCTGCTAAGGGTGAAGAGAAGGGGGATAAACAACATGTCTGAGAAAACAATCCGCCTCATCATTACGAGACAAGACGGGCCAGACGCGCAAGCGTTTGACCAGGAGTTTGAAATTCCATATCGTCCAAATATGAATATTATTTCGGCGCTTATGGAAATTCGTCGTAATCCTGTTGATTCAAAAGGAAGCCAAACAACTCCGATTGCATGGGATATGAACTGTTTAGAGGAAGTATGTGGCGCATGTTCGATGGTGATTAACGGAAAACCTCGTCAATCATGTACAGCGCTTATCGATCAATTAGAACAACCAATTCGCTTAAAGCCGATGAAGACATTCCCAGTTGTACGTGACTTACAAGTTGACCGTAGTCGCATGTTTAATGCTCTAAAACGTGTTAAAGCTTGGATTCCAATTGATGGTACGTATGACTTAGGACCAGGGCCAAGAATGCCTGAGAAGAAACGTCAGTGGGCTTATGAGCTTTCAAAATGTATGACATGTGGTGTTTGCTTAGAATCATGTCCAAACGTAAACAGTAAATCTGACTTTATTGGACCAGCGCCATTATCACAAGCTCGTTTATTCAACTCACATCCAACGGGTGAAATGCATAAAGCAGATCGCTTACGTGCAATTATGGGAGATGGAGGACTTGCAAACTGTGGTAATTCTCAAAACTGTGTGCAATCATGTCCAAAGGGTATTCCATTAACGACTTCAATTGCGGCATTAAACCGTGATACAACAATTCAATCGTTCAAAGATTTCTTTGGTAGCGACAATAACTATTAATAAATATTGCCTCTTCATGTTGAAGAGGCAATATTTATAACTTTATTTTTCTGTTTATTCAGTTTATTAAAAAGGCGAAAAGGAGAGGGAACAATGAAGAGGATTTCTTATATTGAAGACTTTGAGCAATGGGAAAGTGGTTTTTCATTTTACAAACCTGTAAAAGTTCGTTTTGGTGAAGTAGATATGTTTGGGCATGTAAATAATGTCGTTGCCTTTACCTATTTTGAAGAAGCACGTATCGCATTGTTTAAAGAACTTGGATTTATGCAAGAATGGACGCATGAATCTTCCGAAACGATGATCGTTGTTGCAGATTTACAATGTAATTTTATTAAGCAAATATATTTTGATGAAGAGTTGAAGGTGTATGTAAAAGCGGGATCGGTTGGGAATTCTTCTTTAGATTTGCATTATATGGTGAAGAATGCGGCAGGAGAAGTTTGTTTAGTTGGTCGTGGAATGATGGTTCAAGCATCGAAAAAAAACGGAAAAGGCGAACCGTGGCCTGAAGAATGGAAGAAAAAATTACTACAATGATAGAGTAAAAGAAAAATAAGAGAGCAAATTGCTCTCTTATTTTTTGTCTTTCATCGCTTCTTCTAATGTTAAATGATGTTTATATATGTATGTAGCGTATGGGTTTCCAATGTAGCGCAAATGCCACGGTTCATATGCATATTCTGTTGTTTCTGTTTTATCTTCTAAATAACGGATGACAAAGCCAAATTCATGCGCATGTTTTGCCACCCATTTGCCTTCAGCTGTCTCTCCAAAAATAGGCTCTAATTGGAATTTAGCAGACTTTGAACTAATATCCATTGCTAAGCCGGTTTGATGTTCACTTGTACCAGGAATGGCACTTACTGAATCAGCTTCAGCTTTTCCTTGACGTCTAACGTATGTATCATGTAATGATTTTTGGCGTTTGTATGAACGATAACCAGATACAGCTGTAAGTTCAAGTCCTTCTTTCTTTGCCGCCTCAAACATATTTTCAAGCGCATCTGCAGCATCTTTGCGCAGTAGCGTTTTTTCTTTATCTTTCGGACTAGTAAATGGTACGTTTGGTCTTGTTAAGTCTTCAGGTGTGTATCCGTCTGGTAGTTTTCGGTGTTTATTAACTAAGACAAGATTAGATTCTGGATTTGTTACAACGGAAAAATCATTGTCTAGTTTCTTTGCATTATGATCAGCTTTTGGAAAAGCAGGAATCTCTTCTTTTTGGTGATTACTATGCTGTTGACTTTCGACAGCTTTCGCCTCATTTTGTAGTGATGATTTAGAACCAAAGTAAACGAAAGAAGTGATACCGATTACAATAGTAGTGGCAGAAATAATGATTATCTTTTTCATGATGCCTTGTAATCACAGTCCTTTCTTAATAAAATATGTATTGTTTTTATTATAAGTCTAGTTTGTTGAAAAAGAAATATAAGAGTCGTAACGTAATAGAAATGCAAAGAAAATGTCAGAAAATGTGTGAAATTGTAGTATTTTTTCATTTAATTCATTTCTTATCTTTCATGAAATGAATTTTTTATGTAATATATATACATAAGAAGATGTAGCGATTATCGAGAATAAAGAACTTCTTGTATAGACTAGGAGTGAATGGGAATGGATTTTGCAACAATTATTGGACTTATTTTAGGATTTGTAGCAGTGGTAGTAGGGATGGTCGTCAAGGGCGCTGACGTAAATGCCTTATTGAATCCTGCCGCAGCATTAATTATTTTTATCGGTACATTTGCTGCAGTATGTATCGCATTTCCGATGAATCAACTAAAAAGGGTTCCAAAATTATTTAAAGTTCTTTTTGGTTCAAATAAAAAGGATTTAAGTTATGAACAGTTGCTAGAATTGTTTGTTCATTGGACATCTGAAAGTAGAAAATACGGTATTTTGTCTTTAGAGCAACAATTAGACAAAATTCAAGATGAATTTCTTTTGCGTGGTATGAAATTTGTGATTGATGGCGTATCTGCAGAAGATTTAGAACAGATTTTAGAAGCTGAATTAGAAGCAATTGAAGAAAGGCATGCAAAAGGAGCGGCAATTTTTTCACAAGCTGGTACGTATGCACCAACATTAGGGGTTTTAGGTGCTGTTATCGGTCTTGTAGCTGCGCTTGGTAATTTAACTGATATTGAAAAGTTAGGACATGCTATTTCAGGTGCGTTTATTGCAACGATTTTTGGTATTTTTTCAGGTTATGTATTATGGCATCCATTTGCAAATAAGTTAAAACAAAAATCTGCAGCTGAAATCGAGAAAAAACGTTTAATCATTGATTGTTTATTAATGTTACAAGAAGGTACATATCCGTTTATTATGAAGAACCGCATTTTAGGTTCACTTTCTGCAACTGAGCGTAAAAAGCTAGAAAAAGGAGCAGAACAAAATGCGGAGTAAGAAAAATAGAAGAGGCAAAAAGAAAAAACATGATGAACATATCGATGAAACTTGGTTAATCCCATATTCTGATATGTTAACGTTGTTATTTGCATTGTTCATCGTTTTATTCGCAATGAGTAGTATAGATGCTGCGAAGTTTAAACAGATGGCTGTTGCTTTTCGAAGTGAATTAGCTGGTGGAACAGGTAACAAAGAATTTTTAAGTGATCAGAAGCCAAATGATGAAAAGGAATTATCAGCAAGTAGCCTTGAGGCAGAACAAACAAAAAAACAAGAAGAAGCTAGAGCCAAAGAAAAAAAAGAAATGGATGAATTGAAAGCATTACAAAAAAAGATTGATCAATATATTAATGAGAAACAATTATCCTCTTCTTTTCAAACTAAATTAACTGAAAAGGGATTAATGGTAACAATATTAGAAAATGTACTGTTTGATTCGGGGAAAGCAGATGTGAAATTAGAATCTTTAGGGATTGCAAAAGAGATGTCAAGCTTACTTGTTTCAGCGTCACCTCGTGAAATTACAGTATCCGGTCATACGGATAATGTTCCTATTTCCAATGCGCAGTTTGCATCGAATTGGGAGTTAAGTACGCAGCGGGCAGTTAATTTTATGCAAGTATTACTGCAAAATAAAGAATTACAGCCAGGAAAATTTAGTGCGATTGGTTACGGAGAATACCGTTCAATTGCTCCAAACGATACACAAGAAGGAAAGGCAAAGAATAGACGTGTGGAAGTGTTTATCTTGCCTTTAACAGAGAAAGTAAAATAAAGAGGATGGCGAATGCCATCCTCTTTATTTTGCATCAAATGATTTTAAGTTGTCATGGCGGATTTTATCTTTTTCTGCATCTGATTTTTTGAAATCATAATCATATAAAGCGCCTTCCCAATCACCATACATCGGATTAGGGAAAATAATAAATTTCTCACCAAATTGTGCTTTTGAATCTGCTACTGCTTGATTTCGATCTTTTACAGACTTTCCATCAAAACCAGTGAAATCAGATAAGTTATCACCGAAGAATAAGATGATATTATGTGTCTGAGAAACGAGTTCACGTCGTTTTTCTTTTCCTTTTTCTTTCGGATCTTGTAGTAATATATGTTCTTTCGTTGCTTGAGGAGCACCTACACGCTCAAGATTTTTAATTGTTGCATCTAGTTGGTTCGTTTTACGATTTGAGATGTAGTAAATATCTACACCTTTAGACTCGGTATATTTTAAGAAATCAATTGCGCCTGGAAGGGCTTCGGCTTCAGCCTTATTAATCCAGTCATCCCATTTATACGGATAGCCTTTGCCTGTTTTTACGCTCATGGCTTGATGAGGGCTGTTGTCTAAAACAGTTTCATCTAAATCAAGTACGATAGCAGGTTTTTTTTCTGTTCCCTTTGCAAGAGCTGCATCAAGCTTTAATTGACCGATATTGTATCCCTGGTAGTAAAGTGCTTTCGTTTCACCAGCTGTTTGATACCATAAATCAGCCATTAATTGCTGGTCTGTTAATTTTGCTTTTTCTTCTTTTGCTACTGTTTTCTCTGGTGTTCCGGAACATGCTACAAGTGATGTAGATAGAACTGCTACAGATAATAAAGTGGTAATGCCCCTCTTCATCTTCATATGTATCCTCCTTGATGTTAGAAAATCAGTTAATATTATATATCGAAAAATAATATTTTTTGTATGAACATTTGCATATTGTCTTTTGTATATATAGTAGTATGTCCTATATTAGAAAGATGAGAAAAATGATGGGAATCATTTTGACAAGTTTTATTGTCGAAATGACAATTATAATTGACAAACGAAACTATATTATTTACAATTTTAACTAAATAGAACAAATGATGGATTAAGATGATGTTACATACTAAGAGGATGAAGTGTAGTGCTATATTTTATCCGGAATAAACATAGTCTTTGAAAGAGAGTATGAATGAAACTAAGGGGAGGCTTTATACTTTGAGTTTACAAATTCAAAACTTAACGAAACTATTTGGGGAATCAAAAGCAGTGAACGGCTTGCAAATTTCGTTGCCAAAAGGTGAAGTGCTAGGATTACTTGGACGAAATGGTGCAGGAAAAACTACGACAATCAAAATGCTTCTCGGATTATTAACGCCTAATGAAGGCTCTATTACATGGGATGGAAAACCATTTGGGACTAGCGGGATAACAATTGGTTATTTACCAGAAGAAAGAGGTTTATATACGAAAAGTAGAGTAATAGACCAGTTGCGATATTTTGGTAGATTAGAAGGCATGACGAAGAAAGAAGTAGATTTCGCTATTGATCACTGGTTAGAGCGATTAGCAATACCGGAATATAAATTTAAAACGGCAGGAGAGCTTTCGAAAGGGAACCAGCAAAAAATCCAATTAATTGCTGCTCTTCTTCATAATCCGGAACTTCTCATTTTAGATGAACCATTTAGCGGGCTGGATCCAGTTAATGCTGGGATGTTAGCTAGCATTATTGAAGAACAAGTACAGAGCGGAAAGACAATTATTTTATCTAGTCATCGTATGGAACAAGTAGAGGCTTTTTGCCAACATGTATGTATTTTGAAAAAAGGCGAAGCTGTCGTAAAAGGCCAGTTAAGTGATATTAAAAAAGAGTACGGTTTCCGCAATTTAACGATTGAAGATACAGAAGAGAATGAGAAGGGATTAGAATCTATTCATGTATCGTATGAAAAACAACAAGGCCTTCTTTATGTGCAAGTACAAGATGATGCAGAAGCTCTAAAGATTTTACAACAATTGCAAGAACAAGGTGTTACCTTACGACAATTTAAAATGTTAGAGCCGACGTTAAACGAAATCTTTGTAGAGAGGGCGAAATAACGATGCGTAAATTTTCTCACGTATTTTCATTTTATTTTAGAGAAGCGTTTTTATCTAAAAAATCATTAATTACGAGTGCGATTTTATTTTTAGTTGTGTTTGGACTTTTTGCGTTTAATCATTTCACTGCTGATAATGACAAAGGGAAAGATAAATTTGCCGTAGTAACGGAAAGTGATACGTATAAAGTGCAAGAAAGTGATGTAACAAAGTTACTTCCATCTGCTAAAGTAACTGTAGAAAATAAGGATAAGTTTAATGAGTTACGTAAGCAAGTAGAAGATGGGGATTTAGACGGTCTATTCCGTATTACAGAAAAGAATGGTATTCCGGAAGTGACGTATATGTATAGTGGTTTTCCGAGTCAATCAACTGCTACACTTATGGCGAGTTATTTAAAAGAACAATATACAGCGGTAATGATTGAAAAGAATAATGTATCAGTAGAAGTAGCAAAGCAGTTACAGATGGAAATTCCGTTAAAACAAGAGGCAGTAAAGGATCATGCATCTTCCTTTGGCATTGGCTATGTTTTCTCGTTTGCCTTATATATGTTTATTATCGTGTTTGGAACTACAATTGGGACGACGATAGCATCTGAAAAGTCGTCTCGTGTTATGGAGTTAATGCTTCCTAAAGTAAAACCATTAACAATGCTACATGCCAAAATTTTAGCAATTGTTTCTAGTGCTTTACTATTACTTATTACTGCTTCCCTCGGTTTTCTTGTACCATATTTATTGGGTTGGGTAGACCTAGAAAATGCATCTTTAGTGGGACTTGCACTAGACTTTTCTAAGTTGGATGCTGTAGTAATTAGTATGTTCGTTGTATATTTTGTTACGGGCTACTTACTATATGCAATGTTATATGCAGCGGTTGGTGCTGTTGTATCAAAAATTGAGGATGTGCAATCTCTTTCGTTCCCAATTACAATGTTAGGTATAGCAGCATTTTTCATTAGTATTAAATCACTATTTGATCCTAATAGTACATTGGCTGTAGTTAGTTCGTATATTCCATTCTTTACACCTATGGTTACATTTTCAAGGCTTGTAGCGGGTGAAGCAGGAACTGTAGAGATTATTGTGACTTTAGTCATTTTATTGGTGACTATTGCTATCGTCAATATGCTTGCAAGTCGCATTTACGTAAACGGCGTAATGAATTACTCAGATAAAGTGAAATTTAAAGATTTAGCAAAATTCATAAAGCGTCAATAATGAGAGAAAAGCATGATTTCCTATTGAAATCATGCTTTTTCTTTATGTATAAATTAAAAATAGTATATAATAATAAGAGTCGTCTTTTAATAGAATGAATACAAAGGAGGGTGTGCAGATGGGGATTAGTAGTCGTTTTACAGTAGGTGTTCATATGCTGACATTACTTGCGATAGATCGAAACTCTCGCTGTACCTCTGAATGGATTGCCGGTAGTGTGAATACAAATCCAGTTGTGATTCGTCGCATTACAGGAATGTTGAAGAGAGCAGGACTTGTTGATGTACAAGCTGGTAAAGGTGGTACGACACTTGCTCGTGATTTAGAAGAAATTACATTACTTGATGTATATAAAGCAGTGGAAGTTGTAGAAGAAGGACAGCTATTTTCCTTCCATGAAAATCCCAACATTGAATGTCCAGTAGGAGCTAATATTCAATCAGTATTAGAAATTATTTTAATGCAGGCGCAAGAAGCGATGGAAAACGTACTTGCAAATGTAACGGTAGATCAATTAGTTACAAATTTAAAGTCTAAAATGAAAGAATAAAAAAGCGAGCATCCTCATAATGAGGGCTCGCCTTTTTTTATTCAGAAATATTGAAAATTCTATTTTTCAGTATTTAAAATGAATTTACCAACAATAGCTGCTACGATACCACCAAGAATTGGTGCAACGATGAATACCCATAGTTGAGAAAGTGCTTCTCCGCCAGTGAATAAAGCTGGTGCGATACTACGAGCTGGGTTAACAGAAGTTCCAGTTAAAGGAATACCTAATAAGTGAACTAACACCAATGTGAAACCAATTACTAATCCCGCTAGAGAAGAGCTTCCTTTTTTACCTGTTACAGCAACGATCACTAATACGAATACGAAAGTTAAAATGAATTCAACTAGAAATGCTCCAGATAAACCAAGAGTTCCAAAACCATTTTGTCCTAAATTATCTAAAGGTGTTTTAGCAGATTTTAAAATTGTTACTAACGTTGCAGTTCCTAATAAACCACCTAAAATTTGAGCTAATACATAATAACAAAGTTCCATAGCGTTCATTCTTTTGTTGATGAACATAGCTACTGATACTGCTGGGTTAATGTGACATCCAGAAATTGTTCCGATGCTATACGCCATAGCTACAATAGATAGACCGAAAGCCATAGCGATTCCTAATGTTCCAATTCCTTCAATTCCGCCGCCAATGACAGCTACTCCAGTTCCGAATAATACAAGTACAAATGTACCAATAAATTCAGCGATTGCTTTTTTTAACATAATTTACCTCCTATTATTGCGCATGAAACGTATTATAACATAGGTTTTAGTATAAACAGCTAATGAAATACTATTCTGATAAGGCGAAATAGGGGGACAATAAAAAAGAGTATGGTTCTTTGTTATAGAACCATACTCTTTTTTCATGCTGTTTTTTTCTGTTTAACGACTGGAACAGATCGGTTTAATACGCTATTGGCAACCATTCCTAACATAATAATAATCATTCCAAATAGGGAAAGACCACCAGGGAATGAACCATTCAAGAAAACAATTTCGCCAAGCACGGTAAAGACCATCGTTCCAGCTTGCGTTGCTTCAACAGCTCCAAGTAGAGCGAAGTTATCTTTGGCTAAGTCAGTAGCGAAGAAAAATGTCATCGTTGCAATTACGCCGGAACATAATGCTAATAAAAATCCTTGTAGCATTTGGCTGGATGTTGGAATACCGGTAGTAGAAAATCCGTATATGCCAAGTAAAATAGTAATAGGGAGACTTCCAATTGCCATTCCTAATACGCGTTGGAACGTATCGAGACGTCCACCAACAAGCTCCATCATTTTTCGGTTGCCGAACGGATATAAGAAAGCAGCTAACACGACAGGTAAAAAACCTGAAATGAACTGAGTCATTGTAATGTGGCCTGCTTCAGTTGCCTGCATACAAATTACACCAAGTAAAATAAATAATGCAACGTATAAGCTGCGAAGTGGAATTTTTCCGCGTACAAGTTTTGTTCCTGATTTCGTCTCTATTTTAATGAAAAATAGTGGTGATAGTAGTAAACCTGCTAATATCGTAACTTGCCAAGTTCCAGCAACGAGCCAAGCTGGAGAAAAGACAGCTGCGAAACTTAATAAAGAATAGAAACCAATACCTGCAACAGAACCCCATCCGATCCACGCCAATGGATGTTTCTTTAACTCTTCCCATAAACCGTTAAAGTTTTTGCGAAATAAAACGATAAGGAATAAAATAGGGAGAGCAAATAAAAAACGGAAGGAAGCTGTCCAAGCCCAGCTCGTTCCAGATACATTCATCGCTCTATTAATAATAAAGGTTGCAGAAAAAAAGGCCGATGATAAAAGTCCTAATAATATTGCGCGCATGAAGTATAACACTCCTTTTGGAATTAAATGATTATGTATAGTATAATATACTTTAATTATGTAAAAGTAAACTATTTTATACTTTAAGGTGGTTTTATAGATGAAAGAACATGAAGATATGCAAACGAAAGAAGTCATTCAGCAAGTAGGTCAGTTATTAAGACAAATTCGAAATGAACAAAAATTAAGTTTAGAAGAATTAGCTCAAAAAACAGGGGTTAGTAAATTAACATTAGGAAAGATTGAAAGAGGCGAAACGAATCCGACGTTAGCTGTCATTTGGAAAATAACGAAAGGGTTATCGATTCCTTTATCGAGATTGATGGTTGTTGGAGAACCTGTAGCTGTTGCGCGCTGCGGAGAAGGATTTGCAGTAGATGTAGGACAAGCGTGGCATTTAGAAACAATGTTTCGTTATACGAAAGAAACGGGGATGGAAATGCATCGTGCTTGTTTACGATCAAATAGTATATATGAACCTGAAGCTCATCATGAAGGGGCTATTGAGCTTGTAACGGTAATGAAAGGGAAAGTATCGATTCAAGTGGAGAATGATGTATACGAATTAAATGAGTTTGACTCCATTCAATTTGAAGCGAATAAGAAACATAGTTATAAAAATGAAGAAGATGAAGTGGCAGTATTACATTTAACGATGAAATACTCTTCATGAAAAAATCCCCTATAGAAAAAACTATAGGGGATTTTTTATATGTTTTGTTCAAATATATTGAATGAAGTTATTAGTACGAACGTGGCATAAGTAATAAACAAATGAAATAAACTAAAAAACCCGTTCCAAAACATAAAATAGCAATAACCCAAAGTATGCGAATAAGAGTAGAGCTAATATCAAAATATTCTCCTAAACCACCACATACACCAAATAACATTTTATCAGTTTCGGATTTATATAATTTTTTTGACATATTACGATCAACTCCCTTTTATATCAAACTATATATTTCTATTCTATATGGAAATTTATGAGAAGACTATGAGGTTGTATTACATTTTTTTATAAAATGAACCGTGTATTACAATTTAGATGTGAGGTCATATAAATAATAAATCTAATTTATAGCGCAGTACAATAGTTTACGATAAAAATAAAAAGGCCTTAGGTAGCAAAGTTAAACTACCAAAAGGGCCTCATATTATTGTTTCATTTTATAGTTGAATTGTTGGTGTATCCAATGTGAAAACAGATAACAAATACTTAGTGAAAGAGTAACCGCTATACTAACCCAAATGCTCGTTAAAGGACCGATTAAGAAGTAAACTACATAACCGGAAAGAGCACCAATAATCGAGATGAGCGGTATAATGATGCTGATTTTTTGCTTGCTGAAAATAACGAATAATATTGTGATGATAAGAGATGTATAAAGAATACCAAAGAAAAAAATAATTTCTAAAATAGTATAGTTTGTAGTAATTGTAATGAAAAAAGCTAAAAATCCGATAGCTATAGAAATAAAATGAGCTGTATATAATTTGAAATTTATTTTTGTACGTATCATCGGTATAAAATCTCGAATGAGTTTAGTAAATCCATGCATCCAAGAAATAAAACTAGAAGTTATTGCGCTTAAAGAGCCGATAACGAGTAAATAAAATAAAATAGTAAATTCTATTTTATTTGGAAGTTGAGCTAGAAGATCATATAAATGATCTAAGCTCCCACTAAAAATAACTATCATAATTAGAGAAGCGAACGCCAAAGGGATGGTAATCCATATAAACCCTGATAGTAAAAAAGTCGGAATGATTTTTTTAGGATGAATACGGAAAGCTTTATCCCAAGAGGCGGGACTTATTAATACTCTTCCTGTTTCGATGAGAATGCCGGCAGTAATAAAATATATTCCGTTTATATTTTCATAAAATAGCAAATACGGGTGATATAAGCGAATTCCATCGTATACATGGGTAATGCCATCTTGCACAAAAAAATAAATTGGAATAATAATCATGGTAGAAAACATTAATACAGTTTGCATAATAGCCATTTTAGTAAATAGCTTAGCGTTACTTAACATTACGAATATTGTACAAAGGGTAATGAAAAGGAAAGAACCCAATGTATATGGAATATGGAAAAAAACATTAAGTAAAATACTAGCAACTTTCGTTTGAATGAACATACTTTCTATACTTAATAGAACGAGGAAACAGCATACAATTATATATCCTTTGTGAGAAAGTTTATAAGATAAGTAATCGTGAATGGATTCTCCTTCTGGGAATGTAGAACGTATTTTTTTTATTAAAATCCCCAATAAAATAAGAGTAAAAGGGCCAATCATCGCATAAAGAATACCGGCGATTAGCCCATAATTGATAATAGATTCGGGTAAAGCGAGTGTTGATATACTTGCGACCCATTTAGATAATAAAAGAACAGTACCAGTTCCGATACCTAATTGTAAAGGTGTGAAAGCCGAGTTGTTTTTCGTCACAATTTATCCCTCACCTCTATATTCTTTCGGAGTCATTCCGGTCATTTTACGAAAAACAGTACTGAAATAATGCTGACTATTAAAACCAGCTCGTTCAGAGATTTGAGAGATACACCAATGTGGGTGTTCCGTTAAATATTTCTGTGACATTTCAATCCGATATTGCATGATATATCCGGAAAATGAAATACCTACTTCTTCATGGAACCGTCGGCTTAAATAAGTCGGATTTGTATGTATTTTAGCTGCGATGTCTGCTAAGTGTAGTTTGTCATGAAAGGTTTCATGGATGATGTCTAATGTATCTTGAATAATACGTGAGTAGGAAGGAGTATTGGAATCTCCTTTGTACTTTTGTAATATA
The DNA here is from genome assembly GCF_050630465.1 of Bacillus basilensis. Lineage (NCBI taxonomy): Bacteria > Bacillati > Bacillota > Bacilli > Caryophanales > Bacillaceae > Bacillus > Bacillus basilensis. The sequence continues at coordinate 72,162 of NZ_JBNTQO010000019.1, read as the reverse complement.
TCAAAGAGTTCTTTTTCTATAATTGGCTTTGTTATATAGTCAATAACTCCTAGACGAATAGATTGTTTTGCATAATCGAAATTTTGATATGCGGTTACGATAATGATGTCGAGGTTAGAGTTATTGCTTTTTAATTTTTCACCTAGTTGTAGGCCGGATATACCTGGAAGGTGAATATCTAAAAGTGCTAAATGAATCGAGAATTTTTCATTTATACGTAAAGCTTCATCCGCATCTAAAGCTAGATGCAGTGTCCAATTAGGAAACTGACGGTGGATAAGAAATTCTAATTGTTCCAGTTCCAGTGGTTCGTCATCTACTAATAGCACGTTCATTTTTGTATTACCTCCTCTGTGTTTTTTTCTGAGATGAAAGGCCATGTGATTTCTACTTTCGTGCCGTTCTCTTTTGTAGAGAGGAAAGAGAACGTAGTTTGTTCTTGAAAGAATAACTGAAATCGTTGTTTTATATTTTCAAGTCCGTACCCGCTTTCTTCCGTATGGGAAGTAAAAGGTTCGTTTTGAGTACCGTTGTCGGATACTAGAAGTGTAATTCGGTTATTTGTATTATATAGATGAATATTTAAAATTGCTTGACCCGCTTTTTTTTCTAGCCCATGTTTAAAGGAATTCTCAACTAACGTTTGAATAACGAAAGGTGGAATATGGGCATTATGTAAATCTTCAGAAGAGGTAATGCTTACTGAAAGCCTTGAGCGAAATCGCATCTTTTGAATTTCGATATAATAATTCGTGTATGTTAGTTCTTCAGAAATAGGAATTAACAAATCTGTTGTTTTATATTTTCCTTTTAAAAATAGAGAAAAGATCTCAAGTGATTTGACAACTTCATCAGTTCTCTGCAGACGAGCTAAGCTTAAAATTGTATTTAATGTATTGAATAAAAAATGAGGCTGAATTTGTTGCGTAAGTTGATGATATAAAGACTGTTGCAACTCTCGTTCTAGTGCTATTTTTTTCTTTTCACTTTCTAGTAAATCGATTCGTTTTTCAAAAATAAATAAACATAATAAAATAATAGCTCCAAAAATTGGAGCTAAGACAAGTATCGTTATTAATACAGCAAATGCTTCATAAGTTAACATACATACCTCAATCTTGTTTTTTATTATTATACTAAAGCGTTGTAAATATTTCTATTATTCAGACTCGTATCAAATGATATGACAGGCTACTTTATGATCTTCACTTACAGATTGAAAGCTTGGTTGTTGCGTAGCGCATTTTTCAATGGCATATGGACAACGAGTATGAAAACGACAGCCTTTTGGCGGGTTTAGAGGAGAGGGAAGGTCTCCTTTAAGTTCAATACGCTCTTTTTTCGTTCCTGCACTAATGGTAGGAATTGCTGAGAGAAGCGCTTTTGTGTAAGGGTGTTGCGGATTGTTAAAAAGAGAATGTTTATCGGCAATCTCCACAATGGTACCAAGGTACATTACAATGATGCGATCTGATATGTGACGAACGACAGCTAAGTCGTGAGAGATGAATAAATATGTTAACCCATATTGTTGTTGCAACTGCTTTAATAAATTTAAAACTTGTGCTTGCACTGAAACATCTAGGGCGGAGACAGCTTCGTCACAAATGATGAGTTTTGGATTAACAGCTAAGGCACGCGCAATTCCGATTCTTTGCCGTTGACCACCACTAAATTCATGTGGATAGCGCTTCACTGCATCAGGTGGAAGACCAACTTTCCCGAGCAGCTCAATAACCTTTGCTTTTCTTTCGCCTTTTGGACATACGTTTTGAATGGCCATAGCTTCTTCTAAAATGCTCCCTACAGTTTGCCGAGGGTTTAAAGAAGCGAAGGGATCTTGAAAAATAACTTGTAAATCTTTTCGAACCTTTCGCATTGCTGAGTTATTTAATGCTAGTAAATCTTTGTCTTGAAAAATAATTTTTCCACTTGTTGCTTCATCAAGGCGCAATATTGCACGCCCAGTGGTGGATTTTCCGCAACCAGATTCACCAACAATACTAACAGTTTCCTTTTCGTAAATTGTAAAACTAATATCGTCAACCGCTTTAATATAGCTAATAGAGCGTCCTAGAATTCCTTTTTTTATAGGGAAGTATTGTTTTAAGTTTTGTACTTGTAATAACTCTCGTTTATTTATTGGCGTAGCAGTAGACATATTATAATACCTCCAATTTTTCTGAAGATGATTTATCCCAAAGGTCTGTAAACATCCAGCATCGAACTTCACTTCCATCTTGCGTGAGTTGAAATTCTGGAAGAGTATTGTGACATAGTTCTTTTGCATGTGTGCATCTATCAGCAAAGCGACATCCACTCGGCATATGGTATGGACTCGGTACGGACCCAGGAATAGTTTGTAATTCTTCTTGGTCTGTATCGAGTCTTGGGAGAGATTGAAGAAGTCCGATTGTATAAGGATGTTTTGGGCTAGTAAATATATGCTCGATATCTGCATATTCGACGATTTTTCCAGCGTACATAACGGCGACTCTATCGCATGTTTCTGACACGACTCCTAAGTCATGTGTGATCATGATAATTCCCATACCGAGTTGTTTTTGAAGTGATTTCATAAGTGATAATATTTGAGCTTGAATTGTTACATCAAGAGCAGTTGTTGGTTCGTCTGCAATGAGTAAATCTGGATTGCAAGCAAGTGCCATTGCAATCATAATGCGTTGTCGCATTCCTCCGCTTAGTTCATGTGGCTCTTGTTTTGCACGCTTTTCAGGAGAAGGAATTCCAACTAGTTTCAACATATCTACGGCTTTATTCCAAGCTTCCTTTTTATTTAATTTTTGATGGATACGAATTGCTTCTGCGATCTGTTCCCCAACAGAATATACTGGATTCAAAGATGTCATTGGTTCTTGGAAAATCATTGAGATTTGATTTCCACGAATTGCGCGCATTTCAGCTTCTTTTTGTTGTAATAAATCTTTTCCTTTAAATAAAATGCTGCCTTCAATTTTACTGCCACTTTCTCGGTCAATTAATCTCATAATGGATAGAGAAGTGATACTCTTCCCACAACCAGATTCACCTACGATACCGAGTGTTTCTCCTTTAGAAACAGAGAAATTTAAACCATCAACCGCTTTGCTTACACCTTCGTCTGTAAAGAAATGTGTTTTTAAATCTTTAACTTGTAATACCTCTTCCTTTTTATTCATGTTTGTGCACCCCCTTAATTAAGCTCAATACGTTTATTGAAATGACGGTATAAAATATCAACAATAAGATTGACTAGAACGAAGATGACCGAGGCGATTAATACGCCCCCTTGTAACATTGGTAAGTCTCTCATTCGGATGGCGTCTACGATTAATCTTCCAAGTCCATTTATAGCAAAAACTGATTCTACTAAAACTGTACCGCCTAAAAGTGCACCAAATTGTAATCCAACAACAGTAATAACGGGAATTAATGCGTTCCTCAAAGCATGTTTATATATAACGACTCTTTCTTTTACTCCTTTTGCTCTTGCTGTTCGTATATAATCTTGGCGTATAACATCAAGCATACTTGAGCGAGTCATACGTGCTACAATTGCTGCGCCAGATGCACCTAGTGTAAGTGCTGGTAAAACCATGTGCATCCAGGTTCCCCAACCAGAAACGGGGAATATTTGAATTTGGACAGAGAAGTAGAAAATGAGCATAAGTCCAAACCAAAAGCTTGGTAATGAGACACCTAACAAGGCGATAATCATAATAGAAACATCTGTCCAAGAATATTGCTTTGTAGCAGAGATGATGCCAGCAATCATCCCAAATACAACTGTAATGACGATACTATATAGGGCGAGTTCAATAGTGATTGGAAGGCGGATTAATACTTCGTCTAACACTGGACGGTTAGAACGAATTGAAACCCCGAAATCGCCTTGTAATATATTTCCGATATAAGAGAAATATTGCATGATAAAAGGTTTGTCCAATCCTAATTGGTGACGTATCTGCTGGACAGTTTCTTTTGATGCTCCTTCACCAGCGATAAGTAGAGCTGGGTCACCGGGTACCATTTGCATAATTAAGAAAACAACGAATACAACGCCGAAAAGAACGGGAATTAATTGTAGTATTCTACGAAATATAAACATTAGCATGTATAATGCCCCTTTCTATTTTTTAAGTCTCGGATCTAGTGCATCACGTAATCCGTCACCAAACATGTTTAAACCGATTACGAGTGTAGACATTGCGATTCCGGGAAACATTGCAATATGTGGTGCGGTAAATAAAAAGTCGCGTCCATTACTTAACATGGCACCCCATTCAGGTGAAGGTGGTTGCGCTCCAAGTCCTAAAAATGATAATCCAGCTGCAGATAAAATTGCTGTAGCTAAGCGTAAAGTAGCTTGGACGATAATAGGTGATAAGATGTTAGGGAATATGTGTTTCATAATAATAGTAAAATCATTTGCCCCTAGTGCTCTTATAGCATCGATATACTCTAATTTTTTTACTGTTAATGTAGAAGCTCTAACGATACGAGCGAACATAGGAATTGAGAAAAAGCCAATAGCGATAATTACGTTCACAAGACTTGGTCCTAGTGCGCCTACAATGGCAAGAGCAAGTAAAATACCAGGGAAAGCTAGCATAATATCAATGATTCGCATAATGATTGTGTCAAACCATCCACCGTAATAACCAGAAATGATACCAAGAATAATGCCGAACAATGCCCCTATAAATACAGAAGAAAATCCAACAAGTAATGAAAGGCGTGTCCCGTGTAAAAGGCGGCTTAAAATATCTCTGCCTTTATCATCTGTTCCCATCCAATGTTCCATAGATGGTGGTTGTAATTTGTTAACTAACTGAATATCAAATGGATTATAGGGTGCTAACAATGGGGCAAATATAGCTATTAAAATATAGAAAAGAACGATAATCCCTCCGATAAATGCCATCTTATTTTTTTTCAGTTTTCGATAGCTAATGATCCATTTCGATGTGTTCTTCGTTTGAATCGTTTGTAAAGAAGTATTTTCTTCTTTAGAAAGACGAACTTCCATTTTTCATACCTCCCTTTCTTTATGATTAAATTATCAGAAAATTAAAACGAGTCAACGAGTTTAAAACAATAAGTAAAGAAAATGCAAATAGAAGTAAAGATGTTTCAAAAAAATTCAGAAAATTCAATTAGTAAAGAAAATGCAAATAGAAGTAAAGATGTTTAAAAACTTTTTCCGTAAAGTTATTTATAATTACAAATACATAGACAAAATTGAAAAAAGAGAGGGTGGTGGAATGATCTGTTATTAGAAAGTAGGGAGATAGAAAGCTAGGTTTAAGGTTTCACTTTAGGATGTAGAGATAAAAGAAAGTGGAGGGGGAAGGGCGATGAGATTCAAAAGGGGACTTGTGATTTGTTTTATCACAATTTTATGTCTTTCAGTTTTTCTAGCGGGATGTTCATCTAACGCGAAGACAGGAAATGAAGGGTCAGGAAGCAAAGGGACAAAAGAAGGTGGCGTTTTAACAATTGCTAGACTGTCAGATGCTGATAATTTAGATCCGCATTTTATTACAAACATCCCTTCCGCAAGTGTTGTGTACCATAAAGTGTATGAAAATCTTGTACAACGAGATAAAAACATGGACTTTAAGCCGATGTTAGCAAAGGAATGGAAACAAATTGATGATTTAAATTGGGAATTTAAGTTGCAACAAGGAGTGACATTCCAAGATGGTGCACCATTTAATGCTGAGGCAGTAAAGAAAAACTTTGAACGTGTATTAGACCCGAAAGTAGGTTCAAATCGAGCAACTGTTTATTCCATGATTCAAGAAATAAAAGTAATTGATGAATACACAGTACAGTTCGTATTGAAATACCCATACTCACCTCTTTTATCTATTTTCGCAAGTAATGAAGGAAGTATTTTAAGTCCGAAAGCAATTGATGAAAAAGGAAAAGGCTTAGCGCAGCATCCGGTTGGGACAGGTCCATATACTTTTAAGTCATGGAAACCAGGTGAAGAAATTCGACTTGAAAAGAATAAAAATTATTGGGGCGAAAAATCAAAGGTTGATGAAGTTGTATTCAAAGTAGTACCAGAAGATGCAACACGTATTGGGATGATTGAAACTAGTGAAGCTCACATTGCAGAGAATTTACCTGTAACTGAAGTAGAGCGTGTGAAAAATTCACCATCCATGGAGTTAATTGAAAATGAAGGTTTAGGTGTAGAATATATTGGCTTTAATGTACGGAAAAAGCCATTTGATAACCCGCTCGTTCGTCAAGCGATTGCACATGCGATTGAAACGAAAGGGATTTTAAAAGGGGTATATAACAATGTTGGGACTGAAATAAACTCCGTAATGACTCCTAAAGTATTCGGTTATACGAAAGACGTAAAAGGATATAAGTATGACATTAATACTGCAAAAAAATTATTAGCGGATGCTGGTTATCCAAATGGATTTAAAGCAACAATTTGGACGAATGACAGCAAAGTTAGAATGGCGTTAGTGGAAGTAATTCAATCTCAATTAAAAGGGATTGGCGTTGATGTAGAAATTAAAGTTATGGAATATGGTGCGTTTTTAGCTGCAACGAATAAATCAGAACATGCGATGTTTGTTGGAGGTTGGGGAAACGCAACAGGTGATGGTGACTATAATCAATATAATTTATTCCATTCTAGTTCACACGGAGCAACTGGTAACCAATTCTTCTATAGTAATCCGGCAGTAGATAAATTAATAGAAGATGCTAGAAAAGAAAAAGATGAGACAAAGAGAAAAGAATTGTATAAACAGTTACAAGAGATTGAATTAAAAGATGCTTTGCTAGTACCAATTCGAGGGATTAATCATATTGCCGCAACTACGAAAAATATAAAAGGATTTTGGATTGATCCATCTGGGTATTTGCGACTGGAAGATGTAGAACTTTAGTAAAATAGGAAATTCTATCAGTGTAAAACACCATTTTACACTGATAGAAATTTTTATCTGTTTTTGTTTCGTTTGTGAAGTAGAAAATTCATATTGCGAAGGGAGATTGACAAAGTGAGTGTAAAATCACAATATTGGTTAACGAATGTGAAACTTGAATGTGGGTACGTATATGAGGAATCGCGAATTACAAGTACAGAAACGGAAATTTGTAGTTTGTTTATTGAAGATGGAAAGATTACGAAGATATTACCTGGGATTGTATCAGAGCAAGATGGTGAAGTAGTAAATGCAAATGGTTTACTGGCATTACCAGCATTTGAAGAAATGCATATTCATATTGATAAAACGTATTATGGTGGACCGTGGAAAGCATGTACACCAGTAAAGAGTATATTCACTCGTATTCATGAGGAGCAAACTATTCTTCCGAAGCAATTAGAAACTGCAAAGAGTAGAGCGGAGAAAATGTTGCAATTACTTCTTGAAAATGGAGCGACAAATATTCGAACACATTGCAATATTGACCCTGTAATTGGTCTTGGAAATTTAGAAGCAACGATTGCGGCACTGGAAACATATAAAGATAAGTTATCAGCAAAAATCGTAGCATTCCCGCAACACGGTTTGTTACGAAGTAATTCCGTAGGGCTTGTAAAAGACGCTATGCGTATGGGAGCTCATTTAGTAGGTGGAGTAGACCCAGCTACTGTAGACGGTAATATTGAAAAATCATTAAATACAATTATGGATATTGCAGTAGAGTTTGATTCAGACATTGATATTCATTTACATGACGCGGATCAACTCGGAACATTTACAATGAAGCGATTAGCTGCATTAACAGAAGAAGCAGGGTGGCAAGGAAGAGTTACGATTAGTCATGCTCTTGGACTTGGAGATGTATCTGTAGAAGAAGCGGAGGAAATGGCTGAACGACTTGCGGCATTAGGCATTGATATAACGTCAACAGTTCCAATTAGTAGACATGTAATTCCAGTTCCGCTATTAAATTGTAAAGGTGTAAAAGTTTCACTAGGAAACGATAGTATAACTGATCATTGGTCTCCATTTGGAACAGGAGATATGTTGCAAAAGGCAAATTGTCTAGCGGAGAGATTTAGATGGATTGACGAGCGCTCTTTAGGGAAAGCACTTCAGTTTATTACGGGCGGGAAATCTATATTAGATGATCAAGGAAATCGTCAATGGCCAAAAATTGGGGATGAAGCAAATATTGTCTTTACAGAAGCATCATGTTCAGCCGAGGTAGTAGCAAGACAAACAGAGCGTTGTGCTGTTTTATATAAAGGGAATGTTGTTGCTGGTAGTTTGCAAAAAGCGGCTATAAATAATCTTGTTTGAGAGGATGATTGAAATGCAAAATGTGTATTGGTTAACGAATGTACGATTAGAAATAGGTTACAAGTTTAATAATGAAGTAGTTACAGGTACAGAAACAGCTTTGCATCATTTACTCATACAAGATGGAAAGATTGAAAAGATTGTACTTGCGGATGTACCGCTTCAAACAGAATATGAAACGAAAGATGCGAAAGAATTGTTTGTTCTTCCATCGTTTGTGGAAAATCATTTTCACCTGGATAAGACAAAACTTGGTGGCCCATGGGAAGCGTGCACACCAGTAAAAAATATTATTGAGAGATTAGAGTTAGAACAGCAAGAGTTACCAATTTTAGCTCAAACAACTGGAGAGAGAGCAGAGTTATTACTCAGAAACATTTTAAATGCTGGTTCGACTCATATACGAACGCATGTAAATATTGATCCGTATATCGGTCTTAAAAACTTAGAATCTGTCCGTCAAACTTTAGAGAATATGAAAGGTGCGTTTACATATGAAATCGTAGCGTTCCCGCAGCATGGTTTACTTCGTACCGAAGCGCATTCTCTTATGAGAGAAGCGATGAAAATGGGCGCAACTTTAGTAGGTGGTGTAGATCCAGCTACTGTAGATAATAATATTGAAAAATCACTTTTTGATATGATGGAAATTGCTGTAGAGGCAAATGCAGATGTTGATTTGCATTTACATGATGCAGGGCATTTAGGTATTTATACAATTAAAAAATTAGCTCAATTTATAGAGGAGGCTAATTGGGACAGACGTGTCGCGGTCAGTCATGCGTTTAGTCTAGGTGATGTATCTAAAGAAGAAGGAGCAGATATGGCAGACTTATTAGCTGAGAGAGGAATGTCTATTATTACGACAGTACCAATTAACAGAAATATGCCGCCAGTACCATTGCTTACAGAAAAAGGAGTTTCCGTTTCTTTAGGTTGCGATAGTATGTTTGATTCATGGGGACCATTTGGAAATGCTGATATTTTTGAAAGAGTAGGGCGTTTAGCAGAAAAGTATCGCTGGATTGATGAGAAGTCTTTATCTTCTTCTTTGGCGTATATTACAGGTGGAAAAACGCCATTGGATCAAGAAGGAAATCAAGTTTGGCCTAAAGTAGGAGATAAAGCTGATTTCGTCTTCTTACAAGCTACTTGTTCAGCAGAAGCGATTGCTAGACGAGCGAAGCGACCAGCCGTGATGAAAGATGGGAAAATAGTAGCAGGTTCCTTGCAACATGTTCAAGGTGTATTGATTTGATTTACGTATCTCCCTAATTTATATATATTTTTTCAAGGGTTCCTAATGAAAGAATAGGAATCCTTCTTTTTTACGAGAAAAGGAGGGGAATAGGTGACACGTACATATATATTACTGTTTATATGTGTAGTAGTTTGGGGGAGTAATTTTATATTTGGTGCGATTTTAGTAAATACATTTCATCCGGTGTTGTTAACGACACTTCGCTTACTATTTATTAATTTGTTTTTTCTAGCGTACGCTATTATGTGTAAGAAAGACTTATATATAGAAAAGAATGAAATGAAAAGTGTATTATTAATTGGAATCATGGGTGTCGCGATTAATCAATGGTCTTTTTATGAAGGGTTACAAACAGCAGATCCAACAACAGCTGCGCTAATATTAGCACTTACTCCTGTTATGACTTCTATTCTAGCAGTATTTATTTTAAACGAACCGTTAACAGCTAAGTTAGTAATAGGAGGAGGGATTGCTACTTTTGGAGTATTTTTTGTAATTGGTGTTGGGCAGAGGTTCGTCTTTTCAGAAGGGTTAATATGGATTTTTATAACGATGCTATCTTTTTCTTTATCTATCGTTTTCATTCGGAAATTGGGGAACAGAGATGATATGTTTTTGATTACATTCTTTTCTTCAATTTTTGGTTTTTTAATTATGCTACCGTTTCTTGCTTTTACCTTTTCTCACATAACGTTGAAATACTCTATAGAGAGTTGGGCGCTTCTCATTGTGACAGCAATACTTATGCATGGAATTTGTACATTAGTTTGGAATAATCAATTGAGAAAAGCACAGGCATCAACAGCAGCCATGTTTTTAAATTTAGAACCATTCGTTACGATGGTGGTAGGTTATATTATATTGCAGAAAAGTGTAACAGCCATTCAAATAATTGGAGCTGTTTTTATCGTTTGTGGAGTTTATATTGCAACATTTGGATACGGGAAGAAATCGAGGGGACAAAAAGTGTTGTTTCGAAAAGCTACGTAATAGTATAGCGTGTATTTCTGTGTGAAATGTATGGAAGGGATGAAAAATTTGGACAATCAACATAACCAAAATCATATTATGGGAACCTTGCAATGGTTTATATTTTTATTGGCGAATTCAATCGCACTACCAATTGTCGTTGGCGGATTATTTCATCTTACGACAGAAGAAATATTTTATTTGATGCAGCGTACGTTTTTTGTAGTTGGTATATCTTCTTTTTTACAAGGGTGGCTTGGACATAGACTTCCAATTGCGGATGGACCAGCTGGATCTTGGGTTGGAGTATTTACCGTACTTGCTTATGCAACTGTCGGGCAAAACCAATTACATAGTACATTGCAAATTTTAGAATTAGGAATGATAATTTCCGGTGTTATTTTAATAGGATTAGGAGTAACTGGTTTTATCGGACGTATTTTATTTTTATTTACGCCGCTTGTGACAGGGACGTTTTTACTTTTATTATGTTTACAATTAAGCGGTGTATTTTTAAAAGGAATGCTAGGAATTACTGCTACTGCTTCCCAAATCGATGGATTTACAGCGATAATCGCGTTTAGTATATTTTTGTTCGTTATTATACTATCTAATTTTGGAAAAGGTTTTGTCAAAAGTTATGCGGTTTTAATAGGATTAATTAGTGGATGGATTCTTTTTCTAATGGCAGGAAAAGTTACGATTCCATCTCAAGTAACTCATTTTGTGCAACTTCCGCAAATATTTGCTTGGGGATTTCCAAAGTGGAATACAGGTATGGCAGTATCAAGTTTCGTTATGGTATGTATTTTAGTTTCAAATACAGTAGCAGCTATTATAGCAATTAATCAAGCTACCATTCAAAAAGCGACTATTGAACAGAAACAGTTGAAGGATGGTACGTGGGTTGGAGGGATTTCGCACATCATTTCTTCCGTATTTTCAACTGTAGGTGTCGTTCCGTTACCAGCAACGGCAGGATTTATTCGCTTAACAAAACAAAAATATATACGATCGTTCTTACTAGCATGTATGTTACTAGTCATAATGTCGATGTTTCCGAGTGTTATTCGTTACTTAGCATCGTTACCATCCGCTGTTGCATCTGCAGTTTTAATGGCTTCATTCGTACAGCTAATTGGAATTGGGTTAAATAATATAAAACAAGTGGAGCTTAATGAAAGGAATGTAACGATTTTAGGCATTGCAGTATTATTTGGCAGCGGTGTTATGTTTTTACCGTCTGGAGCGCTCCAATCCTTACCGTCTGTTATGCAATATATATTCGGAAATGGTTTGTTCGTAGGTACAGTTGTCAGCATATTACTAGAACAAATATGGCGTACCGAAAAGTAAGTGGATACAAAGAGTGAATGCAATGTATAAAAGTCTAAAATAACATGAGAAATAAAGCCCATTTTTATTCACCACCCGCACATTTCATTCATACAATATCTTGACTAAATAAACACCCAACTTACACATACACGGCTCTGGCTTAAGCAAGGAGGGTTATACCAGTTGAAGGAAAAAGCGTATCAATCTAAACCGTTACTCACAAAGAGAGAGAGAGAAGTATTTGAATTGCTGGTTCAAGATAAAACAACAAAAGAAATTGCGGGTGAACTTTTTATCAGTGAAAAAACAGTACGCAACCACATCTCAAACGCAATGCAAAAGCTAGGAGTTAAAGGACGTTCACAAGCAGTTGTTGAGCTTCTTCGCATGGGAGAGCTCGAACTATAAGAAAGCAGCCGACTTTTATGTAAAGAGTCGGCTATTTTTCTGTCTAAATTTTGAACTTAAAAAAGGTATCTCAGACTTTGAGAGAGAAGGTATGTTTAAGAAAAAAACGTTAAAAATAACTATTTTAAACATGATGAGGAAAAAGCTGTACATTTAGAAAAGCGAGTTCCGTTTTTATTAGAAAGTAAATTGAAAGAAGAAGGGGCTTTGTTTTATGTTGCTCCAAATTTCACGCCGCATGTCGTAGTAGATGGGCATTTAATTACAGGGCAAAATCCGCAGTCTAGTATGGAAATAGGAAAAGATATAAGAAGAGCTGTAAATAAATTATAGAAAAAGTGCTCGCTACTCATAAAGGTAGCGGGTATTTTTTCTATAGTGTAAATGGAAAATCCCTTAAACTAAAAAGAGGTATTGAGTATAGTGACTTCATTTATAATTAATGTGGCGTTATGTGCTAATTTATTATTATTGCCCTTACTGTTAGGAAGAGTGCACGGATTGTCGCCATTTGTTATCGGAATTGTATTGTTTGTTGCATCACTCTTTGGTATTGTGTCTAGTTTTATTACTGGAAAGATTGTCCCTTCGTTTGGACATGTGAATATGACTTATGTAGCGTCTGTCATTATGATTGTTGGCTTTTTAATTTTAGGGTTTATTCCGAATGGAAGTATAGTCGTTATTATATTGGCGATTATTTTAACGTTTATGAGTTATTCAGCCATTCAAGTATCATTAAACACATTTATACCGAAAACATTACATTCAGCTAAAGTTGGAGTAGGTCTTGGTTTATATAATTTAATTAATTTTTTCGGTATGGCATTTGGACCAGCTGTAGCAAGCAAAATTATGGAATCTACAAATAGTTATCGTTTGAATTTTATTTTAATCGTTATGTTAATTTCTGCTCATTTCTTCTTATTAATAGGAATGTCTTCTTTCCAAAAAAAGATGGAGCATTAAATATGTACTTTATATAGAAGAAACCGACTTTCCTATAGAAGGTCGGTTATTTTTCTGTCTTGCAAATTATGAAAAAAAGGAGCAAAATAAAAAAGGTCCTAGTCTATACAGGTACAAATGAAAATTTTCATACAGAAGCAGTTTAAGTTAGCGAACTTAAAGTTTGTAAAATATAATGATAAAATAAGATGATGAATGAGAAAACGGGTGATGAAGTTGAATAGAGCAATCGGTGTTATCGATTCAGGAGTTGGTGGTTTAACAGTAGCGAAGGAATTAATTCGTCAGTTGCCGAAAGAGCGCATTATATATTTAGGGGATACAGCACGTTGCCCTTATGGTCCGCGTTCTCGAGAAGAAGTGCGTCAATTTACGTGGGAAATGACGGAGCATTTACTAGATTTAAATATCAAAATGTTAGTTATTGCGTGTAATACAGCAACTGCAGTTGTATTAGAAGAGATGCAGAAACAATTACCAATTCCGGTGGTAGGAGTTATTCACCCAGGATCACGTACAGCTTTAAAAATGACAAACACGTATCATGTTGGGATTATTGGAACAATCGGAACGGTGAAAAGTGGTGCATACGAAGAAGCGCTAAAGTCTATTAATAACCGTGTTATGGTAGAAAGTTTAGCGTGTCCGCCTTTCGTTGAGCTTGTAGAGAGTGGTAATTTCGAAAGTGAAATGGCATATGAAGTTGTAAGAGAAACGTTGCAACCGCTGAAGAATACTGATATTGATACACTTATTTTAGGTTGTACACATTATCCAATTTTAGGCCCTGTTATTAAACAAGTAATGGGAGATAAAGTGCAACTAATTAGTTCTGGTGATGAAACGGCGCGTGAAGTAAGTACAATTTTATACCATAGTAAAATGTTGAATGAGGGAGAGGAACAAAGTGATCATCTCTTCTTAACAACAGGAAAAATAGGTCTATTTAAAGAAATTGCATCAAAATGGTTCGGTCAACCGATTGAAAATGTGAAACATATTCATTTAGAAAAAGAATAATAGTAGAATCCATATAAGTAAACTCCTGAGAAATCAGGAGTTTTTTTGTTTATAGGAAGCACAGCTTGTTCTAAAAAATGAAACAGCTCGTATACATAATAGTACAAACTTAGATTTTAGGGGGGAATGGCATGCCTAAATCCACTTTTAAATGGGTTGTTGGTGCTACTGTGAGCGCTGTTTTACTAACAGGGTGTGGCTTTATAAATCAGGAGAAAGCAACGGAACAAATTGATCCGCCAAAACAAGTTACGTATACAGAGGGTGGAAAGAAAGAAGTAGCTAAGAAAGATAAGCAAGGACAAACGGTGAATAGAGAACTATACCTTGTTGATAAAAATGGCTATGTTGTGCCGCAAACGTTAGCTATACCTACTCCGAAAGCAAATGAGGTCATTCAGCAAACGTTAGAGTACCTTGTGAAAGATGGACCGGTAACGAATTTATTACCGAATGGGTTCCGTGCAGTCATTCCAGCGAATACATCGATGACCCTAAATTTGAAAAAAGATGGGACGGCAGTCATTGATTTCTCTAAAGAAATGAAAAACTATGCGAAAGAGGAAGAACGTCAAATCATTGAATCTATTGCATGGACGTTGACGCAATTTAAAGAAATAAAACAAGTGCAGTTCCAAATAAATGGTGAGAAATTGGCGAAGATGCCTGTTGGTGGTACACCGCTTGGTGAAGGCGTGAGCCGTGCGAACGGTATCAACTTCGATGATGAACAAGTAGCGGATGTAACAAATACAAAACCAGTTACCCTTTATTTTATGGCGCAAAATAATAATAAACAGCAATACTACGTACCAGTAACACGCCGCGTTGTAGAAGGAAAAGAAAATGATTATGCAACCATTATAGATGAACTTGTAAAAGGACCGATTCATCAATCGCTCCTGAATGATTTCAATCCAGGAGTTAAGCTGATTACGAATCCGAAATTACAAGACGGAAATCTTACATTAAACTTTAATGAAAATATATTTATAAACCCAGATAAAAATATGGTTTCAAATTACGTATTGAAGTCATTAGTTTTATCTTTAACAGAAAAGAAAGGCGTAAAAAGTGTTTCTATTGAAGTGAATGGTAAAGCGAATCTTATAGATGAAAAGGGCGGAAAATTAATAAAACCTGTAGATCGTCCAGAAAACGTGAATACAGGTAGTTTTTAATCGTCGATAATTTGATATACTTAAGTAAGAAAGAGGAATTGCTTTTTGGGTTCCTCTTCTTTTATTGTATACATATCATACATTTAAATTTGGCTATACTAACAAATAGTTATGAGGAGGTTATTTTTATGCGAGTAGATGGTAGAGAGAAAACAGAATTACGCCATATACATATTCATACGAATTATTTAAAACATCCAGAAGGATCAGTGTTAATTGAGGTTGGGGATACAAAGGTAATTTGCTCAGCGACAATTGAAGAGCGTGTCCCGCCGTTTATGCGTGGAGAAGGAAAGGGCTGGGTAACAGCTGAATACGCGATGATTCCACGTGCAACAGAGCAACGTACAATAAGGGAATCAAGCAAAGGGAAAGTAACAGGGCGTACAATGGAAATCCAGCGCTTAATTGGACGAGCATTACGTGCGGTAGTTGACTTAGAAGCACTTGGTGAGAGAACGGTTTGGATTGATTGTGATGTTATTCAAGCTGATGGTGGAACGAGAACAGCTTCTATTACAGGTGCATATGTAGCAATGGTATTAGCTTTCGAGAAGTTATTACAAGCAGAAAAAGTATCTAAAATTCCAGTGAAAGATTATTTAGCAGCAACTTCAGTAGGGATTGTGGAAGAGCAAGGTGTTGTTTTAGATTTAAACTATGCAGAAGATTCTAAAGCAGACGTTGATATGAACGTAATTATGACTGGAAAAGGCCAGTTTGTTGAAGTACAAGGAACTGGAGAAGAAGCGACGTTCAGCAGAGCGCAGTTAAATGAATTACTTGATGCTGCAGAACAAGGCATTTTCCAACTGATTGACATGCAAAAAGAAGCGTTAGGTGACATCGTATCTCATATAGAGTAGAGGTGGAAAATATGAAACAAGTTGTTGTAGCGACAAAAAATATGGGGAAAGTACGTGAATTTGCTGAGTTATTTGAGCGATTTGATTTAGAAGTGAAATCATTACACGATTTTCCTCATATTGAAGAAGTAGAAGAAACTGGTGAAACATTTGAAGAAAATGCGATCTTAAAAGCGGATAGTTTGAGTAGACAGTTGAATGCAATCGTAATTGCGGATGATTCAGGTCTTATTGTAGATGCTTTAAACGGGAAACCAGGCGTATATTCAGCTCGTTTTGCTGGAGAACCGAAAGATGATCAAGCGAATATTGATAAAGTTTTACAAGAATTAAATGAAGTAACGTTTGAAAAGCGTAAAGCTCGTTTCTACTGTGCATTAGCAGTTGCTTTCCCTGAAGGGGATAAAAAGCCTGTCATTGTAAACGGGACATGTGAAGGATTTATTTTAGAACAACGCCGCGGGGAAAACGGCTTTGGATATGATCCGATTTTTTATGTGGAAGAATATAAAAAAGCGATGGCGGAACTAAGTTCAGATGAGAAAAATGCTATTAGTCACCGCGGACGTGCTCTACGTAAGCTAGAAGAAAAAATCCCTGAATGGTTTTTAGGAGAATAAGGGAGAGAGATTGATGAAAGCTTTAATCGTAAGCGATAGTCATAGCTCTGTGAAGGAATTACAGCAGTTAAAAGAGAAGTATGAAGGGAAAGTAGATATCATGATTCATTGCGGTGATTCAGAGCTAACGCCTGCTCATGAAGAGCTGCAAGGTTTCCATGTGGTAAAAGGGAATTGTGATTATGCTAACTTTCAAGATGAAATTGTAACTGATGTAGACGGCATTCGTTTCGTAGTTGTGCACGGACATCGTCATAACGTGAAAATGACGTTACAAACATTAGCGTACCGTGCAGAAGAAGTAGGGGCGCAAGTTGCATGCTTCGGACACTCTCACGTATTAGGTGCGGAATTAATCGACGGCGTTTTATTTATTAATCCAGGCAGTATTTTATTACCGCGTCAGCGTGTAGAAAAGACATTTGCCTTATTAGAAATGGATGAAAATCAAATGGAAGTTCGTTTTGAAACACTAGACGGACAGCTAGTTGAACAAGCAGTTTTTAAAAGAGGATAATAAAAATTATCCTCTTTTAAAAAAGGTGTTGACTTTATGTATGGTTATACATATAATAAATATTGTCGATAGGGCAAAAGCGCTAACGAAGAAAAATAAAATAACATATGCGGGTGTAGTTTAGTGGTAAAACAAGAGCCTTCCAAGCTCTGGTCGAGAGTTCGATTCTCTTCACCCGCTCCATGTCCCAGTAGCTCAGCCGGATAGAGCATACGCCTTCTAAGCGTACGGTCGGGAGTTCGAATCTCTCCTGGGACGCTAAGAAAACCTTGTTATCTTTTGATAACAAGGTTTTTTGTTTGTCTACAAATTGATGTATGTGCAAGAGGTTTAAAAATATTATAACGAGATATATGATAATGAGTATATGCAACAGATTAAAGTGCATTAAAAAGAGCGCTTAAAAACGCTCTTTGCTAGTCAGTTATATTATTTGTTTGTTCAGACTCATCAAATGGTTTATGCACGTATTGAAAACCGTATCCAGCTTCAACGAGAACCTCATCAACCTTTTCTAAAAATTCTTTGCCCCATTCAGTAAAAAGATATTTCCCGAATATCTTAATAACAAAACCATACCCTTTTACTTCAGGATACCTTTCGTAAACCTCGTCACTTTCTATAAAGCCCAAATACAAATTGATTTTTTCTTGCAGTAATTCAATATGTTTTTCCTCATCAGACCAGTCTAATTCATCAGCGATGACTAAATAGGCTATTTTTTCTTCTTTATTGTAGCCCATAAAATCAACTTTTTCTAATTCGTATAAAGACATAAGTACACCTCTTATCTATTGTTTTCTTCTAATTTCAACTTTAGTTGGAGGTATTTCCGTACCGCCTACAAAAGATGGTTTCCCTTTGCCTCAACTATTCTTATATCTTCTAGATCTTTATTGGCTCCTAGAAAATCAAGTCTTGTCTTTATTCCTGTTTTATCAGTCTTTAAAGTTATTTGTTCTACTACTGTATCTACCTCTTTTGAGAAGTCCTTATGTACTTCTTTTTCAAAGGCTTTCCCAGCTTCTTGATTTATTCCTATTTGTACCTGGCTTTGGGCTTTTACTGCTTCTCCTATAATATTTTCACAAGAAAATGATACCATATCTATACATTAGCTAGTGTATGTTAAACAAGCGATGAAAGAATCGCTTATATATTGTAGATAATAGGTGGGCCGGAAGTTCGGATCTCTCCTGGGACGCTAAAAATTGATGTTTTGGTGTAAGAGATGGGGGTAGGAATGAAATAGCATAATTAATACGAGTGAAAGATTATCACAAGAAGTGATTACTTATAAGTTTCGCGTCTAGTTTGGGTTATAATTGTAGCTCATTCTTAATATCTGTAACCTTTCCTTCGATATTAAGCAGTTGTATATGTAATTCTTTTTCTTAAATAAAAGGAGCATCGTTTATGCGCCCTGTTCCTCATAGTATTTAATTTAAAGAATCAATAGGTTTATGATGGAAATCGAATTCATATCCAGATGCCCCTAATTAATCACTTACAATGTTATAAAACTTTTTACCATTCTAGTACGATTGAGCATCCGTTGTCGGAACTTATCCCCGGCAGTGTGTTACAATTAATAGAAGCGGAAAACGAGAATCTCCAATTGTGACTGGACGTGTGATTGGTTGGACAGTTTAAGAAGGTTGTATAAAAAAGGGAGATGGCGCAAAGATGGCGAGAGCAAAAGAGAATGATTTAACGGAGAAATTGGCAGAAGGTCAACGTAAATATGGTGACGGCAACTTTACAATACAGAACATCGGTGATGAAACTAACCCGAATTGGACTGTCGTAAAAAATGTGAGGAAGGGATCGGCAGGCATTCGCGAAGAGGAAGATATATTAAGACTGCGATCAAAATATATAAAATAGTACGGAAATGGGCGGGTCAGGAGTTCGAATCTCTTCTGGGGCGCTAAGAAAACCTTGTTATCTTTTGATAACAAGGTTTTTGTTTGTTTTAAATTAATTATTAATAAACTTCTCAAAGACAAAACCATAATCTTTCACGTTATATTGTTTCTTCGTATCAACGAGCCAGTTAAAGGCGATTTCGTTTATTTCTTTAAATTGTTCTGCCAAATTTACTTGTGCGTTTGAAATACGGCTAAAAGCATTAGATGCCATATCTAGACTTTTATGTGCATACTGCAATGTGATGTCGTTGTCGTATGAAATTTCTTCGATTTTAAGTAAAGCCTTATATAAATCTTTTAATTCTTCAATATGTTTTTTATGAACATCAATTGAGTAATGCTCATCGCCCATTTGAAACTTAATTTCTACATCTAAATCAATCGTTCCGGCAGTTTCAAGTGCTACGTTTTTAATTTGATATTTGCTATAACTAAAGCGGCGTAATGTACGTTTTTTACTTGTCGCACTTGTGCCATCTAGGTGAATTAATCCTTTGTTTGTGAAACAATATTCATCTGATTTTGATTTGATTAGAAAATAAATTTTCTCCCCATCTTCATGCATCACGTAATCATCGGCATCAACTTTATCGTAATCTTTCGGTGTAATGACAGAACCTACATCGCTTAATCCTAAAACATCTGCAGCCATTTTTTTAAACATACATAATCCCCCTTTTAAATTAAATTCTTAATTGTATAAAAATATATTAACATGATTTCGATAAAGTGTTTTCTTATAATTAAAAATATTTGAAGGGAAGTTGAGAAAAGGAACGAATAATTATTTCAATCCAAAATTATTTAGTAAATCTATTAGTTTAAGAGTGGATTTTCCGAAAAATAACCAAGAGAAAAAAGTTAATTTTGCATGTGATTATAGAGAAATTCCGTGAAAGTACCTCAAACGATATGAGGTGTTTTTCTATCCCTTTTTGAAATCTTACAATTCTGTAAGGTAACTGTAAGGTAGTTCGATGGTAACGAATTACTAATCCTCTATAATAAAGGTAACAACGATAAAACGAGGAGGAAGAAATGATGAAAGGATTAATCGTAACGGGTTTAACAGTTGCTTTCGGGTTTGTAGCATATGAGAAATTAACGTATGTAGTTGATGTTGTAAAACATTTAATCGCTTAGAGGAAACTACCATGAGAGGGAAAGGGAATGAGTGAATGAATGGAATGGTTATTTGGAATTATAGGTACTTGTAGTGTAGTGTTATTGTTCTTTGTCCCAAGTGGTATACTTAGTTCGACGACGAGTTTGTTCTTCTTAAGTTTGTTTGCTTGTACGATGCTTATCATTATGTTTTTAATGAAGCGGAGTAAACCAATCTTCTATTTTAGCATGATTGTTATGGCAATTATTGTTCTCCAAATTATTACCCTTGTTATATACCCCACTATTATAAAGGCTTTCCAATAATGATGAATCCTCTGCTTTCATTGCTGAGGGTTTTTATTTGTACATTTTTAATTTTCGGTAAGGATTTGTTTATATTGAAATATAAAAATTAAATATTTTCATATTTCAAACAAAGGGTTTTGGGATGTTGTGTTCTCATTACTCATTTGATATATTTACTTTAAAGATAATTAAAATCTAGAAAAAGAGGCGGACGTATGGATAAAAAAGAAAATACGGTCGTATTGTTTCCGCAGCTATCAGAGCGATATATTGATGAAGGTTTTTTAGCGCTGAAAGAGCGGAAATTCGAAGATGCATTGCGCTGCTTTGAAATATTACGTCAGTATAATGCAGAAACGGAACAAACGGAACTAGCTTCAGTTATTTGTTTGTTAGAGTTAAAACATATGGAAGAAGCGAAAGACAAATGTGAACAGTTGCTTGAAGCGGGAGCTGTATTATTTGGTGATATTCTTGAAACGTATGTGACGATTTTAGTTCAAACAAATGATTATGAAGGCGTTATTGAAACCGTTGAAAAAGTATTGCAAACGAAGGATATAATGCCTGAGCAAAAGGAAAAATTAGCACAGCTCGCTTTATTTGCAGAAGGTATGTTAAATGAAGTGGATACGTCACTAGTCGATTCGAATTTTGAGTTGGATGAGTTTACTAATGAAATGTTTGGAGAAAACTTTGGGCAAAAGCTAAGAGCGATTCAGCAACTTTCGTTAAAAGACTTGGATCTTGCATTACCTATTTTAAAGAAATTTTTAATAGACGAAAAACAGCACCCTTATTTGAAAACTTCTATTTTGTATAAAATGGTAGAAAATCAAATAGAAGAAGAGATAGAGGTAGAAAAGTTTGGGAATACGATTAAGGTAATTCCAGCATTTACAGGTCATAATGAGGAGCAATCCGATAACATTATACATACATTATCAAACCGATTAGAGCAAAATTATCCTGATATATTTGATGCGATGGTTACATATTGGAAAGAATTGCAAATTAGCGTTTTCCCATTCGCTCTATTAATGGATAAAGTGGAGATTTGGGCTGCTGTTTTAGAGAGAATTGGTAGAAAGCGTTTCGGATTGACTATTGATGAAGAAGAGCTTATGACAGCGTATAATATTGAATTAGAAGAGTTTCATATTGCCTATCAATGGTTATTGCGTGTTGAAAGAGAAGGATATTTGCCCGTATAATTATGAAAAAGAATCGTTCGGTTCTTGAAACGAGCATATTCTATGTTATAATGTAAGGGTTGCAAAAGGCAGAAAACTGCCTGTTTGTAAGAGAAGAGAAGTGTAATTCTCTTACTTAATATGTTTCATATTATTCTCGAACAAAATATACCGTAATTGTCTTTTAGGCAATTAGTAGATTGGAACATTATATCTGAAAGCTTTTGCTAGAGGATTATTTGTACTTTTGTTATTTCAAAAAAGAGATAATGAAGATCTTAATCTATAGAGGTATGTGCATACATTATTATAGTTGGAGGGAAAGAATAAATGGCTGCAAAATGGGAAAAATTAGAAGGTAACGTAGGCGTTTTAACAATCGAAGTTGATGCTAAAGAAGTAAACAACTCTATCGACGCTGCGTTCAAAAAAGTAGTAAAAACAATTAACGTACCAGGTTTCCGTAAAGGGAAAATGCCTCGTCCGTTATTCGAACAACGCTTTGGTATCGAATCTTTATACCAAGATGCTTTAGACATCATCTTACCAAAAGCATACGGTGAAGCGATCGATGAAGCTGGTATCTTCCCAGTTGCTCATCCTGAAATCGACATCGAGAAGTTCGAAAAAAATGCTAACCTTATCTTCACTGCAAAAGTAACAGTGAAACCTGAAGTTAAATTAGGTGAGTACAAAGGTTTAGCGGTAGAAAAAGTTGAAACAACTGTAACTGACGAAGATGTAGAGAACGAATTAAAATCTTTACAAGAGCGTCAAGCTGAACTAGTTGTTAAAGAAGAAGGAACTGTTGAAAACGGTGATACAGCTGTAATCGACTTCGAAGGTTTCGTTGATGGCGAAGCATTTGAAGGCGGAAAAGGCGAAAACTACTCTCTAGCAATCGGTTCTGGTACATTCATCCCAGGTTTCGAAGAGCAAGTAATTGGTCTTAAATCTGGTGATTCTAAAGACGTTGAAGTATCATTCCCAGAAGAGTACCATGCTGCTGAATTAGCTGGCAAACCAGCAACATTCAAAGTAACAATTCACGAAATCAAAACAAAAGAACTTCCTGAGTTAAACGACGAGTTCGCTAAAGAAGCAGACGAAGCGGTTGCAACTCTTGATGAATTAAAAGCAAAACTTCGTACAAACTTAGAAGAAGGCAAAAAGCACGAAGCTGAGCACAAAGTACGTGACGAAGTAGTAGAATTAGCTGCTGCTAACGCTGAAATCGAAATTCCAGAAGCTATGATCGACACTGAGTTAGATCGTATGGTTCGTGAATTCGAGCAACGTTTAAGCCAACAAGGTATGAACCTTGAGCTTTACTACCAATTCACAGGTACTGATGCTGACAAGTTAAAAGAGCAAATGAAAGAAGACGCTCAAAAACGCGTAAGAATCAACCTTGTTCTTGAAGCTATCATTGAAGCTGAAAACATCGAAGTTACTGAAGAAGAAGTAACTGAAGAAGTTGAAAAAATGGCTGAAATGTACGGTATGCCAGTAGACGCTATCAAGCAAGCTCTTGGAAGCGTAGACGCTTTAGCTGAAGATCTTAAAGTTCGTAAAGCTGTAGACTTCTTAGTAGAAAACGCTGCATAATAAAATAACAAGGCACGATTTTAATCGTGCCTTGTTTTATAAATATAGAAATATATTTATAAAACTTTTCGATGAAGAAGGAAAACTTCCTTAATAAGTCGAATATACATATTTCAAAAGTTTTAAAAACTTTTTATTTGTACATAACTAGTCATATTATTTGTATTTCTCGCCACGTAGTGACATAATATGTATTTACATACGATACATTTATCGTGTACATACGAAGGCAAGAGGTTAGCACTTTGTAAGGGGTGTGAAAATATGTTTAAATTTAATGATGAAAAAGGGCAATTAAAATGTTCTTTCTGTGGTAAAACACAAACGCAAGTTCGAAAGTTAGTTGCAGGTCCAGGTGTTTACATTTGTGACGAGTGTATCGAACTTTGTACTGAAATTGTACAAGAGGAGCTTGCGAAAGACGAAGAAGTAGAATTCAAAGATGTACCGAAACCGGTAGAAATTCGTGAAATCTTAGATGAGTATGTCATCGGACAAGATAACGCGAAAAAAGCACTAGCGGTAGCGGTATATAACCATTACAAACGCATTAATTCTAACAGCAAAATTGATGATGTAGAATTAGCGAAGAGTAATATCGCACTTATCGGGCCAACAGGTAGTGGTAAAACATTACTGGCACAAACGTTAGCGCGTATTTTAAATGTTCCATTTGCAATCGCGGACGCAACATCTTTAACTGAAGCTGGATACGTTGGGGAAGATGTAGAAAACATCTTACTTAAATTAATCCAAGCAGCGGATTATGATGTAGAAAAAGCGGAAAAAGGAATCATTTATATTGATGAGATTGATAAAGTGGCACGTAAGTCCGAAAATCCATCAATTACACGTGATGTATCTGGTGAAGGTGTGCAGCAGGCACTTCTGAAAATTTTAGAAGGTACTGTAGCAAGCGTTCCACCTCAGGGTGGTCGTAAGCATCCGCACCAAGAGTTTATTCAAATTGATACAACGAACATCTTATTCATCTGTGGTGGAGCGTTTGATGGCATCGAGCCAATTATTAAACGTCGTCTTGGTGAAAAAGTAATTGGATTTGGTTCTGAGAAGAAAAATGCTGATGTAAATGAGAAGCATGTTTTATCTCACGTATTACCAGAGGATCTTTTAAGATTTGGTTTAATTCCAGAGTTTATCGGTCGTCTTCCAGTTATTGCGAACCTAGAACCGCTTGATGAAGATGCTCTTGTTGATATTTTAACGAAACCGAAAAATGCACTTGTTAAGCAATTCCAAAAACTATTGGAGCTTGACGATGTTGAGTTAGAGTTTGAAGAAGGCGCACTAATTGAAATTGCGAAAAAAGCAATTGAACGTAAAACGGGTGCTCGTGGACTTCGTTCTATTATTGAAGGCTTAATGCTAGATGTAATGTTCGAACTTCCATCTCGTAAAGATATCGAGAAGTGTGTTCTTACAAAAGAAACAGTAGCTGATAATGCACCGCCAAAATTGGTGTTACAAGACGGTACTGTACTTGATACAAAAACATCTGCATAATGCGAGGGAGAAACAGCAATTTTTATAATTGCTGTTTTTCTTTATGTTTAGCTATGTTCCTCCGCGGAAATACTAAGAGATAAAACATTGCGGGAGGAAATAAATGATGAGCTGGACAAATATATTTTTACTTGTTCAACTTGTTTTTGGTGTAATTGTCGGATTGTATTTTTGGCATTTACTTCGAAATCAGCGAACACAAAAAGTTTCAATTGATCGAGAATCGAAAAAAGAATTAGAACAGCTTCGTAAAATGCGCGAGATTTCTTTAACAGAGCCGCTTGCGGAAAAGGTACGTCCTACATCCTTTTTAGATATTGTAGGGCAAGAGGACGGGATTAAGTCGTTAAAAGCGGCTCTTTGTGGTCCGAATCCACAGCATGTGATTATATATGGCCCGCCAGGTGTCGGGAAGACAGCGGCAGCACGTCTCGTATTAGAAGAAGCGAAACGAAATCCGAAATCTCCATTTCGCACAAATGCAACATTTATTGAATTGGATGCGACGACAGCTCGGTTTGATGAACGTGGTATTGCAGATCCTTTAATCGGTTCGGTGCATGATCCAATTTATCAAGGTGCTGGTGCAATGGGGCAAGCGGGTATTCCGCAACCGAAAAAAGGTGCGGTAACAGATGCACACGGTGGTATTTTATTTATTGATGAGATTGGTGAACTACATCCGATTCAAATGAACAAGATGTTAAAGGTGCTAGAAGATCGGAAAGTGTTTTTGGAAAGTGCATACTATAGTGAAGAGAATACGATGATTCCAACGTATATACATGACATTTTTCAAAAAGGTTTACCAGCCGATTTTCGCTTAGTTGGGGCGACGACACGTTCGCCAGAGGAGATTCCTCCTGCTATTCGATCGCGCTGTTTAGAAGTGTTTTTCCGTGAGTTAGATACAGAAGAAATTCAAAAAGTAGCGAAGAATGCAGCTGACAAAGTGGAAATGCAAATTGGTGAGAATGGTATTGAAATGATCGGGATGTATGCAAGAAATGGACGAGAAGCGATTAATCTTGTACAAATTTCAGCTGGAATGGCAATAAATGAAGAGCGTTCTTTCATTAAAGATGAAGATATAGAGTGGGTTGTTCACTCTAGTCAGCTTACACCGAAGTATGAAAAGCGTATTTATCCTATTCCGAGAATCGGTCTTGTAAATGGACTTGCTGTGTACGGACCAAATACAGGTGCGTTATTAGAAATTGAAGTAACAGCAATCAAGGCGAAAGATAAAGGATCGGTAAATGTTACCGGAATTGTTGAAGAGGAAAGTATTGGTAGTCAAACGAAATCAATTCGCCGTAAAAGTATGGCGAAAGGTTCTGTAGATAATGTATTAACAGTACTTCGTTCTCTAGATGTGTTGCCAGAAGGGTACGATATACATATTAATTTTCCAGGCGGGATCCCGATTGATGGGCCTTCGGCAGGAATTGCTATGGCAACAGGTGTATATTCAGCAGTGCATCGTACGTATGTGAATAATGAAGTAGCGATGACCGGTGAGATAAGTATACACGGAGAGGTGAAACCTATTGGTGGTGTGTATGCAAAAATAAAAGCCGCGAAAAAAGCAGGTGCTAAGAAAGTTATCATTCCTGCTGAAAACATGCAACCGTTTTTATACACAATAAAAGGAATTGAAATCATTCCTGTTCGTAAGTTAAATGAAGTATTTGAGCTAACATTTATGCAGGAAAATATGCATCGAGAGCTTGATATACATACTGCTGTGGACGAAACAGATGCACAATCAATGTGAGAATGAAGATAATAACATTTGCCAGACTTCGTTTAAGTTTGTATGCTTAAGCGGAGTCTTTTTTTCTTTTTATAAGGGAAAAAAACGAGGGATTTACAATTGCGGAAAATCTCTGCAATTGCATCTAGATGTATTGTAATATAAAATAGTTGAACAGGAGTTTAATTTATTATGGAGGTGCTATGTCTAGTATGAATACGAATGAAAGAATCGTACCCCTCCTACCATTAAGAGGCGTTCTCGTATATCCAACGATGGTTCTGCATCTTGATGTAGGACGTGATAAATCGATACAAGCACTAGAGCAGGCGGCAATGGATGAAAATATCATCTTTTTAGCAATGCAAAAAGAAATGAATATCGATGATCCGAAAGAAGATGACATATATAGTGTAGGTACAGTGGCGAAAGTGAAGCAAATGTTAAAATTGCCGAACGGTACGCTTCGTGTCCTTGTAGAAGGTTTACATAGAGCAGAAGTAGTAGAGTTTATCGAAGAAGAAAATGTAGTGCAAGTTTCTATCAAAACGGTAACGGAAGAAGTGGAAGATGATCTAGAAGAGAAAGCTCTTATGCGTACGTTACTGGAGCATTTCGAACAATATATTAAAGTTTCGAAAAAAGTTTCAAATGAAACATTTGCAACGGTAGCTGATGTAGAAGAGCCAGGAAGATTAGCTGATTTAATCGCTTCTCACTTGCCAATTAAGACGAAGCAGAAACAAGAAATTTTAGAGATTATATCTGTGAAGGAACGATTACATACACTTATTTCAATTATTCAAGATGAACAAGAGTTACTTAGTTTAGAAAAGAAAATTGGACAAAAAGTGAAACGTTCAATGGAGCGCACGCAAAAAGAATATTTCTTACGTGAGCAAATGAAGGCGATTCAAACTGAACTTGGCGATAAAGAAGGTAAGGGCGGGGAAGTTGAAGAACTTCGTGAGAAAATTGAACAGTCGGGAATGCCTGAAGAAACAATGAAGGCTGCACTGAAAGAATTAGACCGTTATGAAAAGTTACCAGCAAGTTCTGCGGAGAGCGGTGTTATTCGCAATTATATGGATTGGTTATTAGCACTTCCGTGGACAGAAACAACAGAAGATATGATTGATCTTGTTCATTCTGAAGAGATTTTAAACAAAGATCATTACGGTCTTGAGAAAGTGAAAGAGCGCGTGCTTGAATATTTAGCGGTACAGAAGTTAACGAATTCATTAAAAGGACCTATCCTTTGCTTAGTAGGACCTCCTGGGGTCGGAAAAACTTCGTTAGCGCGTTCAATTGCAACATCATTAAATCGTAATTTTGTCCGTGTTTCCCTTGGTGGTGTACGTGATGAATCTGAAATTCGTGGTCACCGTCGTACGTATGTTGGAGCGATGCCAGGACGTATTATTCAAGGTATGAAAAAGGCGAAATCAGTTAATCCAGTCTTTTTATTAGATGAGATTGATAAAATGTCTAACGATTTCCGTGGAGATCCATCTGCAGCATTACTTGAAGTGTTAGATCCAGAACAAAACCATAACTTCAGTGATCATTATATTGAAGAACCATATGATCTATCGAAAGTTATGTTTGTAGCAACTGCAAATACACTTTCAAGTATTCCAGGTCCATTACTTGACCGTATGGAAATTATTTCGATTGCTGGCTATACAGAACTTGAAAAAGTTCATATTGCTCGTGAACATTTATTGCCGAAACAATTAAAAGAGCATGGCTTACGAAAAGGTAATTTACAAGTACGTGATGAAGCACTTCTTGAAATTATTCGTTATTATACACGTGAGGCTGGTGTTCGTACGCTAGAGCGCCAAATTGCAAAAGTTTGCCGTAAAGCAGCAAAAATTATCGTTACAGCAGAACGCAAGCGCATTGTTGTAACGGAAAAAAATGTTGTTGATTTACTTGGTAAGCACATATTCCGTTATGGGCAAGCTGAAAAAACAGACCAAGTTGGTATGGCGACAGGTTTGGCGTATACAGCAGCAGGCGGGGATACACTTGCGATTGAAGTCTCTGTAGCGCCAGGTAAGGGGAAATTAATTTTAACAGGGAAACTTGGGGATGTTATGAAAGAATCAGCACAAGCTGCGTTTAGTTATATTCGTTCTCGTGCAGAAGAGCTTCAGATTGATCCGAATTTTCATGAGAAAAATGATATTCATATTCATGTTCCAGAAGGAGCAGTTCCAAAAGATGGACCGTCAGCAGGTATTACGATGGCAACGGCACTTATTTCTGCACTAACAGGTATTCCTGTAAGTAAAGAAGTGGGGATGACAGGTGAAATTACACTTCGTGGCCGTGTATTACCAATTGGTGGTTTAAAAGAAAAAACATTAAGTGCTCACCGCGCAGGTTTAACTAAGATTATTTTACCAGCGGAAAATGAGAAAGATTTAGATGATATTCCAGAGAGCGTAAAAGAAAACCTTACGTTTGTGCTTGCATCTCATTTAGATGAAGTATTGGAGCACGCATTAGTAGGAGTGAAACAATGAAAGTAACAAAAGCAGATATTGTAATTAGTGCTGTTAAACCAGAACAATATCCAGACAGTGATTTACCAGAAATTGCATTAGCAGGTCGTTCAAATGTCGGGAAGTCTTCCTTTATTAATAAAATTTTAAATCGTAAAAAGTTAGTACGTATTTCTTCTAAACCAGGAAAAACGCAAACGTTGAACTTTTTCTTAATCAATGAGATGATGCATTTTGTTGACGTTCCAGGTTATGGATATGCGAAAGTATCTAAATCAGAGCGCGCAGCATGGGGCAAAATGATTGAAACGTACTTTACAACGCGTGAGCAATTAGACGCAGCTGTATTAGTAGTTGATTTACGTCACCAACCAACAAACGATGACGTAATGATGTATGATTTCTTAAAGCACTATGAAATCCCAACAATTATTATTGCAACGAAAGCCGATAAAATTCCGAAAGGAAAATGGCAAAAGCATTTAAAAGTTGTAAAAGAAACGCTTGCTGTTGAAATTGGCGATGAAATTGTTCTATTCTCTTCTGAAACAGGACTTGGAAAAGAAGAAGCATGGAAAGCAATTCATAAAATGACAAAAACAAAAAACGCGTGACGAATGTCGCGCGTTTTTTTCTTTATACATTTTTAGCGTACATTTAACGTAACTTCAATATTTCCTCGTGTTGCTTTAGAGTAAGGACATACACCATGAGCAGCTTCTACAAGTTCTTGTGCTTCGCTATGTGAAACGCCAGCGACATGTACATCAAGTACAGCAGATAGGCCGAAACCACCATCCGTATCTTTTCCGATAGAAACGTGAGCAGTTACTTCTGTACTTTCTACTTTCACACGTTTTGTACGAATGACAAGTTGTAAAGCACTATCAAAACAAGCGGCATAACCAGCAGCAAATAGTTGTTCTGGGTTTGTTGCCTCTCCGCCTGCACCACCTAGTGCTTTCGGCATTTTCACATCAAGATTTAATATGCCGTCATCTGAGACTATTTTTCCGTTTCTTCCACCTGTAGCAGTTACTGAAGCAGTATATAATTTATCCATGTTTATTCCCCTTTTCTATCATTAATTGTTTTCATTGTTTCAATTAGTTTATTTAATTGAATTAATAAAGAACGATATTCTTGTTCTGTAATTCCTAAATTTGTTGCCATTGTTGTCGGTAATGAACAAGCCTTTTCTTTTAAATCTTTACCTTGTTCTTTTAATTCAATACAAACTTTTCGCTCGTCTTCTTTGGAACGAACGCGTTTTACAAGTTGTAATGATTCCATTCGTTTTAACATAGGCGTTAACGTACCGGAATCTAAAAATAGACGTTCTCCAATTTCTTTGACTGTGAGTCCATCTTGCTCCCATAGTACGAGTAAAGTAATGTACTGGGGATACGTAATACCCATCTCTTCTAAATATGGTCGATAAAAGCGGGTAACTTCTTTAGAACAGGCGTAAATAGAAAAACAAAGTTGGTTATCTAGATGTAAAGAGTCCTCTGTCATACATAACTCCCTTCTAATTAAGTTGTGCACAATTTAATTTTGTAAAACCAATATAACGAAAAAGAAATACAATGTCAAATACATTGTATTGAGAAAGTGTTTGCTACATTTTGGAACAATCATACATATTTTCCTTCATGATGAAAGAAGATAGGAAAGATGATGTTATAATTCATATGGAATAGTTTCCATCACTTGATTATGAGTGCTTTTTTTGGTAACGTACAAATAGAGTTATTAATTTATAATCATTATAAAGTAGGAAGTTTTTATTAGTTTTACTGAATCTCCTTTATTACATACGGAGAATAAATAAAAAAATAATCGGTTGTTCACACGATTGTCAGATTCATAAGAGGAAAGTTGTATTATGATAGTAGATAAAGTGATAAAACGGGTGAAGGGGGACATGCTGCGTGCATATTCTTGTTGTTAGTGTAAATTATCGAACAGCCCCTGTAGAATTTCGTGAGAAACTCACATTTCAGGCAGCAGAGCTAGAGCAAGCAATGACGACATTACAAAATCAAAAGAGCGTGTTAGAGAATGTCATTGTATCAACTTGTAATCGCACTGAGATTTACGCTGTTGTCGATCAATTACACACGGGACGGTATTATATTAAGAAGTTTTTAGCTGATTGGTTTCAGCTTGAAATAGAAGAAGTCGCACCATATTTAACTATTTTTGAACAAGATGGTGCAATAGATCATTTATTCCGCGTAACGTGCGGTTTAGATTCTATGGTAGTTGGAGAGACGCAAATTTTAGGTCAAATAAAAGATAGCTTTTTAGAAGCGCAACAAGTAAAAGCGACAGGCACAATCTTTAATGAATTGTTTAAGCAAGTCATTACATTAGCAAAACGTGCTCACTCAGAAACGACAATTGGTGAAAGTGCGATGTCTGTTAGTTATGCTGCTGTTGAGCTTGGGAAGAAAATATTCGGCGAGTTAACAGATTGTCACATACTTATTCTTGGTGCTGGCAAAATGGGTGAACTTGCACTGCAAAACTTATATGGAAGTGGTGCTCGTAAAGTAACAGTCATGAATAGGACGCTTTCAAAAGCAGAAATAATGGCTGAGAAATATATGGGACATGCAAAACCTTTAAGTGAATTACAATGTGCATTATTAGAAGCAGATATTTTAATTAGTTCAACTGGGGCATCAGAGTATGTCATTACGAAAGAGATGATGACAAAGGTAGAGAAAATGCGCTCTGGCCGTCCTTTATTTATGGTTGATATTGCAGTGCCACGTGATATTGATCCGGCGATTGATGAGCTAGAAGGTTCTTTCTTATATGACATTGATGATTTGCAAGGAGTAGTGGAAGCGAACCGTGCTGAACGTTTGAAAGAAGCAGAGAAAATTCAATTTATGATTGAAGAGGAAATTGTTTTATTTAAAACGTGGTTAAGTACACTTGGTGTCGTTCCGTTAATATCAGCTCTTCGTGATAAGGCACTTGCCATTCAAAGCGAAACGATGGAAAGCTTAGAACGAAAAATACCAAATCTTAGTGATCGTGAGAGAAAAGTAATTAGTAAGCATACAAAAAGTATTATTAATCAATTATTAAAAGACCCAATTTTAGTAGCAAAAGAAATAGCTGCTGAAGAGGGGGCAGACGAAAAATTAGCGTTATTTGCAAAAATCTTTGATTTAGAAATGGAAGATGTAGAAAGTTGTGCGGAAGAAGTAGAACATAAAAGAGTGTGGACACCATCCGTTCCATCTTTATAACTTGGAAGGATGATCGGATGAGTTTTTTAAATAACAGTATTATTTATCATATTGCAATTATTTTATATGCTTGTAGCATTAGTTTATATTTTATAGATTATTTCCAAAGTAACCGAAAGGCGAACCGATTTGCTTTTTGGTTACTTTCGATTGTATGGGTTCTGCATTCTATTTTTATGTTGCTTAGGGCTACAGATTCAGAAACGAACCCTCTTTTAACTTTATTATCAGGGATTTATTTTTATGTTTGGCTATTGATTACGATGTCGTTAGTCATTAATCGATTTATGAGAATCGATTTTTTAGTCTTTTTTACAAATGTTGTCGCATTTGGCGTAAGCGCTTTTTCTATTTTTACGCCGCTCGGAAAGATGTCACCAGTACTTGCAGAGCAATTGGTTTCGGAACTTGTATATGTACATGTCGGTATGGCTATTATCTCTTATGCAACATTCACTGTATCGTTCATTTTTTCTATTATGTATTTATTGCAATATCGCCTATTAAAGAAGAAGAAATGGAATGCGAGATTAAGAAGGTTAGGGAATTTACCGAAGCTAGAATCGATGTCTTACGGATTAAATTTATTTTCTGTTCCATTTTTCTTACTAGCTATTTTATTAGGATGCATATGGGGATATACAAAATTGGACAATTTCCATTGGTATGATACGAAAGTGATCGGGTCTTTTGTCGTTCTATTTGTATATTGTGCTGGCCTATATTTACGAGCGGCAGATGTGTTGCAAGGGAAGAAAATAGTGCAGTGGAACATCGGGGCATTTCTCGTAATGCTAATTAATATTTTTCTATTAAGCAGTTTATCCAACTTCCACTTTTGGTATTTATAATGAGGAGAGAAAATTATGCGCAAAATTATTGTAGGGTCACGAAAGAGTAAATTAGCACTAACGCAAACGAACTGGTTTATTGATCAGTTAAAAGCGCTAGGTTTACCATATGAATTTGAAGTGAAAGAAATCGTCACAAAAGGCGATGTTATTTTAGATGTTACTCTTTCAAAAGTAGGCGGAAAAGGCTTGTTTGTTAAAGAGATTGAACATGCGTTACTTACGAAAGAAATTGATATGGCTGTACATAGTATGAAAGATATGCCGGCCGTACTTCCAGAAGGATTAATGATCGGTTGTACACCGAAGCGTGTGGACCCTCGTGATGCTTTTATCTCAAAAAGCGGAGCATCGTTTAAAGAGTTAGCAGAAGGCGCTATTTTAGGTACGAGTAGTTTAAGACGTAGTGCACAATTATTAGCTGCGAGACCAGATTTACAAGTGAAGTGGATTCGTGGAAATATCGATACACGTTTACGTAAATTAAAAGAAGAAGATTACGATGCAATCATTTTAGCAACAGCTGGATTACAAAGAATGGGCTGGGATGATGAAGTTATTACAGAACATTTAGATGAGACGTTATGTGTACCTGCTGTAGGACAAGGTGCATTAGCGATTGAGTGCCGTGAGGATGATACAGATTTATTGCAGCTGTTATCACATATAAATGATGCTGTAACAGAAAGAACAGTGGCAGCGGAGCGAGTATTTCTTCATAAACTTGAAGGTGGATGCCAAGTTCCGATCGCTGGATATGCAACTCTTACAGAAAACGATGCA
The DNA here is from genome assembly GCF_050630465.1 of Bacillus basilensis. Classification (NCBI taxonomy): domain Bacteria; kingdom Bacillati; phylum Bacillota; class Bacilli; order Caryophanales; family Bacillaceae; genus Bacillus; species Bacillus basilensis. Next base: position 37,887 of record NZ_JBNTQO010000019.1, on the reverse strand, counting down.
ATCGAATTAACAGCTCTTGTCGGGTCTATGGACGGTTCTGTTTTATTGAAAGAGACAGTGGTAGGAAATGATCCAAAGGAAGTAGGGTTAGAGGCCGCGGACCGTTTAATTAAACAAGGCGCAAAAGAACTCATTCTTGCTGAGAATAAGGGGCAACAATAAATATGAACGCTCTCGCTGGCAAAACGGTATTGATTACACGTGCCCAGCATCAAGCAAAACAAATGAGTGTAGCGGTGAAAGAAAAGAGCGGAATTCCATTGGAAATTCCGCTTTTGCGTATGGAAGGTATGTCTTATAGGCAAATTCAACATATAGCAGGGCAGTTGCATTCATATGACTGGGTTATTTTTACGAGTAAAAATGGGGTGGCTTTTTTTCTGGATAGTTTGAGAAAGAGGCTACCCGTAACGACTAAAATTGCTGCAGTAGGCGTAAAAACAAAGTTAGAGTTAGAAAAGCGAGGCTATGTAGTGGACTTTGTTCCAACTTCATTTGTTGCAGAAGTATTTGCAGAAGAGTTTGTAAAAAAACTAAGTGGAAGCGAATGCGTTTTATTTCCGAAAGGGAATTTAGCAAGAGATGTCATTCCAGTTGCACTTCGCGAAATTGGTGTTTCTCTAGATGAGCTAATTGTATATGGTACGAAAGAAAATGTAGAGAAAAAGCGAGAGCTTATAGAAGCGTTAGAAGCAGAGAAAGTAGATATTATTACATTTACGAGTCCTTCAACTGTTACTAGTTTTGTTCGTTTACTTGAGGGTACAAACTGGAGAGAATGGACAAAAAAATGTACAATTGCTTGTATAGGTCCTATTACGGAAAAAGAGGCGAGCCTTTATTTTCCGCATGTTATTATGCCGAAAGAGTACACTGTAGAAGCATTACTACAATGCGTTTGTGAATCTATAAAATAAAAGAATGGGGATAGAAATCTATGAACTCTTTACAATTTAATCGTCATCGTCGTTTAAGACAAAGCGGTAATATGCGTGCGCTTGTGCGTGAAACGTTTTTACATACGGAAGATTTTATTTACCCTATTTTTGTATTAGAAGGCGAAAATGTTCGTAATGAAGTGCCTTCTATGCCAGGCGTATATCAAATTTCATTAGATTTATTGCAAGCTGAAATGCAAGAGGTTGTTGATTTAGGTATTCGCTCTGTTATTGTATTTGGTTTACCTGCTGAAAAAGATGAAGTTGGATCATCAGCATATTGTGATCATGGAATTGTGCAACGTGCAATTAAGCAAATTAAAGGTGATTTCCCTGAGCTAGTGGTAGTTGCGGATACATGTTTATGTCAATTCACAAGCCATGGTCATTGCGGTGTAATTGAAGATGGTATTATTTTAAATGACGAGTCTCTTGCAGTTCTTGCGAAAACAGCTGTAAGCCAAGCGAAAGCAGGAGCGGACATTATTGCGCCATCAAACATGATGGATGGATTCGTAACAGCAATTCGCCACGCATTAGATGAAAATGGTTTTGGACATGTACCAGTTATGTCGTACGCTGTGAAATATTCATCAGCATTTTACGGGCCATTCCGTGATGCGGCACACGGTGCACCACAATTTGGTGATCGTAAAACATATCAAATGGACCCAGCGAACCGTATGGAAGCATTCCGTGAAGCAGAATCAGATGTAATGGAAGGGGCAGATTTCCTAATTGTAAAGCCAGCTCTTTCTTACTTAGATATCATTCGTGATGTGAAAAATAACTTTAATTTACCAGTCGTTGCTTATAACGTAAGCGGTGAATATTCAATGATTAAAGCGGCAGCGCAAAATGGTTGGATTAATGAAAAAGAAGTTGTACTTGAAAAATTAATTAGCATGAAACGTGCAGGAGCAGATTTAATTATTACGTATCATGCAAAAGATGCAGCAAGATGGTTACAAGAAGGAGGCGCTAAATAATGAAAAAGTTTGATAAGTCGATTGCAGCGTTTGAAGAAGCACAAGATTTAATGCCTGGTGGCGTAAATAGCCCAGTTCGTGCCTTTAAGTCTGTCGGTATGAATCCATTGTTTATGGAGCGTGGAAAAGGCTCTAAAGTATATGATATCGATGGAAATGAATACATCGATTACGTATTATCATGGGGTCCTTTAATTCATGGCCATGCAAATGATCATGTTGTTGAAGCTTTAAAAGCTGTTGCTGAAAGAGGTACAAGCTTCGGTGCACCAACGGAAATTGAAAATAAATTAGCGAAACTTGTTATTGAGCGCGTACCATCAATTGAGATTGTACGTATGGTTAACTCTGGAACAGAAGCGACAATGAGTGCGCTACGTTTAGCTCGTGGTTATACAGGCCGTAATAAAATTTTGAAATTCATCGGTTGTTACCACGGCCATGGTGATTCGTTGTTAATTAAAGCGGGTTCTGGTGTGGCAACACTAGGTTTACCAGATAGCCCTGGTGTACCAGAAGGTGTAGCGAAAAATACGATTACAGTAGCGTATAACGATTTAGAAAGTGTGAAATACGCTTTCGAACAATTCGGTGATGATATCGCTTGTGTAATTGTAGAACCAGTGGCAGGAAATATGGGTGTTGTTCCTCCGCAACCAGGATTTTTAGAAGGTCTTCGTGAAGTAACAGAGCAAAATGGTGCATTGCTTATTTTTGATGAAGTAATGACAGGATTCCGAGTTGCTTACAATTGTGGACAAGGTTATTACGGTGTAACACCTGACTTAACTTGTTTAGGTAAAGTAATCGGTGGTGGATTACCAGTAGGAGCATACGGTGGTAAAGCAGAAATTATGCGCCAAGTTGCACCGAGCGGACCGATTTACCAAGCGGGTACTTTATCAGGTAACCCACTTGCAATGGCAGCCGGTTATGAAACGTTAGTGCAGTTAACACCAGAATCATATGTAGAATTCGAGCGTAAAGCTGAAATGTTAGAAGCTGGCTTACGTAAAGCAGCTGAAAAACATGGTATTCCGCATTATATTAACCGTGCGGGTTCTATGATAGGTATCTTCTTTACAGATGAACCAGTTATTAATTACGATGCAGCAAAATCTTCAAACTTAGAATTCTTTGCAGCTTATTATCGTGAAATGGTGGAACAAGGTGTATTCTTACCGCCATCTCAATTCGAAGGTTTATTCTTATCGACAGCACATAGTGATGCAGATATTGAGGCGACGATTGCAGCGGCTGAAATTGCAATGTCAAAATTAAAGGCTTAATTGATGAAAGAAAATCGCTCTCCATAAGGGGAGCGATTTTTTTTATTCATAAAGTCAGCTTTCCATACATAAATCTGTAATGACATATAGTTTGGGAGGGGGAAAAGAAGTGGCAACAGATCATTCATTACGTTTTTCATTAAAAGAATCTGTTTGGTTCCAAAAAGGACAGGAAGTCGAAGAACTTTTGTCAATTTCGTTAGATCCAGACGTTGAGATAGAAGAGCTTGATCATGAAGTTATCGTGAGAGGGCAATTAGATTTAACGGGAGAGTACGTTGCACGGCAAGATGATTCAGCCCATTCATTAAGAGATCTATCACCAGCGAAGTCAATTGATTATGTCGAAACAAGGGAAGATGGGGTTAATGAACTTGTTCATTCCTTTCCGCTTGAAATATCAATTCCAAGAAATCGAGTGAAAGTAATTGAAGAACTATATGTATCCATCGAAGAATTTGATTACGAATTAAAGGAAAATGGTTGCTTACAATTACTAGCGGATATATCTATTACAGGTTTATGTGATGAAGAAAGAATCGAGGAAGAAGAGGATGAAGAGGAAGAAACGGCGTATGCTGAGTTAGAAGCTGATTCAGCACAAGAGGATGAAAATAGACCAACGCCGCACATAGAAGAACCAGTCTATAAGGAATCGGATGAATGGGAAGATTACGCATTTGAACCGTTCCAATTAGAGGAAAGAAAAGAACAGGAATTAGAAGAAGAGGAAATAGAAGAACATGAATTTGTGGAGCGTGAAGAGGAGAAAGAAACGACGCCACAATTTGAATTGTTCGGACGAAAAGATTTCAAGAAAGAAAAAGCGAAAAAGCAGGAAGAGCAAGAAGAAGCGTACTCACAGCGAGATGAAAATGCGCTTTATTTAACACAATTATTTACGAAAGAACCGGAAGAAGAATTTACGAAGTTAAGAATGTATTTCGTGCAAGAAGGGGATACAATTGAATCTGTTGCAGAACGTTATGATACGTCTGTACAAAACTTATATCGTGTAAATCAATCGGAAGATATATATTTAACTACGGGGCAAATTATTTATATTCCCGTTTCAAGGGCAAAGGCGAAATAAGGGAGTGAGTGTTTTCACTCACTTCTTTTCCTGGAGTCTACGTTTTGAATAGAAAGGGTTATTCGTATGGATATGGAATTACGAAATCGCTATGAACCCATTGTAAGGCAATATAGATTGGATATGCAGCATATGGAAGAGCACGGAAGCGTAACGAAAATTTATACGAATCAAGGTCCATATGCGCTCAAGAAAATAGAAGGTAGAAAGTTAGAGCGGAATAACTTTCTGCATCATATTCAATATTTGAAGGAGAAAGGTTTTTCAAATTATGTACCTATCTACCATGCGACGGATGGAAATTATATTTTAAGTGACGGGACGTATAATTATTATTTAATGCCTTGGTTAGAACGTGCGGAAGGAAGCGGCGAGGATAATGATCAATACCATAAAATGTTTCAGACTCTCGGAACGTTGCATCAAAAAACAGTAAAAGAAGAAACGTATACAGAAGAGGATCTAGAAAAACATTATACAAATATATCCGATCGCTGGGAGAATGATGGCGAGATTCTAGAAGAGTTTCTTGTAGAATCTGAAGCGAAGTGGTATATGTCACCATTTGAACTGCAATATTGTACGTACTATCATCATGTAATGAGAGCGCGTGAGTTTGCAACGAAGCAATTAAATGAGTGGAACGATGCGATGAAAGAAAAAGAGACAACACGCATTACGTTTGTACATGGTAACGTATCACTTAATCATTTTTTATTCGACTATGAGCGGAATGGCTATTTTATTAGTTTAGAAAAATCAAAGTTTGCAACACCTGTGCAAGATATTGTAGGGTTTTATTCTCGGTCGTTAAACACATATCCAATTGCGCGAAGTGATCGGTTTGAATGGTATCAAATGTACCAAAAAAATTTCCCTTTTACGAAAGAAGAGCAACTACTCATGTTTGCGTATATGACGTATCCATCGCAATTTATTCGGCAAATCCAGTCTTATAAGAAAAGAAGAGAGAGTCGTAATGAGGAAAATGAACTTCTCGGAGTGAAGAGCTTGCAACAATCGCATTGGCTCGTTAGTAATATAGAATATTTCCTTTCGCAATTACAAGCTGCCCAGCAAGGGAACGGATAAAGTGAAACTTTAATCAGTGGGGGGTTCATCCCCCGCCGATTATTAGTTGAACCAATCGGGCATTTACGGGCAGTTGATCTCCCACCTAACTTCTTTGCTTCAGCTGAATTTTGAGGTGGAGGTCTTACTGCCCGCAAATAGCGGGGTAAAGAAGATAAGTAGAGGTGCTACTTATCTTCTTTTTTTGGTCCGAAAAGCTGTAGTATTAAATTTATCTTGACGAATAAGGTTTCGTTTTTTACACTATTGTATATAATAATTAACAATCATATAAATGCCTTGAAGGGGAAGAGTATAACAAGAAACGTCTTCAGAGAGGAGAATCATTAGCTGGGAGATTCTCTAGATAGTTATGTTAGAAGGTAGCCCTGGAGCATCTTTTCTGAACGGAATAGTTCTCATTAGGAAAAGACGGATTTGTCCGTTATCAAATTAAGAGTATAAGCAAATTCTTGGATTTGTTTGTAAATAAAGGTGGTACCGCGATGTCCCTCGTCCTTTTTGGATGAGGGGCATTTTTTATTTTAAGGAGGGAAAATAATGTCAAACACGGAAAAGAATTTACCAACTAAATATGATCATATGTCCGTTGAAGAAGGCCTTTATCAGTGGTGGCTAGAAGGCAAATATTTTGAAGCAACAGGAGATGAGAAGAAACAACCGTATACAATTGTAATTCCACCTCCAAACGTAACTGGTAAGTTACACTTAGGTCATGCTTGGGATACAACTCTTCAAGATATTTTAACTCGTACGAAGCGTATGCAAGGTTACGATGTATTATGGCTTCCAGGAATGGATCATGCGGGAATCGCAACACAAGCGAAAGTAGAAGGGAAACTTCGTGAAGAAGGTATTTCACGTTACGATCTTGGCCGTGAGAAATTCCTTGAAAAAGCTTGGGAATGGAAAGAAGAATACGCTTCTCATATTCGTCAACAATGGGGGAAAGTTGGTTTAGGACTAGACTACTCTCGTGAACGCTTCACATTAGACAAAGGTTTATCTGATGCGGTTAATAAAGTATTCGTTCAATTATACAAAAAAGGCTTAATTTACCGTGGTGAATATATTATTAACTGGGATCCAGCAACACGCACAGCTCTTTCTGATATCGAAGTAATTCATAAAGAAGTTCAAGGTGCATTCTACCATATGAACTATCCGTTAACAGATGGCTCTGGACACATTCGTCTTGCAACAACTCGTCCAGAAACGATGCTTGGTGATACAGCAGTAGCGGTTCATCCAGAAGACGATCGTTACAAACATTTAATCGGAAAAACAGTTACACTTCCAATCGTAGGCCGTGAGATTCCGATTATTGCTGATGAATACGTAGAAAAAGATTTCGGAACAGGCGTTGTAAAAATTACACCAGCTCATGACCCGAATGACTTTGAAGTAGGTAACCGTCATGATTTACCACGTATTTTAGTAATGAACGAAGATGGATCGATGAATGAAAAAGCTGGTAAGTATAACGGCATGGATCGTTTTGAGTGTCGTAAAGCGTTAGTGAAAGATTTACAAGAAGCAGGCGTATTAGTAGAAATTGAGCCTCATATGCATTCTGTAGGTCATAGTGAGCGTAGTGGTGCAGTTGTTGAGCCGTACTTATCAACACAATGGTTCGTAAAAATGGCTCCACTTGCTGAAAAAGCAGTAGCGCTTCAACAAAAAGAAGAAGAGAAAGTAACGTTCGTACCAGAGCGTTTCGAAAACACATACTTACGCTGGATGGAAAACATTCATGACTGGTGTATTTCTCGTCAGTTATGGTGGGGACACCGCATTCCAGCTTGGTATCATAAAGAAACTGGTGAAGTATACGTAGGTACAGAAGCGCCAGCAGATATTGAAAACTGGAACCAAGATAACGACGTACTTGATACATGGTTCAGTTCAGCGTTATGGCCATTCTCAACACTTGGTTGGCCAAACGAAGATTCAGCAGACTTCAAACGTTACTATTCAACAGATGCACTAGTAACTGGTTATGACATCATCTTCTTCTGGGTATCTCGTATGATTTTCCAAGGTTTAGAGTTTACAGGCGAGCGTCCATTTAAAGATGTATTAATTCACGGTTTAGTTCGTGATGAGCAAGGACGTAAAATGAGTAAATCTCTTGGTAACGGTATTGATCCAATGGACGTTATCGAGAAGTATGGTGCAGATGCAATGCGTTTCTTCTTATCAACAGGAAGTGCACCAGGTCAAGATTTACGTTTCAGCATGGAAAAAGTAGAATCTACTTGGAACTTCATTAATAAAATTTGGAATGCATCACGTTTCGTATTAATGAACATGGATGATATGAAGTATGAAGAAATCGATTTAACTGGTGAAAAATCAGTTGCGGATAAGTGGATTTTAACTCGCTTAAATGAAACAATCGAAAGCGTAACACGTAACATGGATAAATATGAGTTTGGTGAAGCTGGTCGTTCATTATACAACTTCATTTGGGACGATTTCTGTGACTGGTACATTGAAATGGCGAAACTTCCTCTATACGGTGAAGATGAAGCAGCTAAGAAAACAACTCGTTCTATTTTAGCTTACGTATTAGACCAAACAATGCGTCTATTACACCCATTCATGCCATTCGTAACAGAGAAGATTTGGCAACATTTACCGCATGAAGGCGAATCTATTACAGTAGCAGCGTGGCCGACCGTTCGCGAAGATTTACAAGATACAGAAGCTGCAGCAGAAATGCACCTTCTAGTTGATATCATTCGCTCTGTTCGTAACATCCGTGCAGAAGTTAATACGCCAATGAGCAAAAAAGTTCAAATGCAAATTAAAGCAAAAGATGAGGCTGTACTTGCTCAACTTACGAAAAATAGCTCTTACATTGAGCGTTTCTGTAACCCAAGCGAATTAACAATTCAAACGGATTTACAAGCGCCAGAAAAAGCGATGACTGCAATCGTAACAGGTGCAGAGTTATTCTTACCGTTAGCTGATCTTATCAATCTTGATGAAGAGAGAGCGCGTCTTGAGAAAGAACTTGAGAAGTTCGATAAAGAGGTAGAACGTGTACAGAAGAAACTTTCAAACCAAGGTTTCGTAGCGAAAGCTCCTGCAGCAGTTATTGAAGGAGAGCGTGCGAAAGAGCAAGATTACCTAGAAAAACGCGAAGCAGTTCGCCAACGTCTAGCAGATCTTGAGAAATAAAAATGTTTTTAGAGACTCACTATATTGGTGAGTCTCTTTTCTTTGCGTATAATAGAATGATGAAGGTTGTCTTTTGAAAGGGGAAAGCATACGTGATACATACATACGAAGAAGCGATAGGTTGGATTCATAGTCGGTTGAAGTTTGGTATTAAACCAGGATTAGAAAGAATAAGATGGATGCTAGAAGAGCTCGGAAATCCAGAGCGTCATATAAAATGTGTCCATCTTGCTGGTACAAATGGAAAAGGTTCAACGTTAACATATATGCGCTACATGTTAGAAGACGCAAAATATAAGGTAGGGACATTTACCTCTCCTTATATTGAAACATTTAACGAACGTATTAGTGTGAACGGCACACCAATTGCAGATGAAGAGATTACTGAACTTGTAAAGATGGTAAAGCCAGTCGTTGAAAAACTAGATGAGACGGATTTAGGGGAAGCAACTGAGTTTGAAATTATTACTGTTATGGCAATTTGTTATTTCGGTAAAGTCAATTTCTGTGATGTTGTTTTATTTGAAACAGGGCTTGGAGGACGCTTTGATTCTACGAATGTGATTCATCCTGTTCTCACGATTATTACAAATATTGGCCACGATCATATGCACATTTTAGGCAATACACTAGGAGAAATTGCATATGAAAAGGCGGGGATTATTAAGTCTGGTGTCCCGGTTATTACTGGTGTGCAAGATGAGGAAGCGTTGCAAGTCATTCAAAAGGTTGCAAAGGAAAATCATGCAAACCTATACGAGATGGGCAACCATTTTACAGCGTTACATAAACAGTCAAGTGAAGATGGAGAACAGTTCAATTTCACTTGTCCTTTCGCCTCTTTTGAAGATGTGCGAATCTCAATGAAAGGTGCTCACCAAGTAGGAAACGCAGCACTTGCACTGATGGCAGTCATGTATGTAAAAACATACTTATCATTTTTAATTGAGGAAGAAGAAATAAGAACTGGATTACAGGAAGCGTATTGGATTGGGCGCTTTGAACAATTGCAAAGTAATCCAGATATTATTATAGATGGTGCTCATAATCCGGAAGGTATTGAAAGCCTTGTGAAAACGGTAGAATCACATTACAAAGATAAAAATGTAATAGTTTTATTTACTGCCCTTGGTGATAAGCAATTGCCTAATATGGTAGGGCAATTAGAAACCATTGCTGATGAAATTATTTTTACAACATTCGCCTTTGAGCGTGCTATTTCTGCTGACAAGCTTGCATCATATTCAAAGAAAGAGTCAAAATTAGTTTTTGAAAATTGGAAAGAGGCAATTGATAAGAAGGTTGAAATGATTGGAGAAAATGATGTTTTTATCATAACAGGTTCTCTTTATTTCATTTCGGAAGTTCGAAAATATATTCGCGAGAAAAACTAGATAGTCTTTGCTATCTGGTTTTTTTGTTCTACAAATGAAGTCAAATGCATACATATAAGATAAATATATAGGGTTATTTGGCGAATTCCTCTGACAAATATCTCGTTTTTTTGTGAAATGAATATGATATGATGCGGACAACGATAAGAGGTGAGGTGTGAGTGTATGGACAAGCAATCACGAACGATCTCAGTGAAAGTGAATGGAACAGAAGCGAAGTATGAGGAGAAGAAGAAAGATGAATTTGAATGGATGGTAGTAGAAAGTGAAAGACCGAAAAACGTTGTTCCGTTTCAAAAAGCGAAATTAGTATCTACGGAAAAAAAACGAAAGAAGTGGAACAATACGTTAATTGCAATCGTTGCAACTGCGATTATTATTGGGACGGCGTTTGGGATGGGGATGCTACAGTTACTTAAAGGGCAAGGTGCAACAGGGGGAAGCGAAGTAACAGCTTCGAAGCAGATGCGAAATGAAGAATCAAAGGTCGGGGGAACGGCAGAACAAAAACCAGCACTAAAAGAGGAGAAACAAAAAGCGCAGACAGGAACGGCATTAGATCCAATGAAATTATTTTTTGTTCAAGGAGGAATTTATTCTTCCGAGGAAAAGGGACAGGCTGCTCTTGAAGAGTGGAAAGGTAATGGAGGCGTAGCAGCTTTAAAACCGAGCGGTGATAAGTATGCGTTAGTTGTTGGTATTGCTAGCGATGAACAAGGCATAAATCAATTAATGACGCAGTATAAAAATGAGAATGTCTCCGTATTGAAAAAGAGCTGGGATATAACAGATAAAGCGTTACTAAAAGACGATAAAGAAGTTGGGGCGTTTTTAACACAAGTACAGCCATTATATACTCATTTAGCAAAATATGCTTCTAGCGTACAAGCCAGTGGAAAAAATAATGCAAAAGATATAGATGCGATTGAAAAAGAGTGGAAAGCGATTGAAAAAGAAGGGAAAAGTATGAAGCAGGAAGAAGCAAAGAAATTGTATATGTATACGTCAGTTGCTGTGCAAACAGTGAAGGGCGGAAAAAGTGATAAGGAATCCTTGGTGAAATTAAATCAAGTTATTATTGATGGTATACTCTCGTACGAAAAAATTGTTTCACAAAAGGTAAAATAATAGGATAATGAAATGACGAAGGAAGAAGTATAGGTACTTCTTTCTTTTCTTTTGAATCTAGAGCAAAGTGCTTTCTCTATGGCAGGAATATAATCGTATTTTAGTAAAGAAGTATTATTTTGTTTAGAGAAAATAATATTTCTTTCATTTGTGGACAAACTATTTCTTTGATACGATTGTTGTAAATTATTCTGCTTCATGTGAGAAAGGGAGGAGAAAATATGAGAAAAATTATTTTAGCTTCAGGATCACCTCGCAGGAAGGAATTACTTGAATTAGCAGGTGTGCCATTTGAAATTGTAGTAAGTGAAGTAGAAGAAACGATAGGTGCGTATTCATCACCTGCGGATATTGTGATGTCCCTTGCTCTGCAAAAAGCATCCGCGGTAGCAGAAAATAATAGTAATTACATTGTGTTAGGTGCAGACACAATTGTTACATATGAGTCACGTATTCTTGGAAAGCCATCTAATGAGGCTGAGGCGAAAGAAATGTTGCAATTATTATCAGGGAAAACACATGAAGTATATACGGGTGTTGCAATTATAGCAAAAGACAAAACAGTCACTTTTTATGAGCGTACAGAAGTTACGTTTTGGGAATTAACAGAAGCAGAGATTGATGCATACGTTGCATCGAAGGAACCTCTTGATAAAGCAGGAAGCTATGGGATTCAAGGAAAAGGGTCTATTTTCGTTCAACATATTCAAGGGGATTACTATAGTGTAGTCGGCCTACCAATTGCACGTCTTGTTCGGGAGTTAAAACAATTTGATACTGATATAGCCCATGCGTAAAAGTGCATGGGATTTTCTTTGAGAGAACAAATAAAGGGGTGGAGAGATGAACGGTATTCGTGATGTTGTAAGGGAAGAACAGCCACGGGAGCGTTTATTATTGGAAGGGGCTGGGAGTTTATCAAACCGAGAGCTTCTTGCAGTGTTACTCAGAACAGGTTCTAAAGAAGAAACAGTTTTAAAGTTATCAGATAAAATTTTGCATCACTTTGATGGTTTACGTATGTTGAAAGACGCAACGTTAGAAGAGTTAGTTAGTATACATGGTGTTGGGATTGCGAAGGCATCACAGCTCATGGCTGCTTTTGAACTAGGTAGAAGAATGGTCCGTTTAGAATATCAAAATAGATATAGCATACGAAGTCCGGAAGATTGTGCAAGATATATGATGGAAGAAATGCGTTTCCTTCAGCAGGAGCATTTTGTATGTTTATATTTGAACACAAAAAATCAAGTTATACATAGGCAAACAATTTTCATTGGAAGCTTAAACACATCAATCGTACATCCAAGGGAAGTTTTTAAAGAAGCGTTTCGCCGTGCAGCAGCCTCTATCATATGTCTTCATAACCATCCCTCAGGAGACCCCACGCCGAGCCGTGAAGATATTGAAGTAACAAAACGGTTAGTAGAATGCGGCCGAATTATCGGAATTGAAGTGCTTGATCATATTATAATAGGCGACCATAAATTCGTGAGTTTAAAGGAAAAAGGTCATATTTAAGACTATGCTTTTTACTTATTTTGTTTTATAATGTGATTTATGAGTTTTTTGTAGAAATTTATCTACAAAAAGGATAAAGATATAAAAAACGTACTGTTTTTATAATATAAAGTAAGAAAAAATGAGTCCGTGAAAACAAGAAAGGAAGATAAATAATATGTTTGGATTTGGTGGCTTTACTCGCGATCTTGGAATAGATTTAGGAACTGCGAACACGCTTGTATATGTAAAAGGAAAAGGTGTAGTTTTACGTGAACCTTCAGTAGTAGCGTTACAAACTGATACGAAACAAATCGTTGCTGTAGGTAGCGATGCAAAACAAATGATTGGTCGTACACCAGGAAACGTTGTGGCACTTCGCCCGATGAAAGACGGTGTAATTGCTGATTACGAAACAACAGCAACAATGATGAAATACTACATTCAACAAGCTCAAAAATCAAATGGATTCTTCTCACGTAAGCCTTACGTAATGGTATGTGTACCGTCTGGTATTACAGCTGTAGAAAGACGTGCAGTAATCGATGCGACTCGTCAAGCGGGTGCTCGTGATGCTTATCCAATCGAAGAACCATTTGCAGCGGCAATTGGTGCGAACTTACCTGTTTGGGAACCAACTGGTAGCATGGTTGTTGATATCGGTGGCGGTACAACAGAAGTTGCAATCATTTCTTTAGGTGGTATTGTAACAAGTCAATCAGTTCGTGTTGCTGGTGATGATATGGACGATTCAATCATTCAGTACATTAAGAAAAGCTACAACTTAATGATTGGTGAAAGAACAGCTGAAGCATTAAAATTAGAAATCGGTTCTGCAGGCGAGCCAGAAGGTATTGAGCCTATGGAAATTCGCGGTCGTGATTTAGTAAGTGGTTTACCAAAAACAGTACTAATTCAGCCAGAAGAAATTGCAGACGCATTAAAAGATACAGTAGATGCAATTGTAGAATCTGTTAAAAATACGTTAGAGAAAACTCCACCTGAATTAGCGGCAGACATTATGGACCGTGGTATCGTATTAACAGGTGGCGGAGCATTACTACGTAACTTAGATAAAGTTATTAGCGAAGAAACAAATATGCCAGTTCTTGTTGCAGAAGACCCATTAGATTGCGTAGCAATTGGAACGGGTAAAGCATTAGACAATATCGATCTTTTCAAAACTGCTGCTCGATAATATTGCAAAATAAAAATCAATGAAATTAAGAGGGTGTGAACGTGCCACAGTTTTTCTTAAACAAAAGATTAATTGTTTTGTTAGTTAGTATTATTCTTCTCGTGGCATTGATTGGAATCTCATTGAAAGAACGGAACAGTTTAACATGGCCAGAGCAGTTTGTTAAAGACACTGTCGGTGTTGTAGAACGTGTATTCCAAAAGCCAGCGAAATACGTAGCTGGATTCTTCGAAAATGTAGAGGATGTAAAGCGCACGTATGAAGAGAATAAAGAATTAAAAGCAAAATTAGATAATTACGGAAAGTTATCAAGTCAAGTAAAACAATTAGAAGATGATAAAAGGAAATTGCAAGAGTTAACTGGTAAAACAAAGTTAAATAGTGATTACACTGAAATCCCTGCTACTGTTGTTTCTCGTAATCCAGATAAATGGTACGATTTAATTGGAATTGATAAAGGAGCACAGCAAGGAATTAAAAAAGATATGGCTGTAGTAACTTCACAAGGTTTAGTTGGACGAGTGAAAAGTGTATCTCAGTTTACATCATCAGTAGAGTTGCTAAGTTCTATGAGCCGAACAAATCGCGTTTCTGCTATCGTACAAGGAAATGAGAAAATCTTTGGATTGATTGAAGGTTACGACAAAGAAAAGCACTTACTTCTTTTCACAAAGATTGGTTCTGATGCACCGGTAGATAAGGATCAACTAGTTGTAACATCTGGACTTGGTGATATTTTCCCAAGAGGTCTTGTAATTGGAACAATCGTTGATGTGCAGCCGGATCCATACGGTTTAACAAAAACGGCTTATGTAAAGCCAGCCGCTGATTTAAATGACGTAGAGCATATTATGGTTGCTAAACGTGAAACGCCTTCAGCGCCATTAGAATAGGAGGGGGAGAAGAGATGATGAAGATTTTAAAAAGAGCAGCTCTTCCTCTTTTGCTCCTTTTTGTTTTTTTATTTGAAAATATGTTTGCTACTATTGTTCCAACAGAGGTTTTTTGGAAAGACAGTATAGCAGCACCTCATTTCTTTATCATTGTGTTATGTTTTGTTACTGTGTACTATAGTCCGGTCCAAGGGATTTATTACGGACTATTATTTGGTTTCTTATTTGATACCGTATACACAGAACTTGTCGGTATATATATTTTTGCGTATCCGATTTTAGCTTATTTAGTTTATAGTGTGATGAAGGTACTACAATTGAATTTATTTATTGTTGCTTCTATCGTACTAGCTAGCATTGTAGCATTAGAGTATTATGTGTATGGATTTTTAACTTTGTTAGGACGTACTCATATGTCGGCGTATGTCTTTTTCACAGATCGTCTCCTTTCTACTTTATTGCTAAATGCAATTTTCTTATTAATAGTTTGTTTCCCACTGAGACGATATTTAGTGCGTCTTTCAAAAGCGATGGAAGAAAAAGAAAAAAGGATTTTCTAATTTTATGTCGAATTGAATCGGTGGGGTGAACTTTAGTGGAAGAAAAAAAGCAACAAAATGTAACAATAAAAGGGACAAAAGACGGAATAACGCTTCATTTAGATGATTGTTGTTCATTCTCTGAATTACTGGAGGAATTGGATGAAAAGCTTTCTACACATTACTATGATGGTGATGGGCGCTCTTTAATTGAAGTGCATGTGAAAGTGGGAAATCGTTATTTAACAGAAGTCCAACAAGAAGAGATTCGTACGTTAATTCGTAATAAAAAGAATCTTGTTGTGGATTCGATTGAAAGTGATGTTATCACGAAAGCAGAAGCAATAGCTTGGAAAGAAGAAACAGAAATTGTCCCTATTTCCAAAATTGTTCGCTCTGGACAAGTTTTACATGTAAAAGGAAATTTATTGTTAATTGGAGATGTTAATCCAGGCGGAACGGTTATCGCTGGGGGGAATATTTTTGTCGTAGGATCATTAAGAGGAATTGCGCATGCTGGGTATTATGGGGATTCGGATGCTGTAATCGCTGCATCTGTTATGAACCCGATGCAACTTCGAATTAGTGATGTGGCAATGCGGGCTCCGGAAGAGAAAGAAGACGGAGCGGAGGCGGCAGAATGTGCGTATATTAATGAGAACAATCACATTGTTGTCGATCGACTGCAACTTCTCACTCATCTTAGACCTAATTTAACAAAGTTAGAAAGGGGAATTGTATAGCTGTGGGAGAGGCAATAGTAATTACATCTGGAAAAGGCGGAGTAGGTAAAACTACAACGTCTGCGAACATTGGTACAGCCCTAGCGTTATCTGGAAAGAAAGTGTGCTTAATTGACACAGATATCGGTCTTCGAAACTTAGACGTAGTAATGGGGCTGGAAAATCGTATTGTATTTGATCTTGTTGATGTCGTTGAAGGGCGTTGCCGTTTACCTCAGGCTCTTATTAAAGATAAACGTTTTGATGATCTTTATTTATTACCTGCAGCACAAACGAGTGATAAATCAGCGGTAACACCTGAACAAATGGATGAATTAATACAAGTATTACGTCAAGATTATGATTACATATTAATTGATTGTCCTGCGGGGATTGAGCAGGGATTTAAAAACGCGGTAGCTGGTGCGGATAAAGCAATCGTTGTTACGACGCCAGAAGTATCCTCAATGCGCGATGCAGATCGTATTATCGGGCTTTTAGAAAAAGAGGATATTGAACCACCGAAACTTGTTATTAACCGTGTGCGTAGTCATATGCTTCATGAACAGGATATGTTAGATGTTGATGAAATCGTACGTACATTGTCAATCGAGCTTCTTGGTGTTGTAGAAGATGATGATGAAGTTATTCGTGCTACAAATACAGGTGAACCTGTAGCGTTGCAACCGAGCGGAAAAGCAGCGTTAGCTTATCGTAATATTGCAAGACGTTTGTTGGGTGAGAATGTCCCATTACAAGCATTTGAACAAGAAAAGGTATCGGTATTTACAAAGATGAAAAACTTCTTTGGAATCCGTTAAAAGCACTTCGCATATTTGCGGAGTGCTTTCTTTTTTCTTCACACGAATATCTTCCTTTCCTAGCTCATACATATGTACAAACTGTATACAACTGTTTCTATTTAAATTAGCTTAACGAAAGAAAGGAGACAGTATGAAGAATAGACGTGTAGAAGAAATTAAAAAACGGATTGCGAAGAGGAAGGCAGAGCAAGAAAGGATGGAGGAAGAGCAGTATTTTGCTGGAGGTAATTTTGATAGTGAAACAGTATTTATTGAAGATGGAGAAAAGGAAATTCATCCTTTGTTTCGAAAAGAAGTATTTTTCTTTAAAGTTTTATTATCAGCAATATTAGTTCTTTCTGTCGCTATTTTATATAAGAATGCCCCTCCTTCTTTCGGCGGTGCTAAAGCTGTTACAGAAAAAGTGATGAAGGAAGAATTTCAGTTTGCTACTGTAGCGAAATGGTACGAAAAGCAGTTTGGAAAACCTCTCGTATTCTATTCGCCTAATGAGAAAAAAGAAGGAACCATTCAGCAAAAAGATTATGCAATTCCTGCTTCCGGAAAGGTGATGCAAGGGTTTCAAAAAAATGGCCAAGGTGTATTTGTTCAAACAGCTACAAATGCAACTGTTGAGTCAGTGAATGAAGGATTAGTTGTTTTTGCAGGCAAGAAAGAGGAACTTGGTAATACAGTTCAAATTCAGCATGCGGATGGAACGGAGTCATGGTATGCAAATTTAAATGATATGTCAGTGAAATTATATGATTACGTTTCAAAGAAACAAAAAATTGGAACAGTGAACAATGATGCAAATAATAAAAATGGTAAGTTTTATTTCGCGATAAAAAAGAATGAAAAATTTATCGATCCGATTCAGGTGATTTCATTTGATTAAATATAGAGATATTTTAACGAAGATTTCAGTGCATCCGTTGTTTTGGGTTGTTATTGTCATTGGTATTTTCACGGCACGTTTTAAAGAGTTACTACTGTTATTTTGTATCGTTCTCATCCATGAACTCGGGCATGCTTTTGCAGCGGCACACTATAATTGGCGTATTAAAAAGATTCAACTTTTACCGTTTGGTGGTGTAGCTGAGCTTGAGGAACATGGGAATAAGTCATTGAAAGAGGAGCTTGTTGTCGTAATTGCAGGACCTATTCAACATATTTGGATGATGGCGGTAGGCTATATGTTGTTTGAAGTTGGTTGGCTTGATGCGGATTTATATTATTTCTTTATGTGGAATAATATAATTATTTTAGCGTTTAATTTACTCCCTATTTGGCCGCTTGATGGTGGGAAAGTATTGTTTAACGTATTATCATATCGTTTTCCTTATTTACAAGCACATGAAAAGATGATGAAATTATCATGTGTTTTTTTTAGTGTCATACTAGGGTGGCAGTTACTTTGGAATAGTAACAATATTATGATGTGGGTACTACTCATATTTTTAGCGGTATCGTTATATCAAGAATGGAAACAAAGACGATATGCCTTTATGCGTTTTTTATTAGAACGTTATTATGGGAACAAAAGGGGAATTGAAAAGATTGCACCTATTGAGGTGAAAACGGAAGATCGTTTATATACGATCTTCACAAAATTTCGTAGAGGGTATAAGCACTCTATTATCGTTCATGGAAAATATAAAGAACATTACACATTGGATGAAAATGAATTGCTCTATGCGTATTTTACTGAAAAACGAACAACATCATCTGTTGAAGAATTAATCGGTTAGTGTTGACGTTAGCACTAACCTTTTATTATTGTAAAAGCAAAGAAGATTATAAAGTGAGGAAATAATTTTGAAAACGTTATATATGAACTATGCTGGATCGGAAAAACGCGTTGCAATTGAAGAGAAGAAAAAAATTGTTGAGTTTTTATGGAAACGAAATGAAGAACAAGAGATTGTTGGGCATATTTATGTTGGACGTATTGTAAGAACAATAGCTGGAATGAACGCAGCTTTTGTAAACATCGGTTTAGAAAAACATGCGTATCTTTCATACGATGATGTACCATCTTCTTATCGTATACATGAAGGACAAGCGGTGCTCGTACAAGTTGTGAAAGAGGCAATTGATATGAAAGGGCCAAAATTGACAGCGAACATAGAATTTACCGGGAAATATGTCGTTTATATGCCATATGATGAAATGCGCGCGGTTTCTCGGAAAATAAAAAACAATAAAAGAAGGCAACAACTACTCCAAATTGAAGTGGAAGGGACGGGAGGTTACATTTTCCGCTCTGCTTCTGAAAAAGGAGAAATTGAAGAAATACAAGCTGAAATGCAAAGGTTACAGCAGTTATATGAAGAGTTAAAAAGAAAAGAGGACCAGGGAAAGGCACCGTTACTACTTCATCGCCCGGCCACTTTTTTAGATCGGGTATTTCAAGAGAATCCAATTGAAACGATTGAAAAAGTAATTGTAGATACAAGAAGTATAGTAAAAGAGTTAGAAGAAAAAGTCGGAAAAGAAAAAGTGTCTTTTTATAATGAAAAGTCTTCAATGTTTAACCATTTTGGAATAGAGCGTGAAATTGAGAAAGCACTTCAAAAAATTGTGTGGCTTCCAAATGGTGCTTATTTAATTGTGGAGCAAATGGAGACGATGACTGTAATTGATGTGAATACGGGTAAGTTTACTGGAAAGCAGAATTTACAAGATACAGTCCTTCGTACAAATGAAGTGGCAGCTGAAGAGGTTGCACGTCAATTAAGACTGCGTGATATCGGTGGTATGATATTAATTGATTTTATTAATATGAAAAGAAGAGAAGATAAAGAAAAAATAAGAGAATGTCTTATCGCTGCTATGCAACATGATCGTACATATACAAGAGTGCTTGGGTTTACAGAGTTAGGGATTTTAGAGATGACACGCAAACGTAAAAAACATTCTTTACGTGACGTATTACTAGAAGAGTGTGTACCGTGCAAAGCGACGGGGTATGTGATGTCATATGAAACAATTGCGTATGAGCTAGAGAGAGAGCTAATTACATATGGAAGTATAGAAGATGAGGCGGTATTAATTGCTGCACCTAAAGAACTGCAAAAACAATTTTTACAAAAAGAATTACAAAAAAATATTCCATTTGAAATTTATTTCAAAGATGATATGATCGAAAAGTATGCAATTATCCGTTTTGGAAGTAAAAAAGAAATTATAGAACGGAAAAAATAGTTAGCAGAACATTTATTGACAACCGTCTATGATTCATGATAACATCTTTATGTTATAGTTTATAGCACCTAAACGGCTATATGCTACAACCGCACAAGACAGGTTCCCTAAAGGCATTTATGTCTACCTCGTTTTTGGCGAGTCTTAGTAATTAAGAGGAGGTGCAAGTATGTACGCAATTATCGAAACAGGTGGAAAACAAATTAAAGTTGAAGCTGGTCAAGCAATCTACATTGAAAAATTAGATGTTGAAGCTGGTGAAACTGTTACTTTTGACAAAGTTCTTTTCGTTGGTGGCGAAAACGTTAAAGTTGGTAGCCCAGTTGTAGAAGGTGCAACAGTTACTGCGAAAGTTGAAAAACAAGGTCGCGCTAAGAAAATCATCGTTTTCAAATACAAAGCGAAAAAGAACAATCGTAAGAAACAAGGTCATCGTCAACCTTACACTAAGCTAGTTGTTGAAGCTATCAACGCTTAATCCAGGTTAACATGATTAAAATTACGATAAGTCGCACGAAATTAGGAAGTATCCAATCATTTAAAATGACTGGACATGCCGATTATGCGCCACATGGACAAGACCTTGTCTGTGCTGGAACTACAGCGGTTGTGTTTGGTTCTATAAATGCAGTGGAAGAACTTTGTAATGTGCAGGCAACTATTGAACTCGGAAGTGATGGTGGATTCTTAACGTATGAATTGCCTAATGATTTAGACGTTCATGCAGCAGAAAAAGCACAAACGCTTTTAGAAGGATTGGTTGTTTCGCTTAAGACGATCGAACTTGATTACGGAAAGTATATCCGTTTAATAGAAAAAGTGCAGGAGGTGTAACGTATGTTAAGATTAGATCTTCAGTTTTTCGCATCTAAGAAAGGTGTAGGTAGTACAAAGAACGGTCGTGACTCTCAGTCAAAACGTCTTGGTGCTAAACGCGCAGATGGTCAAACGGTTTCAGGTGGTTCAATTCTTTACCGTCAACGCGGTACAAAAATTTATCCAGGTGTTAACGTTGGTCGTGGTGGCGATGACACTTTATACGCGAAAGTTGACGGCGTAGTACGCTTTGAGCGTCTTGGCCGTGACCGCAAACAAGTGAGCGTATATCCTGTTGCTCAAGAAGCATAAGAACTCACGGAAAACTCTAACCTGAGTGCAGGTTAGAGTTTTTCTATATTAAGGGGTATCTAAATGAATGAAAAATGGACAATTATAGATGCATTGCGTCATTCAAGACATGATTGGCTCAATCGTATGCAGATGGTGAAAGGAAACCTTTCCCTTGGAAAAGTGGAAGAAATTCATAGTCTCATCGATCGTTTTGTCCAAGAAGCGAGACAAGAATCCAATCTGATAGGGCTATCTATGCCTTTATTTTCAGAGTGGATTTTAACATATAATTGGAAACAGCAGCCGTGCTTATTGGAGTACGAAGTATTAGGGAAATTACATAACTTATCTCACTTAGATGAGACTGTATGTACATGGACGAATCAATTTTTCTCAATGCTTCAGCATAGTTTAGACGTATATGTTGAAAATTATGTTTGTATCACAATTGAATGTGACGCGGAGAATGCTCGTTTCTTTTTTGATTTTCGTGGTAAGCTAACGAGTGTAGAAGAACTACAGAATTGGCTTGCGAACCAAAACAATAAATGGTATTCCATTTCTTATACAGTAAGAGACGAAGAAGTCTCAGTTATATTACAACCAATTGAAAAAAGTGTGGTGAAATAATGTTTGTAGATCAGGTCAAGATATATGTAAAAGGCGGCGACGGTGGTAACGGAATGGTTGCGTATCGTCGTGAGAAGTATGTTCCTAAAGGTGGCCCAGCAGGTGGCGACGGTGGTAAAGGTGCAGATGTTGTTTTTGTTGTTGAGGAAGGGTTACGTACATTAATGGACTTCCGCTACCAACGTCATTTCAAAGCTGATCGCGGTCAGCATGGAATGAGTAAAGGTCAGCACGGACGTAAATCTGAAGATTTAATCGTAAAAGTTCCACCAGGAACAGTAGTAAAAGATGAAAAAACAGGTCAAATTCTTGCCGATTTAGTAACGCATGAACAAACAGCTGTAATCGCAAGAGGTGGCCGAGGTGGCCGTGGTAACTCACGTTTCGCAACAGCTACGAACCCAGCGCCAGAAATCGCTGAGAACGGGGAACCAGGTCAAGAGCGTGATGTCATTCTAGAACTTAAAGTACTAGCAGACGTTGGACTTGTTGGATTCCCAAGTGTAGGTAAATCTACATTATTATCTGTTGTATCATCAGCACGTCCGAAAATTGCAGAGTATCACTTTACAACAATCGTTCCGAATCTTGGTGTTGTTGAAACTGGTGATAACCGTAGCTTCGTTATGGCTGACCTTCCTGGACTAATTGAAGGCGCACATGCTGGCGTTGGACTTGGACACCAATTCTTACGCCATATCGAGCGTACACGTGTAATCGTGCATGTTATTGATATGTCTGGTTTAGAAGGCCGTGATCCATATGAAGATTACGTAACGATTAATAATGAATTAAAAGAATACAATATGCGTTTAACAGAGCGTCCACAAGTTGTTGTAGCAAACAAAATGGATATGCCAGATGCAGAAGAAAACTTACAAGGCTTTAAAGAGAAAGTGGGAGACGAAGTAAAAATCTTCCCAATCTCAGCTGTAACGAAACAAGGTGTTCGTGATTTACTGTTTGAAGTAGCGAACTTATTAGAAACAACACCAGAATTCCCGATGTACGATGTTGTTGATGAGTCTGAAGCAAGTGTAATGTACAAATTTGATGCTGAAGCTCTTAAATTTGAAATTACACGTGAAAGTGATGGCACGTTTGTTATTTCTGGTTACGATATTGAGAAGACATTCAAAATGACAGACTTCTCACGTGATGAATCTATACGTCGTTTCGCTCGTCAAATGCGCGGAATGGGTATTGATGAAGCGCTTCGTGCACGTGGTGCAAAAGACGGAGATATTGTAAAAATTCTTGAATATGAATTTGAATTTATCGATTAAGACTGCCGAAATATGGCAGTCTTTTTTTATATCGTAAAAGTCTGATTCGTACAGGAAAAAATACCCACTAATTAAATTTTCAATTTATAATAGAAAAGGAGTGGTTTTATAAGAATTTTTTATGGGGAGAAAACGAACATGTATAAAATATTAATTGTAGAAGACGATGAAAAAATCGCAGGAATATTAGAAGAGCATTTAGAAAGGTATGGCTATCAATCATTTAGAGCAAGTGATTTACGACATATAAAGGATGAGTTTGTAAAAGTAAATCCACATCTCGTGTTACTTGATATTAATTTACCATATTTTGATGGATTTTATTGGTGTCGTCAAATTCGTACTGTATCGAATGCACCAATTATTTTTGTTTCTGCAAGAACAGGGGAAATGGATCAAGTAATGGCGATTGAGAATGGCGGAGATGATTACATTACGAAGCCATTCCATTTAGATATTGTAATGGCTAAGGTGAAAAGTGCACTTCGACGTGGATATGGTGAGTATGCTTCTGCAGCAGAAAGTGATTGTTTAGGTGTAAATGGATTGTTGTTATTCCCATCGCAGCACGTTGTTGAGTGGCAAGGGCAACAAACAGAACTGACAAAAAATGAATTTTACTTATTAGAGTGTTTAATGAAACAAGCAAATCAATATGTAACGCGCGAAGAATTGTTAGAAGCCCTCTGGGATGAGGTAGCTTTTGTTGATGATAATACATTAACCGTAAATGTAAAACGTGTAAGGAAGAAACTAGAGGAGTTAGGCATTAAAAATGCAATTGTAACGAAACGTGGATATGGTTATGCGCTTCTTACAGAGTGGGGCGAAGGGCATGAAGGTTAAAAATTACCTCATGGATCGTTTTTCTTTAATTCTTTCTTATATTGTTAGCCTTTGTTTATTTGGGCTCGTTTTGCAGTTGCAAAGTCTTTTAGAAAAGCGATCTATTGATTGGAGTACATGGTTATACGGACTTTTATTAGGGACAGTTGTTTTTACTGTATATCTCATTTACGATTACCGAAAACGGAGTGTGTTTTTAAAGAGGATCGAAAAGTATGTTATTGGCGGAAATACATTACATGATTCCTTACTTATTGATACTTCTTATACGGCAGAGCAAGAGATGGTCGTTGAATCGTTTACGTTATTAAGACAGCAATATATGAATGAAGTTCATAAACAACATGCAAAAGAACAACAGCAAATGATATTTATGAATCAATGGATTCATCAAATGAAAACACCGGTATCTGTTATTGAATTACTATTACAGAAGTTTGGTAAAGAGTATCGTGAAGCAAGAGCAACCGTTGAAAGTATCCGCGAAGAAAATAACCGCATACTTAATGGTTTAGATTTAGCGTTACATATGGCAAGGTTAGAGCAATTTGCGAAAGATTATAAAGTAGAAGTAGTAAATGTGATAGATATCATTCGAGGTATTATTAATGAAAATCGAAAATCCTTCATTCAATCGTCTGTATTTCCAAAAGTAATGTTTGAAGAAGATACTTGTATGGTTGCATCTGATAGAAAATGGCTAAGTATTGCTATAGGGCAAATTGTTATAAATGCGATTAAGTATACAAAAATTTCGGAAGCAGAGAAAAAGGAAATTCAATTTCAAATTGAAGAGAAAGATCAAAAGGTATTATTACATATTAAGGACAATGGAATCGGTATTCCAGAGCAAGATGTAAAGCGTATATTTGATCCATTCTTTACGGGGATAAATGGCCGTAAAACGAGAGAAGCGACTGGAATGGGTTTATATATTACGAAGGAAATTTGCGATAATTTACATCACGGTATTTATGTACAATCGGCTGAAGGGGAAGGGACAACGTTCACGTTCCAATTTGCAAAAGATGAAGAATATCATACATTAATGAGAAAAATGACAAAACTGTAAGATAACAAAACGTTTTGTAAGGGAAATCACTCGTTTCTTTTTCTTATTTTTCTTATAGTAAATGTAAGAAGAAAACACATAGGGGGATTAGAAATGAGTGTTCTTGAAGTAAAGGGATTAACGAAGGTGTATCAATCGAAAGGTTCAGTAGCGACGACTGCTTTAAACGATATAAATTTTAAAATAGAAGAAGGCGAATTTGTAGGAATTATGGGTCCTTCAGGAAGCGGGAAAACAACGCTTTTAAATTTATTAGCAACAATCGATAAACAAACCTCAGGTCATGTGCTTGTAAATGGAGAAGAAATTAATCAAATGCGTGCTGCAAAATTAGCGGAATTTCGCCGTACACATTTAGGATTCATTTTCCAAGATTTTAACTTACTTGATACGTTATCGATTAAAGAAAATATTATTTTACCACTTGTAATGGCGAAAAAATCTGTAAATGAAATCGATGCGAAAGTAATGGAAATTGCGAAGTTTTTAAACATCGAAGAAATATTAAATAAAAAAGTATACGAAGTATCAGGCGGGCAACAACAACGTGCAGCGGCAGCGAGAGCAATCATTCATGAGCCAACGTTAATTTTAGCGGATGAGCCAACAGGAAATTTAGATTCTAAGTCGGCAAAATCATTAATGAGTGCGTTGCAAGACTTACATGAACAAAAGAAAGTGACAATTGCAATGGTTACGCATGATCCAGTAGCGGCGAGTTATTGCGAACGTATTCTTTTCATACGTGATGGAGAGATTTTCTCAGAAATACATAAAGGAAGAACGAAACAAGCCTTTTTCCAAGAAATTCTGGACGTACTTGCGATGCTAGGAGGAGAATATCATGAACTTTCGCCAGCTCGCGCTTAATAATGTAAAAGGAAATTGGCGTAATTATAAAGCGTTTCTGATAAGTAGTTGTTTATCGATAGTCGTATTTTTCATGTATGCTTCCTTCATTTATCATCCAGATGTTGTAGGCGGTAATATTAGTATGAGGAAGATGATTTCAAAAGGGTTAGAATCGATGAATTATATTGTAGTCATCTTCTCAGCACTCTTTATTTTATATGCAAATTCAACATTTTTGCGAGCAAGGAAAAAAGAGTTTGGTCTATTAACATTAATAGGCGGAACAAAATCTCAACTTGGCCGAATGATTATATTAGAGCAACTTATGTTAGGCAGTATTGCAATTGTAGTGGGTATTGGGCTTGGCATGCTTTGTTCAAAATTATTCTTCCAAGCATTAAGCGTAATATTGAAAATAGATAAAACACTACCACTCGTATGGAATAGTAAAGCAGTTTTGATTACAGCAGGTGTATACTTTATTCTATTTTTAATCTTATCATTGTTTAGCGTTTGGACAGTAGGACGCTTGCAAATTATTGATTTATTAAGAGGAGCAAGAAAACAAAAAGTAGAACCTTTTGCATTTACATGGTTATGTGTAGTTGGTATGGGATGTATTATTGTTGCATATGTACTTAGCTTCCAAGTAACATTTATGAATTTTATCATTCTGTTTTTACCGATTGTAGGGCTGACGATAGGCGGAACTTATTTGCTGTTTACACAAGGTAGTACAGTCGTATTAAAGGCGTTACAAAAACGAAAAAAATCTTTTTATACATACCCAAATATGTTCGTCCTTAGCAACCTTATTTATAAAATGAAAGATAATGCTCGTTTTCTATTTGTAATTTCTATCATTACGGCCGTTGTATCTTCAGCAGTTGGTACACTGTACGTATTTTTTGAGGATATGAGTTATAAGACAGTAACTAGTACCCCGCATGCTATTTCGTATGAGGAAAAGGGAATACATACGCATAATGTCATCAAAGAAGGAAAAACAAAAGAATTAATAAAAAAACACGGATTTGAAGAAGCGCGAGAAGTAACGTACGTAAAACTTCCTGGAACTCAAAAAATCACGATGTTTAACAGTGAACATGAGATGCCGATGGCGATTGTTTCAGAAAAAGAATATAACGCTGAAGTACGTAAACAAAAGAGAGAGCAAGTTAGAGAAGTTCATAATGCACCAGGTAGTGCAACGATGGTCATAATGGATATGGCGAACGATATGATGAAGATAGATCGTACGAAACCGTATGAAATTAAAATTAACGGACAAACGCAGTCTGTTCAATTAAATGAGCCCACTTCATTTTCTGTTTTTAATGATAGTGAATATCTCATTGTAAATGAGCAAGATTTTGAGAAATACGCAAAGCTCGTACCAGATGAAGAAAAGACGAAATATTACGGTTATTATATAGAAGACTGGAAAAGTACAGAAGACCTTGTGTTAGATTTAAAAAAGGAAGTTGCACCAGATAAGCAAGAGGAATTAAATAACTCGGTGTTCGCTTATAAAAATATAAGGGAATCAGGAGCAATTACAATGTTTATTGGTTTTTTTGTAGCTGTACTGTTCTTCTTCTTTGCTTGTAGTATGACGTACTTTAAATGGTTTAACGATAAAGAACAAGATCGTATTCAATTTAAATCGTTAAAGAGAATTGGTATGACGGATAAAGAAATTCGTAAAATTGCACTTCGACAAATGGGTGTTATCTTCTTTATCCCAATTTTAATCGGTGCCATTCATAGTGGATTTGCTCTTCATACGTTAGGGAAAATGCTTTATATTGATTTATGGAAATCAGGTGCGATTGTAATTGGAACGTACTTTGTAGCTTCTGCGATTTACTTTATGATTGCACAAAGAGGATATTTGAAACACGTGCAAAGCTAGAGAAACCTCTAGCTTTTTGCCTATGTAGTAAGTTATAGGGGGACGATAGATGAACATTCGGCAACTAGCGCAGCAAAATATAAAAGGAAATTGGCGTAATTATAAAGTATTTTTCTTAAGTAGTTGTTTTGCAATATTTGCGTCTTTTGCATACATGTCTGTTATTGTACATCCGTATATGCAGGAGACGATGTGGTATCAAAACGTACGCTGGGGACTGATCATATGTAATGTTATTATCATTTCTTTTTTCGTCATATTTATTTTGTACTCTACTTCTATTTTCATAGAGGCACGTAAGAAAGAATTAGGATTATATATGTTAATGGGAGCAACGAAATCTAACGTAATTGGCGTAATTATGACCGAGCAAATGTTGATCGGGATATTTGCTAATATTTTCGGTATTGGGCTTGGTATGATCTTCTTAAAGCTCTTCTTCATGGTGTTTAGTATGTTACTTCAACTTCCGAAAGAACTCCCTGTCATTTTTGACGTGAGAGCAATTGGATTAACGCTTGTTACATATATGGTCGTATTTGTTGTCTTATCTTTTATAAGTGCTTTACGTATATGGAATATAAAAATCATTCGGTTATTGAAAGAATTTCGAACAGATAAAAAAGAGAAGAAAACATCAATGTGGCTTTGTATATTCGGCTTTATTTGTTTAGGAGTAGGATATACGTTAGCGTTACAAGCGGCGATGCCGACGACGATAGCGTTATACTTTTTTCCAGTGTCTATACTTGTCTTTTTCGGAACATACTTTTCTTTTACACACGGAGTTGCCCAAGTATTAGAAATGATAAAACGAAATAAAAAGATTATGTATACATATCCGTATTTATTTATAGTGAATCAATTGTCACATCGAATGAAAGAAAATGGTCGTTTTTTCTTTCTCATGTCAATGGCAACGACTTTTGTAGTTACGGCAACAGGTACAGTGTTCTTATATTTTTCCGGTATGCAAGATATGTGGCGGGGCGAAGGAGTGCACTCACTTTCTTACATAGAAAAAGGTACTTCTTCTCATGAAGTCTTTGCGGAAGGTACGGTTGAACAATTATTGCACCAATACGGGTATGATGATTTTCAATATATGAGTTTTGTTGGAGTGTATGCATCTTTTCAGTCCAATAAGGGGGAAACAGAAGTAACGCCGCTTATAAAGGAAAGTGAATACAATCAAGAGGCAAGAAAACAAAAACAGAAAACGTATCATCCTAAAAAAGGAACAGTTACACTTGTTTATTATAATAAATACAATCATCCGAATATATATGATCAAAAAGAGATTCAATTCCAAGTAATGAATCGAACATACTCGTTCGTATTTAATGGTCAAAAGGAAGGGATACAATTTAACTATCATCCTTCGCATATTAATGGTCTGTTCTTCGTCATGAATGATGAAGACTTTGACAGTATAGCAAATCAGATTCCTGATTCTGAAAAAATGATATATAGAGGCTATACATTACTAAATATCGAAAATACGAAAGAGTTAAATGAAGATTTACGGAAACATATGAAACAAGATAATAATGCATTTCGAAGTAATATGGAACTCTATGTGAATATGAAAGCGTTCGGTGATATTACGCGATTTATAGGCTCATTCATTAGTATATTATTTTTCCTTACATCATGTAGTATCGTATATTTTAAATGGTTTCATAATATTTCAACGGATAGAAAGCAGTACGGGGCACTCTCTAAACTGGGAATGACGAAGGAAGAAGTATGGAAGATTTCTCGCTGGCAATTATGTATGCTATTTTTTGCGCCAATTATAGTAGGGAGTATGCATAGTGCAGTTGCGTTATATACGTTTCATAATACAATCTTTATGGATGGTTCATTAAGAAAAGTAGGCTTGTTTATTCTATTTTATATTGCTGCATGCATCATTTATTTCTTTTTTGCTCAAAGAGAATATAGAAAACATTTAGACTAGCGAATGCTAGTCTTTTTTAAATATTCGAAATTTACATAGAAGAATATAAAAAAGTATGGTATAACAGTAAGAAAACGAAAAAGAGGGGAAAAGACGATGATTCGAGTAGGATATTTAGGACCAGAAGCAACATTTACAAATATGGCGGTGAGTCGTTTTTTTCCGGAAGCAGAGCATGTACCGTATCGAACGATTCCAGATTGTATGGATGCAGCTGCAAATGGAAATGTAGATTATGCGGTGGTACCATTAGAAAACGCCATAGAAGGTTCAGTGAATATAACAGTTGATTATCTTGTGCATGAGCAACCACTTTCTATTGTAGGAGAAATTACAGTACCAATTCAGCAACATTTACTTGTACATCCGCAGTATGCAGAAGTGTGGGAAGAAGTATATGCAGTGCACTCGCATCCACATGCTATTGCACAATGTCATAAGTTTTTAAATGAAGAATTAAAAGGGGTAACCGTCCGAGATATGACGTCAACAAGTGCCGCTGCGCAATATGTGAAAGAACATCCTGAAGAAAAAATTGCCGCCATTGCAAATGAAGCAGCTGCAGAAAAATACGGATTAACGATCGTAAGACGTAGCATTCATACGCATAAAAACAATCATACACGTTTCCTCATTCTGCATAAAAAAAAGAAAGCTGTACTCCCAAATAACGGAGAAAACCGTGGAGAGAAAACGACGCTTATGATAACGTTACCTGCTGATTATGCAGGGGCACTATATCAAGTGTTATCAGCTTTCGCATGGAGAAAATTAAACTTATCAAAAATCGAATCGCGTCCGATGAAAACAGGTCTTGGAAATTACTTTTTCTTAATCGATGTTGATAAAGCGTACGATGATGTATTGTTGCCAGGTGTAACGATGGAACTCGAAGCACTCGGCTTTTCTGTTACTGTGCTGGGGAGTTATTCTTCTTATTGGTTGTAAAGGGGAGTATTAGTAGTTAATTCGATATAATTTCAGTCGCTATTAGACCGTCTGATAGATAAATAAAATCCCACCTATAATGGTGGGATTCTTTATTTTAGCTTCGCAAGACGATCCTCTAACTGATCACGCCAAATATCGGCTAGCTCTTTTACAGCAAGAATCTTTTCAATGCCATCTTTATCTTTTCTATTATGAAAATAAATTTCGTTAGAGAATAAAACAGATACATTGTTTGATGGACGATCTAGTAATGTAATTTTAGAATCTTTACGTACAGTACCTTCCTGAAGAACGCGGCATAGGTAGCCAGTAAATCCAGTTGCTACAATGCGAGGCAGTATGCCAGGAATACCGAGACGTTTTGAAATAGTGCTGCAAGGTACTCTTGCTTGTGTCACTTGAATGATTGCTTCACCTAGTTGATATGTATCTCCGATGCAAACATCACGCTCTAACATATTTGTTACAGTAATGTTTTCACCGAATGTGGAAGCTGGAAGCGTAGTTTGAAATTCCTCTTCCCATAGTGCGTAATGCTCGTGTGAGTACACACAAACGGCGCGATCAGGTCCCCCATGGTGTTTTAAATCTGCTACATCATCACCAATGAAGCCATCTTTTGAGAGGAAAGCTTCTTCTGTAAGCTCTTTACATATACCAGTAATCATTTCTTTATCTTCGTTATATTTCATTTGTTTCGGTTTGCCAATGCTAAAGTGAACGAGTTCAATTCCCATAGTTGATCTCCTTTACGATTGATTACAGTATTATAGCATTAAAAAAGCACAGAGAATGATAAAAAAACCTGTGCTTTACATTAATTAATAAACGAGAAACCCTGCTTTATCTAGTGCCTCACAAGCAGCATCTAACTTTTCTTTTGAATCTGCTTCAATTGTATGTAAGTGAATACCATCTGTTAATTGCGATAAATAGGAAGCATTTGTGTTTTCGATTTTTTGTAAATATTGCTCTACATCAAAGCGATTACTTACCATAATAGATGCTGTTAAGTCACCGTATACAGGATGCTCAACTTTTACATCTTTAATCGTAACACCGTGGTCAACAAGCATTGTAAGTTCTTGACGTACTTCTGCTGGTTTATGTTGGCATACAATTACGCGTTCGAAAGCTTGTTGCTTTTCTTGTGGCTTTAAATATAAATAGCCTTGAGCAGTCGCGATAATCGGTTCGTTTCTTGCTTTAAGCAAGGAAATATCTTGCACAATAACTTGTCTACTTACGTTCGTCTTTTTAGATAGTTCATTCCCCGATAACGGTTCATTTGCAGCAAGAAGCCACTGAAGGATAAGTTGTCGTCTTTCTTCACCTAAAATCTTTTTTTGGTCATTTTGTTTCATTATGATTTAACACCTCTATAAAATTGATTTCCGATTGTGTGTAGTGCATGAATAGTAGTATCAATTTGATCTTTCGTTGTTTGTTGTCCGAAAGAGAAGCGAACATATTGTTTTGCCTCTTCATACGTTTTTCCAATTGCAAGCATTGTTTTCGAAGGTTCTTGTTTACCGACTTGGCAAGCACTTCCCGTAGAAATGGCAATACCGCGGCGATTACATTCTAGCATTGTATACTGACCTTCTATTCCTTTTATTGTAACCCCAATAATATGTGGTAAACAAGAAGTAGAATGACCTTCTACTTCAATTTCTAGCGGAATTGTGTGTAATTGCTCTAAAAAGTAGGATCGTAACGCCTTAAAACGTAAGTTTTCTTCCTGTTGATTTTTTAATATATTCTCAGCAGCCGTTAAAAAAGATGCGATGCCAGGAACGTTTACTGTGCCTGGACGAAAACCTTTTTCGTGAGAGGTTCCTGGGAAAATTTGTATCCAGCGAACTTGCGGGTTTATATAGCAAGCGCCAACACCTTTTGGTCCGTATAGTTTATGTGCTGAAACAGAAAGACTATCAATCCCCATCTCAAAAACATGGATAGGAAGTTTACCAAATGTTTGCACACAATCTGAATGGAATAAAACGTTATATTTTTTTAAGAGTTTCCCAATCTCTGTGATATTTTGAACGGTTCCAATTTCAGAGTTTCCGTGCTGTATGCTTGCTAGAACAGTATCTTCTGTAATAGCTGCTTCTAAATCTACTAAACGAATGAGTCCACTTTTATCAACAGGAATTTCAGTAATCGTATAGCCTTGTGATTTTAGAGATTGAAAATAACTTCGAATGGATGCATGTTCCATAGGTGTTGTAATAATATGCTTCTTATTTCGGGCATTTAGAAGGGATTGAATCGCAAGGTAGTTGGATTCCGAGCCGCCGCTTGTGAAGAATACCCCTTGTTCTTTTCCACCAATCATTTCAGCAAATGTTTTTCTGCAAACTTGTAATAAAGAAGAGGCTGTTCCTCCAATATCATGTAAACTTTGTTCATTTCCGAAGTATTGCGATGCTGCTTTCATATATGTTTGTAACGCTTCTTCACTCATAGGTGTAGTAGCTGCATAGTCAAGATATATCATCATGTAAGGTCCTCTCTCTAGTAAGAGTTACATTTCTTTTATTTTTTTAATGGTAGTGAAAATAAGAATTATAAAAAAACTCTTGTCATTATTTTAAAACTATGTAAATATAGGTGTCAAGACAGTTGAAAAGTGTAAAGTAGGAGGCAACAATTATGCCAAGTGCAGATGTCTTAATTATTGGAAGTGGTGTTGCGGCACTTCGTGTTGCGAAAGAGATTTGTCACGAAAAGAATGTGATTATTATCACAAAGGAAACGAATCGTAATAATAATACACATTTAGCGCAAGGTGGAATTGCCGCAGCGGTTGCTACATATGACAATCCAAATGAACATTTGGAAGATACGTTAGTAGCAGGATGTCATTATAACAATGAAGACGTGGTCCGTTATTTAGTTGAGGAAGGGCCGAAAGAAATAAATAATCTCATTGAAAATGGAATGAAATTCGATGGAGATGAAACAGGTCCCCATCTTGGAAAAGAAGGTGCACATCGAAAGCGTCGCATTTTACATGCAGGTGGCGATGCAACAGGAAAGAATTTATTAGAGCATTTCATTCAAGAAGTAGCGCCGCACGTTACGGTAGTGGAACAGGAAATGGTGCTCGATTTTATTATAGAAAATGATAAATGTGTTGGAGTTTTAACAAGAAATAGTGAAGGGAAGCTGAAGCGTTACGTTGCAGATTATACGGTGTTAGCAACAGGAGGGATTGGCGGTCTATATGCCTTTACTTCTAATGACAAGACAATTACGGGTGATGGACTTGCGATGGTATACCGCGCAGGTGGGGAGCTCGTAGATTTAGAGTTTGTACAATTTCATCCGACGATGTTATATGCGAGCGAGCGATGCAGTGGCCTCGTTTCTGAAGCTGTTCGCGGTGAAGGAGCTGTCCTTATAAATGGAAAAGGACAGCGTTTTATGATGGATATACACCCTGATTATGATCTCGCACCGCGTGATGTAGTGGCAAGAGCGATTCATGAACAGCTGTTGGCGGGTGAAAAAGTGTATTTGAATATTGAGTCTATCCAAAATTTCGAAGAACGTTTTCCGACTGTATCATCATTGTGTAAAAAGAATGGTGTTGATATAAATGAAAAACGCATTCCAGTCGTACCAGGTGCTCATTTTCATATGGGCGGTGTGAAAACGAACTGTGATGGAGAGACGTCCATTCCAAATTTATATGCAGTCGGTGAAGTAGCTTGTAATGGTGTTCATGGAGCAAATAGGTTAGCAAGTAATTCATTGTTAGAAGGTCTTGTGTTTGGAAAAAGAATAGGACAACATATTTTAACTAAAGCGACAAAAGACAGATTGAACAACTTCGCTGAGAAGGAAAAGAAATTTATCGTTCTGAATCATTTGCCGACGAAAGAAGAAATACAAGAATGCATGATGAAATATGTTGGGATTGTACGAACAGAGCAAAGTTTATCTTATGCAAAGAGATGGCTTAGTAAGTACGGTGTTCGAAATATGATATTACAACATGATGCTCTTACAAATGAAGAGATAACGCTTATTAATATGTTAACAGTTTGTGAGCTTATAGTCGTATCAGCTTTGCAAAGAGAAGAAAGCATTGGTGGCCATTATCGAAGTGATTATCCAGATAGAAATAGCGTAAAAAAAGAGATCGTTCGAGTGAAAAGAAAACTACAACTTGTGTAATGAGGGGAAGAGGGGCTTTATGAATACGATAAAGGTTAAAGAAGCGTTAAATCGATTTTTTCTAGAAGATATAGGAGAAAGAGATGTAACATCTCAGCTTATTTTTCCAGATAATTTACTTTCAAAAGGAACGTTTCTTGCGAAGGATACAGGGGTCTTTGCGGGACGGTTAGTAATTGAAGAAGGGTTTAAATTAATTGATGAGAGAATTGAAGTGGAGCTTCATAAAAAAGATGGAGATCTTGTAGAAAAAGGCGAAATAATCGCAACTGTCCAAGGCCCAATCGCATCGTTATTAACGGCAGAGCGCGTTATATTAAACGTTATCCAGCGCATGAGTGGGATAGCGACAATGACACATAAAGCTGTTCTTGCTTTAGATAGCAGCCATACACGAATTTGTGATACGCGAAAAACGATGCCAGGGCTACGTATGTTTG
This sequence comes from Bacillus basilensis, assembly GCF_050630465.1. Classification (NCBI taxonomy): domain Bacteria; kingdom Bacillati; phylum Bacillota; class Bacilli; order Caryophanales; family Bacillaceae; genus Bacillus; species Bacillus basilensis. The sequence continues at coordinate 2,663 of NZ_JBNTQO010000019.1, read as the reverse complement.
ATAAGTATGCAGTCGTATGCGGAGGCGGATTTAATCACCGTTTCGGTTTATATGATGGTGTCATGATCAAAGACAATCATATTGCTTTTGCTGGTTCTATTACGAAAGCTGTTACATCGGTGAAAGAAAAATTAGGGCATATGGTGAAAGTGGAAGTGGAAGCAGAAACAGAGGAGCAAGTGAGAGAGGCTGTAGCTGCTGGTGCGGATATTATTATGTTTGATAACCGTACGCCAGATGAGATTCGGGAGTTTTCAAAGATTGTACCGAGTGCCGTCGTTACGGAAGCATCGGGAGGCATTACAATTAAAGATTTATCGAAATACGGAAAAACAGGGGTAGATTATATTTCACTTGGAGCGTTAACACATTCAGTGAAAGCACTTGATATTAGTTTCAATATTGAGGCGTAAGGAAAGTGGCTTAGAGGGGGAGAAAGAAATATGAGTATTTTAGAAAAAGTGCAACCGATTGAAACGATGTTACCGGAGCGTTATCACACGATGTCAACAGAAGTTATGGAAAAGCGGGTTCGTGAAATTAAAGAAAAAATGGGAAGAGCATTATTTATTCCAGGACATCATTACCAAAAGGATGAAGTGGTACAATTTTCTGATGCGGCAGGAGATTCACTTCAGCTTGCGCAAGTTGCAGCGAGCAATAAAGAAGCAAAATATATTGTGTTTTGTGGTGTACACTTTATGGCAGAAACAGCTGATATGTTAACGACAGCTGATCAAATCGTTATTTTGCCAGATATGCGCGCAGGTTGTTCGATGGCAGATATGGCAGATATCGAACAAACAGAAAGAGCGTGGAAAGAGCTCACGAAATTATTTGGAGATACGATGATTCCATTAACATATGTCAACTCTACAGCTGCCATTAAAGCATTTTGTGGTCGCAATGGAGGAGCGACAGTAACTTCTTCTAATGCAAAACAAATGGTATCTTGGGCGTTTACACAAAAAGAACGGCTTGTCTTTTTACCGGATCAACATTTAGGGAGAAATACAGCTTACGATTTAGGCATCCCGTTAGATAAAATGGCAGTATGGGACCCGTATACAGATTCATTAGAGTACGATGGAGATATAGAAGAAATTCAAGTGATTTTATGGAAAGGTCATTGTTCGGTTCATCAAAACTTTACAGTGAAAAATATTGAAAATGTACGGAAGAATCATCCGGATATGAATATTATTGTACATCCGGAATGTTGCTACGAAGTTGTAGCAGCTTCGGATTACGCAGGGTCAACGAAATATATTATTGATATGATTGAATCGGCTCCATCTGGAAGTAAATGGGCGATTGGTACAGAAATGAATTTAGTGAACCGAATTATTCAACAACATCCAGATAAAGAGATTGTTTCACTTAACCCCTTTATGTGTCCATGTTTAACGATGAACCGAATTGATCTGCCGCACTTATTATGGGCGCTTGAAACGATAGAAAGAGGAGAAGAAATTAACGTTATTAGCGTAGATAAACAAGTGACTGAAGAAGCGGTTCTTGCATTAAATCGTATGTTAGAGCGTGTATGAAGCAGCGGGATTCCCGTTGCTTTTTTTCATACACATAATCATAACGAGAACGAAATGGGCATACATTGTTGTGAAGAAATCATTGCGATTTTTTTATGCTTATTCCACTTCAAATGATATTGAAAATTGAAGAAGTGATGAAAGTGAAAAGAAGTTAACGTTATGTAGAAAGAGTTACTTCATGAGATTTGTTACTTATAGATAAGTTATACAGGAGGGGGAAAATTTGAAAATTCATATCGTGCAAAAAGGGGATACCCTTTGGAAAATTGCGAAAAAGTACGGAGTGGATTTTGATACGCTGAAACAAACAAATACACAACTTAGTAATCCAGATTTAATCATGCCAGGTATGAAAATTAAAGTGCCATCAAACGGCGTTCACGTGAAACAACATGCTGGTGCAGGCTCAGCACCGCCAAAACAATACGTAAAAGAAGTGCAACAAAAAGAATTTGCAGCAACGCCAACGCCGCTTGGAATAGAAGATGAAGAAGAAGTTACGTATCAATCAGCTCCAATTACACAGCAGCCTGCTATGCAACAAACACAAAAAGAAGTGCAAGTAAAACCGCAGAAGGAAATGCAAGTGAAACCACAAAAAGAAGTACAGGTAAAACCACAGAAGGAAATGCAAGTGACACCGCAAAAAGAAGTACAGGTAAAGCCTCAAAAAGAAGTGCAAAAAGAAAAACCAATTCAAATAGAAAAACCAGTTGAAAAACCGTCTGTTATTCAAAAACCACCTGTTATAGAAAAACAAAAACCAGCAGAGAAAGACAATACGAAGTTTTCGGTGAATGTGTTACCACAGCCACCGCAGCCACCAATAAAAGCGAAAAAAGAATATAAAATTTCAGACGTCATTAAAAAAGGAAGCGAGTTAATTGCTCCTCAAATTACTAAAATGAAACCTAATAACATCATTTCTCCTCAAACGAAAAAAGATAATATCGTGTCACCGCAAGTAAAGAAAGAAAATGTAGGGAACATAGTGTCACCGCAAGTAAAGAAAGAAAATGTAGGGAACATAGTATCACCGCAAGTAAAGAAAGAAAATGTAGGGAACATAGTGTCACCGCAAGTAAAGAAAGAAAATGTAGGGAACATAGT